>NZ_AODH01000016.1 GCF_000525915.1 Brochothrix campestris FSL F6-1037 | reverse complement strand
TCAAAATTTCAGAAACAGGATTCTACTCGGATTCAATCATAAACGCATCGCTCCCAACTCGTAATTAATTGACTCTTGTACTGTCTTTTAATACGCGAGGAGCCTCAATAATAAACGTGCAGCGTCATGACGTTTGTGAAGGCGACTCTAGCGGGAAAAGTGGCAGCTGAATACCCCCAGCGGAGCGCGGAGGATGAAGCGTCACCCGCAGAAAGCGTCCTTCACATTAGGAATGACTACAAAAAAAAGCAGCTACCAAAAAAGGTAGCTGCAAAAATGACTTATTTTACTAAATTTTGAATAACAACACTATTTGACATAGAGCCCTTATTTCAACGCCAATAAATACGCCCGTACTTCTGCGATAAAATACAGTGACCCTGTCACTGCAATGACGGTATCATCAGCAGTTGCTTCTTCAATGAAGGTAGTCAGCGTCTGACGCCAATCCGCTGCATGCGGCAGTGCAAATTGCGTGGCCTTCGTTTGTAGCTGACTAGCTGTCATTGCCCGTGGATAATCAAAAGTCGTTAAGGTCACCGTGGTGCTTGATAGCGTTAATAAACGCGCCAACATCGTATCCAGTGGTTTGTCAGTTAAGGCTGAGAAAAGCACCTGTTTCGGTTGTGAAGGGTACATTTTAGCCAGTGTGTCGACAAAAGTCGTCATCCCCTCATTATTATGCGCGCCATCTAACACAATCGTTGGCTGGTGGTGCACCGTTTCAAACCGACCGGGCCATTTTGTTGTGGCAAGCCCTACTCGTATTACGGCTTCGGTCACATGTGGATAAAGCGGTTGTAATAACAGCAACGCTTGTATCGCCACCGCTGCATTACGCAACTGATGATCTCCTACTAAACCGACAACGACATCTCTGTAGACGTCATCGGTCGTTTTAAAAGTTAAACGATTGTCAGTTACCTGTTCGATTGTATAAGCCTGACCCACCTCGTAATAGGGCGCAGACTGTTCGAGTGCCCACTGACGAAACAATGGCTGCAACTCAGCCTGTGTCACTCCAGAAACGACCGGACGATTCGGTTTGATGATACCGGCTTTCTCCGAGGCGATTTTGGCGAGGGTATCTCCTAAAATGCCAATGTGATCCATCCCGATTGTTGTAATAACACTCAGTATCGGATCAATCACATTAGTACTATCTAAGCGGCCGCCAAGTCCGACTTCAACGATGCCAATATCAATCGAGTGCATCGTCGCAAAATAATCGAAGAACATCGCTGTAATCACTTCAAATTCAGTCGGTTCACCATAAGGCGACGTCGCCATCGCCTCAACAATCGGGCGTATTTTTGTAATCAATGCTACCAGTTCGTCATCACTGATTGGTTGCCCATTGACGCTGATGCGCTCATTGAACGTTTCAATGTAAGGCGAGGTAAAGGTACCAACTTCATAACCTGCCGCTTGTAAGGTTGTGCGCAAATACGCAACGGTTGACCCCTTACCGTTCGTTCCCGCAACATGGACCCAACGATTTTTCTGTTCAGGATGCCCGAGTTGCGCAAGCAGATAAGTCATCCGTTCAAGTCCTGGTTTAATACCGAGGCGTAAACGTGAGTGGATCCACGCGATTGCGTCGTCGTACTGTGTCGTCATCTGCTTCAGTCCTTTGACTATAGGTTAGCTAACTCTGCGATGCGTTGTTCAACAAGCGCATGTTTTTCTAAATAATCTTGTTCTTTGGCACGTTCAACAGCCACAACCTCGTCTGGCGCATTAGCGACAAAACGTTCGTTGTTCAGTTTTCCTTGCACACGAGCCACTTCTTTTTTCAATTTATCGAGTTCTTTAGCTAAACGTTCCGTTTCAGCTGCAACATCAATTAAACCTTGCAATGGCAAGTAAATTTCAGCGCCTGTGACAACAGCGGTCATTACTTGTGCGGGCACGTCTAATTCCGTATCAATTGTTAATGTTTCGGGATTACAAAAACGCTCAATGTATGATTTATTTTCGACTAATAACGCTTTTACTGCTGGCGTTTTCGCTTTAATCATCATTGTAATCGGACGGCTTAAGGGCGTGTTCACTTCTGTACGAATGGTTCGAACCGCACGAATTACTTCCACGTATAATTTCATCGCTTCAGCCGCTTGCTCGTTGTTCAACTCAACACGTACAGTTGGCCATGCAGCAGTAACAATCGATTCGCCTTCTGTCGGTAATTGTTGCCAAATTTCTTCGGTTACAAATGGCATGAATGGGTGTAGCAAACGTAAAATATTATCCAATACGTAAGCTAAGACCGCTTTCGTTGTTGCTTTAGCGGCTTCATTTTCACCGTAAAGTGTAATTTTACTAATTTCGATGTACCAATCACAGTAGTCATCCCAAATGAAGTTATTTAATTGACGACCAACTTCACCGTATTCATAACGGTCCGCTAACTCCGTTACACGTTCGATTGTTTCGTTTAAACGCGTGAGTATCCATTGATCACTAACATCTGTTACGTTGCTTAAATCGATGTCTTTCGCTTCAAGACCGTCGATGTTCATCATTACAAAACGTGAGGCGTTCCAAATTTTGTTGATGAAGTTCCAGGTTGCTTCAACTTTTTCGTAGCTGAAACGTAAATCTTGACCTGGCGATGTGCCGGTTGTTAAGAAGTAACGCAATGAATCGGCACCGTATTTATTAATGACTTCAATCGGATCAACACCATTACCGAGTGATTTCGACATTTTGCGACCTTCTTCGTCACGAACCAAGCCGTGAATCAGTGCATCTTCAAACGGACGGCGACCGGTAAATTCAACCGATTGGAAAATCATCCGTGATACCCAGAAAGCGATGATATCGTAACCCGTTACAAGGACATTCGTCGGGAAGTAACGTTTGAACATTTCTGCGTCTTCGTCTGGCCAGCCCATTGTTGAAAACGGCCACAAAGCAGATGAGAACCACGTATCTAAGACATCGTTATCCTGTGTCCAGCCTTCGCCTGCAGGAGCTTCCATCCCAACATGTACCTCACCAGCTTCGTTATACCAAGCTGGGATGCGGTGACCCCACCATAATTGACGTGAAATACACCAGTCGTGAATGTTTTCCATCCAACGTGTGTACTGGTTATCGAAACGATCAGGCACAAAATTAACTTTGTCGTCTGATTTTTGTAAGTCAAGTGCTTGCTCAGCTAATGGCCCCATTTTAACGAACCATTGTTTTGATAAGTACGGCTCAACCACTGCATCAGTACGTTCAGAGTGACCAACTGAATGAGGATGATCTTCGATTTTAACGACTAAGTCTAATGCTTCAAAGTCTTTAATAATCGCTTTACGACAGTCAAATCGATCCATGCCATTATATTTGCCTGCTTTTTCGTTCATTGTGCCATCTTCGTTCATTACGATAATACGTGGCAAGTCATGACGGTTACCAACCTCAAAGTCGTTTGGATCATGTGCCGGTGTAATTTTAACGACACCTGAACCAAATTCACGTTCAACATACTCGTCGGCAATGATTGGAATTTCACGGCCGATAATCGGTAATGTAATCGTTTTGCCGATGTATTGTGCATAACGTTCGTCGTCAGGGTGAACAGCAACCGCTGTATCACCAGGAATTGTTTCGGGACGAGTAGTCGCAACTTCTAAGAAACCTGACCCGTCTGTTAACGGGTATTTTAAGTGATAGAAGTGACCGTTTATGTCTTTATGAATAACTTCGATATCAGAAAGTGCTGTTTGAGCCGCTGGATCCCAGTTAATGATGCGTTCACCTCGGTAAATCAACCCTTTTTCGTACAACGTGACAAACACATTGTTGACCGCTTTGTTCAAGCCTTCATCAAGTGTGAAACGTTCTTTTGAATAATCAAGTCCTAAGCCCATGCTTGCCCATTGTTCACGAATGTGACCGGCATATTCTTCTTTCCAGTCCCAAACTTGCTCAACAAATTTTTCACGGCCTAAATCATAGCGTGAAATACCTTCTTCACGTAATTTAGCCTCTACTTTTGCCTGCGTTGCAATACCCGCATGATCCATCCCTGGTAACCAAAGTACATCGTAGCCTTGCATCCGTTTTTGGCGGGTAATAATATCTTGTAAAGTCGTATCCCAAGCGTGACCTAAGTGCAATTTACCTGTTACGTTTGGCGGTGGAATTACAACGCTAAACGGTTGTTTAGCCTCGTCTCCTGTTGCTTCGAAAAAGCCTTTTTTTACCCACCAGTCATAACGGCCGGCTTCGATTGCTTGTGGATCATATTTTGTTGCTAACGGTTCTTTGTTTGTCATTGTAATCATCCCTTTCTGTCCATATAAAAAATGCCCCATTCATCCTCAAAAAAGGACGAAAAGAGCATTCCGCGGTACCACCTTTATACTTCCCCCTTAGAGGAAAGCACTTCATTTACGTAACGGCTCGCACCGGCTTTTTTTTACTATGAATTCAAAAAAGCAACTCAGAGGCTACGTTCAACCAAGGATTAGAGAAACTTGCAGCAGCCGTTTCCTCTCTGAACTAATCACTTGATTTACTCTTCCTCATCATCGTTATTGGCAGTATTTAAGTTTCGTTTATTGTAGCATTTCACAGCGACATTCGTCAATGGTTCACCCTCATATCGTCAACACGTGTGCCAGTACTTACTTTTGCAAGATGGCAAAGGTATCTTCCATCGCATTCAAGGTCGCATCAATCTCAACATCGGTGTGGGCCGTCGAAATAAACAAGCCTTCAAACTGCGATGGCGGCAAGTATATGCCACGATCGCTCATTTCACGATAATAGTCACTAAAGCGCGTCAAGTTAGAGCGATTCACATCATTAAAGTTATGAATCGGTCCATCAGCGAAGAAGAAACCAAACATCGAGCCCGCACGGTTAACCGTTACGGGAATCTGATGGGCGCGCCCAATCGTTTCGATACCCGTTGTTAATTTATCAATGATGCGATTAAATTCCGCATACACTGCCGGTGTTAGCTGTTCGAGTGTTGCCACCCCCGCAGTCATCGCTAACGGATTACCCGATAGCGTACCTGCTTGATAGATGTTCCCTGCTGGCGCAACCTGTTCCATGATTGCTCGCGGACCGGCATAAGCCCCTACCGGCATGCCGCCACCGATGACCTTACCTAAACAAGTTAGGTCTGGCGTCACACCGAAATGGCCTTGGGCACATTGTAATCCCACACGGAAACCGGTCATCACTTCGTCAAAAATCAGTAACGCATCATAACGATGTGTTAGGCTACGCAAGCCTTCCAAATAACCTGCAATCGGCGGTACAACACCCATATTACCTGCGACTGGTTCAACAATCAGCGCGGCAACTTGTTGTGGATGTTGTTTTAATACTGCTTCAACAGCCGCTAAATCATTGTAAGGGACTGTGATTGTATCCGCAACAGTACCCTTTGTAACACCCGGCGAATCAGGTAAACCTAAGGTAGCCACACCCGATCCCGCCTTAATTAAGAGCGAGTCGCCATGACCATGGTAACTACCGATACATTTAATGATGAGGTCACGACCAGTGTAGCCTCGCGCTAAACGCAGTGCGCTCATCGTTGCCTCGGTGCCCGAGTTAACAAAGCGGACAGACTCCGCAGATGGTACCCGTTTGATAACTTCATCAGTTAATGCGAGTTCGCTCAAATGATTTGCACCAAAACTCATGCCTTTGGCTGTCATTGCTTGCACGTCTTGAACGACCCGCGGATTGGCATGACCTAAAATAAGTGGCCCCCATGATAAAACATAATCGATGTATTTATTGCCATCGATATCATATAAATAAGCCCCTTCGCCGCGATCGATGTACACCGGTTCGGTATCAACTGAATTAAAGGCTCGCACCGGACTACTCACACCACCTGGCATTTTGGTAACAGCGCTTTTAAACGCGTGTTGTGACTTGCTAATATTACGTTTCGGCATGATGATTCACTCCTTACATGAATTTCTCGATGATTTTCCACGCTTGGTCTTTTCCTAGACCACTTTCAGATGAGAAGGTAACAATATTATCATCGGCGTCGAATTTGAGTGTTTCTTTGATTTCTTTAATGCTTTTTTGCCAGCGCCCCTTCGGAATCTTATCCGATTTAGTCGCGATTACAATGACACGAATATCATGATGTTTTAAAAATTGATACATTGCCACGTCATCACTTGACGGTTTATGGCGCATGTCAACAATTTGAATAACTGCTTTTAGCGGTGGTCGGTCGGTCATATATGTTTCCATCATCACGCCCCATTTGGCACGCTCACTCTTTGAGATTTTAGCATAACCATAGCCTGGTACATCGACAAAGATTAGTTTTTGTTCCACTTCATAAAAATTTAGTGTCTGTGTTTTCCCTGGCTTAGATGAAATACGTGCCATTGCTTTACGTTGTAACATACGGTTTATAAATGATGATTTACCGACGTTCGAACGACCAGCTAAGGCGAATTCTGGCAACTGCCCTTTTGGGTATTGCTCTGGTCTAACAGCCGAGATTAATAGTTCTACTTGATTTACTTTCATCGTCTCGCTCCTTAAAAAAACTACCTTGGCTATAGCACAAGGTAGTTAGCTTATTTACTTGCTCATTTTATATTATACACTAGCAACTGCGGTTGTGCTATGCCATTGCAATTTCAGAGCCGTCTTTCAAGCTTAATAACGGTTGTTCTTCGCCGTTGACAACAGCTGCTGTAATCTTACATTTCGTCACATCTTCACGGGTTGGCACTTCGTACATCACATCTAACATAATATGCTCGATGATTGAACGGAGACCACGTGCACCGGTGCGTCGCTCAATCGCCAGTAAGGCAATCGCGCTAAGTGCATCAGTTGTAAATTCAAGTTCAACGTCATCTAATTCTAATAAACGTTGGTATTGTTTCACTAACGCATTTTTAGGTTCTGTTAAAATTGAAATTAAAGCCGGTTCATCTAACAACTCGAGTGAGGCCATTACTGGTAATCGACCGATAAATTCGGGAATCAAACCGAATTTCAAGAGATCTTCTGGCACTACTTTTTGCATCAATGATTCATCTTCATTGATTGTGTTGTTCTCTTTGCCAAAACCAATCACTTTTTCACCTAAACGATTACGAACGATGCCTTCAATGCCATCAAATGCACCACCAACGATAAAGAGGATTTTGCTCGTATCAATTTGAATAAATTCTTGATTCGGATGTTTTCGTCCACCTTGAGGAGGTACACTTGCAACTGTACCTTCTAAAATTTTAAGCAAGGCTTGTTGAACACCTTCACCAGAAACATCACGTGTAATTGAGGTATTCTCTGATTTACGGGCAACCTTATCGATTTCATCGATGTAAATAATCCCTTTTTCTGCACGTTCGACATCAAAATCAGCTGCTTGAATCAGTTTCAAGAGAATGTTTTCGACATCTTCACCGACATAACCAGCTTCAGTTAAACTGGTTGCATCTGCGATTGCAAATGGTACATCGAGTACGCGCGCTAATGTTTGTGCCAATAATGTTTTACCACTACCTGTTGGCCCGATTAAGCAAATATTACTTTTTTGCAATTCAACATCGCCTTCGGCTTGTGACGCAGTTGCTTGAATGCGTTTGTAATGGTTGTATACCGCGACTGATAACGCACGCTTAGCACGATCTTGGCCGATGACATACTCATCTAAGGTTGAACGAAGTTCACTTGGTTTTGGTAACTCTTCAAAGATGGGTGCTTGTACAGCATCCAATTCTTCTGTGATAATTTCATTGCATAAATCGACACATTCATCACAAATGTAAACGCCTGGCCCTGCAATTAATTTTTTGACCTCATCTTGTGATTTGCCACAGAATGAGCATTTTAACTGGCTTTTTTCATCGAATTTTGACACGAACGTCACTCCTTAAATCAACTCGTACATTAAGATAACAACTGCCCTTATCCCGCTCCCGAATATGCTTATATTTCTATATTTACTATACTCATTGCACCCTCAAGTTGCAACTAAAACACTTACACAGATTATATCTTATTATTTTTTTCTAGGACGCTCTCAAAATTGACAAAAAAACACCTTGCAAGAAGCTTATGATAAACAACTTCTTACAAAGTGCTAGTTTAATTGAGCGTTGTCAGTATAACTTAAGCTTCTACTGAACTTTCAACTACAAATTTAACTGCTTTACGGATTTGTAAATCTTCAGTAACAGTTGTTAAATCGCCTAATGCCATACGAACTGTTGCTGCGTCCATTTTGTACATTTCAGCTAAACGATCAACTTCTGTGTTAATTTCTTCTTCAGTTACTTCGATGTTTTCTGCTTTAGCGATTGCATCTAACACTAAGTTAGTTTTAACGCGACCAGCAGCGTCAGTAGCCATTTGTTCATCTAATGCTTCTTCAGTTTGACCAGTGAATTGGAAGTAAAGTTCAGTTGTTAAACCTTGGGCTTCGATATCTTGAGTGAATTGTTTTTTCAACATTTCTTTTTCTTGTTCGATCATTACAGCAGGCACGTCAACTTCTGCGTTTTCAACAGCTTGACCTAATGCTTGGTTTTCTTTTGCTTGAACAGCTTTAGTTGCTTTATCTTCAGCTAAACGTGCTTTAACTTTTTCAGTTAATTCAGCAAGTGTTTCCACTTCGTTGTCGATGTCTTTAGCTAATTCGTCATCTAATTCTGGAACTTCTTTTGTTTTAACTTCGTGGATAGCTACTTTGAATTCAACAGCTTTACCAGCTAAGTCTTCTGCTTGGTAATCTTCTGGGAAAGTTACGTTAACAACAACGTTTTCTTCAGCTTTTTTACCTTCTAATTGTTCTTCGAATCCTGGGATGAATGAACCTGAACCTAATTCTAATGAATAGTTCTCAGATTTTCCACCTTCGAATTGTTCGCCATCTAAGTATCCGTCAAAGTCGATTACAACTGTATCGCCTTTTTCAGCAGCGCCTTCTTTTAATACTAATTCAGCTTGATGACCTTGTAAGTGAGTTAACTCATGTTTAACATCTTCATCAGATACTTCAACGTCAGCTTTATCTACTTTAAGACCTTTGTAATCGCCTAATTTAACTTCTGGTTTAACAGTTACAACTGCTGAGATAACCCAGTCAGAATCTGCTTCGATTTTTTCGATGTCGATGTTTGGAGAAGCAACTGGGTTGATTCCTGTTTCATCGATTGCTGCAGGATAAACTGTTGGTAATAATACGTCTAATGCATCGTTGAATAATGATGCTTCACCGTACATTTGGTTAAACATTTGACGAGGTAATTTACCTTTACGGAAACCTTTTGGTGCCAATGTTTTACGAACTTTTTTGAACGCTTCATCTAAAGCTACTTTTACTTCCGCTTGCGGAATAGTGATTGTTAATTTACCTTCGTTACCTTCTAATTTTTCCCATTGTGCTGTCATTATATAATTCCCTCCAAAATAATGAACGTTTTTAAAGTACTAACGTTCGATATATGTTATTTGTTTTTTAATTTCAACCTTTATCAGTATATACTATACATCGCGTTCATTTCAACTGATAATTACTAAAACCCGATATTTTCTAACGCGTAACGGTCGATTTCATCTAAGATAAGTGCTTTTTGCATTTGCTTGTCAGAGTGGTTTACCCCGTGATAAATCCGCTCTAACCAGCTGACATACGCTTCGACCCATTCATTCAACTGTTGTTGTGATGGTACTTGGGGATAGAGCGCCGTTTGATGGCGGCGAATAACAACAACCGCTTCATTTGCTAAATCAGGGGTGTTATCGGCTAAACGTTTTACAACCGCTTCAATTAACGCGTGATAAAAAAGATTTTCACTGCGTAATGGCGTATGAGCGGGTACGCAATCGAGCGTTTGACCACGGATAGTGAGACGGTATTGTTGTTCATCGCCAATACGATGCAACGCTTCAAGTGCAAAGACACGCTGAGTAACAGTGAGCGCCTTATGTTGGAGCAACGCTTGTATTTCAGGTTGGTAAAATTGTATCTGTACCTCATTACCCGTTTGAAGCAATCCGAGTTGATCGTGTAATGGCCATTGTGCTAATGCGTGCTGATGCTTTTTAAAACCGGGCGTTAAGCGTACAACCTGTTCTCCCGTCGCTTCTTCAGCGACGACTGTCGCTTGAAAACCCTCGATCTCAGTCGCATCAATCAACCACTGTCGATAACACTGGTGCTGCTGTGTTGCCTCAAAGGCTGGCGCTAATTGCTGAATAATGTCACGATCTGTGGTAACAATGCGCATGTAATCTTCACCAACATTTATTGCTTGCTGATAGTTTCGCTCTGCTAAGTACACGTCGATTAATGCCGTTGCCAGTTGTCGATCCTCTGGCGCCATCCGTTGGGCCGAAATCAATACTTTTTTAAGCATCATATCTTCTTCTCGACTCATTTGTTTGTTCCCTCCACCTCTGTTTTCCTTCTTCGTCATTATCTAATCTGATGAACTCGGTGTCAACTGCAACTTTCTTCTATAAATATGGAAGCAGCATCTATTTGGTGCTCATTAAGGGTGTTTAAGTTTATTTCAGCAATACTATTGACTTTTTCCGTGATAAATCATACAATAAGTTTTGTTGAGTACAACATTGTTTCACATTTGTCCTGATAGCTCAGCAGGATAGAGCAATGGCCTTCTAAGCCATCGGTCGAGGGTTCGAATCCCCCTCAGGACATAATTACAACCCCTCCCAACCCTTGATACATAAGTGGTTGGGAGGGGTTTTTGCGCTATAGCAATAAGATTGAAAATGAGGATGGTGGCATGATTTTGCTAGTAAGCATACACCTATCATTTATTGTGTTCGTTTGGTCAGTGGCAATACAATCGTTAACTGGCCAGCCACCACAGCTTTATTTTCTAACCACTGGTAGTCCACCTTCATCCGACAACGGCTAATTTCCCACGGCAATTGATCATGACCTTCGCGTAGTAATTCGCCTAGTACATCCTCCATCAAATCGATGAGCGACTCCGGCTCCGATGCTTTTTCATAGCAAACAATGGTTAATTGTGTCGTTTTTTCCGATGGTGGGACTAAAATATCAGCATTGTTTTGTGTTGTCATCGTCAGCATTGGCAATCGTACCTGCGCTGTTGGCAATAAATGATGCACATCATGTCCTCGTTGCTTGATACGAGCAAAAATGTCGGCATATACATCAAAATAAGCATACATCCTCTCACCCCCTCGTCTTTCTAACTCTAGTATAAGCAACAAGTTGTGTCGTTTGCGAACAAAAGGGCTGTTCAAACTGAACTGTCAGGCGGCCAAAATTAGAACTAATTTAAAAAAGTTGTTGATTTTACCATAAAAATTAGTATTTTATCTCAAAACAGCTTCCGTGTTAATATTTTTGTCACATTTTTATGGCTAAAATCGTAAATTAAGCAAAACTGATTGTTAAATAAAAAAGAGTTACATATACTAAAAGAGTAATAAAAATAGTTACATCGATAAATGCACATCATTCATTTTTACTTAGTTCAGAGAAACAGCTCAATTATGAGGGAGGAATTATTATGTTGAATTGGTTACGAACAAATAAAATTGCAATGGCAATTTTAACAGTCTTACGGGTTTATCTTGGGTATCAATGGTTATCATCTGGTTTCGGAAAAATTACAGGAGATACAGCCTTCAGCGCTGGCGGCTTAATTAACAACATTGTTGCAAATCCGGTCACAGGACCTGAGGGTAACGCTTTATATCCTGCATACAACTGGTTCATTGAAACATTTGCAGCAGGCAACGTTGAATTATTCAGTTTCCTCGTTATGTGGGGCGAATTATTAATTGGTCTTGGTTTAATCGTCGGACTCTTTACTAAAACAGCCGTATTCTTCGGAATGGTAATGAACTTTGCTTTCTTATTCGGTGGCACTGTCTCAGTTAACCCATTATACATTTTAATCGGCTTCTTCATTATTGTTGGTGGTCAAAACGCCGGTAAAATTGGACTTGATTTCTACTTCCGTAAATTTATCGCATCAAAAGCTAAATCAACACGATAATACACTACATAAAAAAAAGGCCCTCTGGCAGTTGCCAGAGGGCCTTTTTCATCGTTAAACACGCGGGAATTTATTACTAATAATCGTACTCGCATGGTTTTTGTTTATTACGCTCATCTTTAAATTTTTTTAGGGGTCACATCGTTGCCTTGTTCGTCCATAATTTTAAGGCCAGAAACCGTATTTAGTACTTGCCCTTTGATTTCAGCTAAGTAGGCTTGGCGTAACACTGCCTGTTCTTTTGTCTCCGCTTCAGTTAGTCCAGTTTCTTTTTTTCTTTTTTTGCTAACGCATTAATGCGATTCAAATCCACTTTCATTAAGACCACTCCTTCGTTCGATTCATGGTCTTAGAATAGCATAAAAGTAAGCGACTGTCATTCCATTGGTTCAAAATGGTCAAACTTTTATTTAGCTTTCGTAAATGGAATAAATTTGAACGCCACTTTATTTTCATCGTCCAACCGTAAACTGGCATTGAATTTTTTCCCATTTTTACTAATAAATCCTTTTAAAAGATTAGTTTTACGTGTTTTCAACAGTTTCACACACATCGTCCGACTGATTTTTTTATTTAATATTTTTTTGAAGATGACAAAATCACAACTTTCACAGCCAAACACCTTGAATTTTTCAAGTACTGCTTTTCCACAGGTCGGACAGGTGCCAATCGCTTGCGACTCGGCCGTCACATCAATCTGAGCTGTCGCTAATTGTTGCGGGACAACTGCGATTAAATGTTCAATAAAGCGTTGGATACTGCCTAAAAAGGCAGCCTGTGTCCCTGTGCCATCATGGATTTTTTTTAAGTAACCTTCCCATTTCGCTGTCATCTCAGCGCTTGAAATTTCTACATCTTTAATATTTTCACACAGGACGCAGCCTTTGTCGGTCACCCGTATTTGACTTGCGTTCACCTCAATATATTCTTGTCGCTTTAAGGTTTCTAGGATGTTCGCACGTGTGGCTTCTGTACCAATACCCTCAATCGCTTTTAGAATTTTTTTTCGCCTCAGCTTCACTGCCTTTTCCAATCGTTTTCATGGCGGTAATTAACGTCCCTTCAGTATATACAGGCGGGGCTTTTGTTTCACAGGCTTTATCGACTAAGGTGGCAGCAACCTGTTCGTGCAGTTGCAACTTCGGCAAAGCAGGCAAATCGTCTTTTTTTTACTTTTGGCGTGGTCGTTGCTAAAATAGCTTTCCAACCGCGTTGTTTGACTGTTCGTCCAATTGTTTTAAACGGTTCTGTCTCAACGCTTGTTTCCACCGTTGTTTCATCATACACATACGGTGGGGCAAACATCGCAATCGTTCGTTTGACAATTAAATGATAGAGTTTTTTTTCAAAGTTCCCCAGTTTCGCAAGACTCGCGGCGCTCAGTTTCTTTTTAGTTGGGATAATCGCATAATGCTCTTGTACTTTTGCAGCATCAACATACCGTTTATTCGCATTCAAGCGCGGGTCACTGATTTCAACCTGCTCGATGTTACAATAATCGCTCAGTCCACTCTTTAAATAGTTAAATTCAGCCGGGGTAATGAAATGACAATCCGTTCTTGGATAGGAGACTAATTTACGTTCATATAGAGTCTGTACTATTTTTAAGGTGCTCGCTGGGCTAATTTTATATAAGCGGTTGGCATGACTTTGCAAATCAGATAATGAATACAATTGCGGTGAAGCAACTTGTTTTTGTTTGGTTTCTAACTTGGTTACTCGCGCTGGCTGTTCTGTCTGATAGGAAATGTTCCCTTTTTTGAAATAAGCCCGTAAGTCGGCGAGTGATTTAAACTGTTGCTTATGCTTTGCACGGTAATGACCGTGTTCTGCCTCAACTTCAAGGTACGCTTCGTAATACGTTTCCGGTTTGAATTCAGCAATCTCCTGTTGTCTCTGCCAAATTAAAAACAAGGTTGGCGTTTGTACACGACCAATCGAAAACACACCAGTCAGCCCCTTTTTTTGCAACAATAAGGTGTACAGGCGACTAATGTTCATTCCGACTAACCAATCACTAATTTGCCGTGTTTGCGCCTCAATATAAGCGGAATAATAATCAGCACCTGGTCGTAGCGTTGCGAACCCTTTACGTATCTCGTCGGATTCGAGCGAGTTAATCCAGAGACGCTGCGTTGGCTTCTGAGCATTACCACTGACCTCAATGATAGAACGCGCGATATTTTCACCCTCACGATCACTATCGGTCGCAATGATAATTTGATCCGCTTCATCCAAATAACTTTTGACCTGTTTAAAATGGGCTCGTTTATCTGCTGTCACCTTAAATTGATAGCGTTCAGGAAACATCGGCAATTGCTGCAACTGCCATTTTTTCCAGTCAGCAGTATAATATTCTGGATTTTGCAACTCGACTAAATGACCATAGGCATAAGTGATAATGACATCGGCTGTGAACAACTCATCTTTAATCGCAAAACCACCGGCTATTTTTTGTTTCGATTGAAAGCTATCTGCATATGCTTTTGCTTGACTTGGTTTTTCTGCTAAAATAACAATTTTTGTCACAATACCTTCAACTCCTAGCATGTGTTTACTTTTGTCTCTCCAGTATAACATTTGCGAGCTGCTGAAGGGATTCGTATTTTTTTTCATTAAAAACTAATAATTCTAAAAAATAAAGTTGACTTTAGCAAGAAAACGGTTACAATGTTGTTATAACATCATATTTTTATATTATATGTTTTCTAATTTGAAAATCGGGTAGATAGCGTTAAAGTCTTTAGGGGTCTAATTAAACGATAAGGGGTGTTTCAATTATGGCATTATCAAGCGTGGCTTTTGACAGTAGAGGTAAACAGGTGGAAAAAGAATGCGACTTCAACATCGGTGATGCGGTTCAATTCAACCGTAGTGGTATTTTCTTTAAGGGGACAGTCATTAAACTGTACGATAACTCAGCACTCATCGAACTGTATGATACACCTGCCTATGACTTCAACAATACGGTATGCAACTATAAGCGACTTCAATTAATGTGATACAGCTTTTTCAGCGATCTACTAATGGTAGGTCGCTTTTTGTATATCCTTCTCTTTAACCCACTGATAGATACGATCGAGTAAAAAAAAGACGCTCCGCTGTAATGGCTGTTGTGGCTTTCTTCTGAATTATTTTATAACCTTGTGCCCGTTCTGTCTCGCTAACAGCCTTACCATTCGGCCATCGTTTACAGGCATACTTCAACCGCACAACATCTCCTACTTGCACAGGCAAACGCAGATGTGACATTGTTCCCCTTTCACAGCTCAGCTCTGCTTCAATACATTCAATCATTTCGGCCACGTTTATCGTATCATCTTCACAAAAAATCGTTTTCGGACTAACAGCTATTCCTAAGCGTTTTACATCCTCCGCTATTTGTTGACACAAGACTTTTAAATTCTGCTTTTGTTCAATTAGTGAATCTGTCGTCAAATGACAAACTGTGTAACTAATTAGTGCATCGCTCGTTTTATTTTGACAGCGATGAGAACTGATACGATTGATATTTTGCGCACGATAGATGGTGTCATGATTCACATAATAATGCGTGACATGCCTTGGACTTTTACGACTTTTCTCCAGCTTCATTTGCATCATCAGTGGTGTTTTCGTTGATGTCATCATATAAATAATCAGTCCTCTTGGAACTAGCTCAACTTGCTCTGCTTTACGAAAATCTTTATATATTCGTCGCATACTTAACCTCCTCAAAATGCTTACATACATCTATCATAGCTGATGTTTTTTCAAATGAAAAATGATAACGTGAGTCCGCAGAAGAACATTTTACAATATTTATATCTTTAAAGATAGTCATTAATTCGCCTTATTTAGGCGAGTTCACAGAGCTGTCATAATGACTTACGTTTAAGACGTTATTTGTCTGCTATACTTGGTGTTGTAAAGAAAGATATCAATCATAACTAAGGAGATGTTTTAAATGGAACAAATCACAAAAGTCGGTATAAATGGGCAGTACTTCGATATTTCAATTAGAGAAGTTATCAGTGATATCGCCTATACGATTGTTTACAATCCCTTAACAATCAAAGATATTGATCTCGCAGATGAATGGGTCATTACAACAGCTCAAGGTATATGTAAACATAAAATTGCTGCGATTGAAGCAGATGAGCGTCACCACACACGTCGCGTTTTTTTACAAGCATAGCAAATAGCATTTCCGAAACCTATTGACACTAAACTTGCAAGGTGTAGGTATTGCCTGTAATCCGAGAACAACGATCTTTCGTCGTTGTTCTTTTTCCATTCACAGTTACTAAAGAAATTTATCAAGCACAGTTTATGCTATACTAAGAATAATTGTAGCTAGGAGGAACAAAAAGATGGTTATCCACTTCGAAGCATCGACACATGCTTTAATTTCTTACCAAGAACAAAAGTTAAAGCATTCACCTGTCTTTTTCGCTTTTCGCTTTATTTATAGCATCTTAGTAACTGTGATTGTCGGTTTGTTACTGTTTTTATATGAGCAGACCCTTACGGTTATTCTTGTAAGCAGTGCGATTGTTTTTTTTTATAACCACGCTTGTTTTTTTGTGCCACACCATTATTTAGTTTCTTATTGAGTTGGATTAGTAAAAAAATCACACCGAATACAGCCTTTCCGGTTGAATTAAAGCTCGATGATAACGGATTATCTGCCACTCTTGCTAGTGGGACAACACGGGCACAATGGCATGAGTTTAAACAGATTTATCATGACGATACCTTTTATTTTTTGACAACCAAAAAGGAAGTCTTCACCCTACCAATTGCTTGCCCGATACGGTTCAAACAGCTGATTGGCAAACAGTTAGAGCAACATAATCGCCGCTGTAAAAACAGTTCTTATTTTATCAATCTATAGTTATTTTATTTTAAAATTGTTTAGTCTCTAAAAACTTGGGTAATAGTAAGATATAGTTATTCACGTAACTATAGTTCATGATTCTCTCCCCCTATTGAGATTATGAACGCCCCTACTCTTGGCGACTTTTTATAAGTCGTCTTTTTTTATTTTGAGGAGGAATTATTTACATGGTTGTTTTACTTATAGGACTCGGACTATGCTTACTGCTCCTTTTCATCGTCCAGTTATTAACTAAGCTTTTCAAACGAAAAGCTATCAAAAAAACATTTTTCACTTTAATAGCCGCGCTTCTACTAATAACAATCGGCGTTATTTTAACACCTGCTTCTGCAACTGAAGCAACAGAACCAATCGAAAAAAGCAGTGAATCAAGTGCTGCTGAAACGATTGCATCTGACATCGAACCAAACGAGACCACGACTGCATTATCACAGCAGTCGCAAGCGACTGAACAAACAAGTCACACACACAACTCAGCAACAGACACCGAAGCGCGGGCGACACCAACACAAACAATCGACACATCAGTAAATAATAGCAGTACTAGCCATACGCCTGCTTCAACAAGCAGTGTTAGCACAAGTATGACAACTGGCAGCACACCACCAGCGACTTCTTCGTCGACTGTGTCGGATTCATCTGCTCCAAGCAGCAGCGCTAGTCATACTGAAGAATCTGTCCAAGCAGATACAATTACATCAAATGAATAACTAACGGAGGTCTCATATTATGAAAATTGCTATTTTTGGCGTTGGCGCCATCGGCTCGATTTTCGGCCGTCTTTTTACTGAAGCTGGACACGAGGTCACCTATATCGCTCGTGGTAAAACCTTAGCTGTTATCGAACGTAATGGACTTACAATTAAAAGTATTTGGGGCGATTCAAAGGAAGCTGTTATCGTTAAGTCTCGTGATGAGGTCTTATCTGAAACATTTGACTATCTTTTTTTAGCCGTTAAAGCAACTGGCATTGATACGGCCATTGCTGAATTGAGACCCTTGATGAAATCAACAACTGCCCTTATTTCGGTCTTAAATGGCATTGGCAATGAAGAAAAACTCGCAGTAGCCTTTGGAGCAGACAAGATTGTCGGCGGAAGTGTGCTCATGTCCGCTGTACGAATTGATAATGGCATCATCCATCATATCGGTAAAGGAGACTTAGCTGTTGGACAATGGGATGAACAAACCGATGATGAGCGTCTGCCTGCTTTAATTACTTCTTTGGCACAGACCCCATTAAAAGCCCGCATTGTGCCTAATATCCGTGAACAAAAGTGGAATAAGTTGTTATGGAACATTGCCTTTAATCCTATCAGTGCCTTAATGCGTCAAAAAGTAGGCACTATTTTAGCTGATGAACATCTTGCTCGAATTATTCAGCAGATGAAGACTGAATTTTTAGCGATTGCCGCAGCCTATAACATTTCAATTTGGCCTGAGAGTCATACAGGGATCGAACAGCCCGATGAAGGTTCCTTACAACATCTACCTTCGATGGCTCAAGACCGTCTTGCTCAGCAAGAAATGGAACTAGATGCTATTTTAGGTCAGCTGATACAACTCGGCGAGGATAAACACCTACCAGTCGCAACGCTCTCAACCATCTTTCATCTTTTAAGTTATGAACAAGAACATTACTAAAATAACTGCTTGACCACTAAAAAAGCCGATACAGACAGGATAACACCTGTTGTATCGGCTTCTTTAGTTACTTTTATTGCTTTTTTAAACACTTGCGTAAGTGCCGTTAATTCGTTATCACTGTCATCCATAAACTTAACAATGATCTCGCTTGCGGTATCCTCAACGATTGCATATGTTTTTTCGCTACGACCACGAGGCAACGAAATACTACCTGGGTTTAAAAAGAGAATGCCATCGCTGTATTCACAGCCGAGTTCATGCGTGTGCCCAAAAAAGACATAGTTTGCTTGACGCATCTTCGCACGATCTTTCAAAATTACAAGATTCACTTTAATGTTAAATAAGTGACCGTGAGTGACAAGGATTTTATTGCCATCCACTTCCCCGATCCATTCGGTTGGATAAACACGACCAAAATCACAATTACCACGGACAATGTTGTAGCCTAATACCGCTTCGTCATCAGCTAACAACTCCGAATCCCCACAGTGAAAAAAAGCATCAACCTTTCCACTATAAATATCTTTTAAATGTAACAACGCTTCCCGATTACCATGATTATCACTGACAACTAAAACTTTCATCCTGTGCTTCCCTTCTCTTCTTACTTATATTAAATACATTGTCGCATGATTTTTCGATTTTGACTAGTTATTTAATTACAAAAAAGTGATAAATATAATTTTCAGACCCACGATACTCTAGTTATTTTGATACTAAGGCAATCAAGTTTGGCAAATCAAGTGCTAATTGTTTAATGGCGTTGCCACGGTGACTGATTAGATTTTTTTCACTCATCGTCATTTGAGCTGTCGTTTTACCAATTGATGGCACATAGAAATAAGGATCGTAACCAAATCCCGCTGTACCGATTGCTTTTTTCGTTATTACACCTGCGATTTCACCTTCATAAAAACGAGTTGCTTCATCAGGAACAGCGACAGCTATCGTGCAGTGGAATTTTGCTGTTCGATTAGTCGTGCCTGTTTTAGCAAGTTCAGCTATCAGCTTGGCATTATTATTCGCATCGCTCTTCGGTTCACCCGCATAGCGAGCAGAATAGACACCAGGTGCCCCATCAAGAGCATCTACACTTAGCCCAGAATCATCACTAATAACCATTTGATTTGTTAAATTCGCAATTGCTTCTGCTTTTAAAGCGGCATTTTCTTTGAAGGTCTTACCTGTTTCCTCAATTTCTGGTATTTCTGGGTAATCATTTAAGGTTTCAATTGTTATGCCATAATCTTCAAATAACGCTTTGAATTCGAAGGCTTTCCCTTCATTATGGGTTGCTATCAATAATTTTTTCATATTATTTCCTTTCTTGACCGATTTTTGCAAACTCGACGACCATTTGTGGTAAGCCTAACCAGTCGGAAGCGATGCCTCCAAATATTTTGGGAGAACCCGTCGTAAAAAAAACGATGCTGTTGCGGTTCATCTGATACATTGCGCAACGTGAAATAATCAAGTAACATACTGACTTCACTCGCTGTTTCAAGTCCTGGATTAATCACCTTCACTCGCGGGCCTAGCACATTTTCAATGATAGGTTGTAACAATGGATAATGTGTACAACCGAGTACAAAGGTATCAATACCACTGTTTTTAAACGGGCGTAACGATTGAGCCACCACTTTTTTTTGCGACCGACCCTTTGTACTCTGAACTTTCGACGAGTGGGGCAAATTTGGGACAGGCTAATGATTTAACGGCCACCTGATGATTTAATAAGCTCAAGGCGTTCGTATAGGCATCACTTTTAATCGTTCCTTCAGTGCCAATGACACCGACTTGACTGTTTTTTGTTGCTTTAATTGCAGCACGTGCTCCTGGTTGGATGACACCAACGACCGGAATATCCACATTGTCACGAATATAATGTAAGGCTGCTGCCGTTGCTGTGTTGCAAGCAATCACGAGCAACTTAATATTATGTGTTAACAAAAACTGTGTCATATCCATCGTGAATTTACGTACTTGCTCTGGATCACGCGGCCCATATGGACAACGTAAAGTATCACCTAAGTAACAGATGTTTTCATTGGGTAACTGACGCATAATTTCTTTTGCAACAGTTAAGCCTCCAACACCTGAATCGATAACGCCAATTGGTTGATTCATATTTTTTCGCTCCAATTTTTTATTAGGATGGTTTTCTTCGGAAAAGCCGTTGTTCACTCACAGCGGGATTTTTACCTTTTTCAACTGCCGATACTATTTCTATTTTCTATTTAGACAGCAATAGTTTATAATGGATAACGAATGAAAGGAGCGTATTATGACTGATACAATGACATCCCCATCACCACAGCTCGGATACGAGCTCATGCGACACTTTGTTTTACCTGATATTCTCGGGGAGGAATCGCACAGTTTGCTCTATTTACTAGGCAAAAATTTAGGTAGAAAATTCACATTCAGTAGCATCCCTGAACTACAAGCTTTTTTTATTGAAGCTGGTTGGGGCGGACTTAACGTCAAGTCAGAAAGTAAAGATGCAATTGTTTTCCGCCTAGAAGGCGAACCGGTTAAAAAAGCATTTGCTTTAAATGCCGAACATTCGTTTAATTTGGAAGCTGGCTTTTTAGCGTCTAATTTCACTAGCATCACCGGTTGCTATACCGAAGCTGCTGAAGAGATTAGCAAGCAACGCGTCTCAATCACAGTCAAATGGGACCGTAAAGAGTCAAGCACCATTGTTTAAGCTGTTAAATCAGTTTAAAATGGCGTAGCCCCTTCATAATCCCATCTTCATCTACGTGGTCGGTTACATAATCGGCCACTTTTTTTTAATGGTTCTTTACCATTCCCCATCGCAATCCCATGTCCAACTAACTGGAGCATTTCATAATCATTCATCCCATCACCGAATGCATACGTATTTTCAAGCGGAATCGCTAATTTTTCTAACAACGCCTGAATCCCATCAGCTTTTGAGCCATTAGCTGGGATGACATCCATCGATTGCTCATGCCAGCGGACAAATTTATAGTTGGCAAATGCCTCATTGTAACTTGTATCGTAACGTTGATCAGCAAACACAAGCATTTGATAAATATCATTTGATTCTGTGAAATTAGGGATAACCTTCGGATAGGTGATATTAACAGACCCAAGAGCGTCTAGTACATCTAGATTATTAACCTCATCAAATGCCAGTGTCTCAGAACCCGCGTAAACAAGCGCATGATTATTCGCATCCGTTAACGCTTGCAGCTGTTTCAATTCTCCCAACGGCATTGGGTTACGGTAAATAACCTCACCCTCATGCATAACGTATTGACCATTATAACAAATCACTGTATCGACTTCGAGCTCTTCGCTAATTGCGGTCACATTAAAAGGTGATCGTCCAGTAGCGATTGCAACTTTTATGCCTTGTTGTTGCAGTGCCGCAATGCTATTTTTCGTTGATTGCGGGATCTTATTTTGAGAATCAAACAGCGTGCCATCTACATCAAAGAAAACGATTTTTGTCATTATTATTCCAAACTCCTTCTTGCTGCTATTTTTAAACTTAATACATGCAATTATACCACGAACAGTAACGTTTCTCTTCTATCAATCACTCATCCTTGAGGATTTATTAGCAAATTTAGCTAAATTCGTTGAAAGTGAATTATTTATTAGTGTGCCAACGTATTTTATGGTAAACTGATTATAGAAGATTTGTTCGGATATATTGTAAACACTTATTACATATGCGTTGACCTTGTTGTGATATCACAGCTGTGTAAAATGGTTTTTATGCAAAAAGCCTTTTACTCGCAGTTGTTCATGTTGCAAAACATATAATCGAGCATCCCACTAGGTGATGTTTAATTCATTATACGCCTAAACTAATAAGTCTATCCTGCAAGTTTTAACATTAGAGTTTAGAGGTTTACCTCATAAAATATATTTCATAGAGAAAAAGGAGAAATTTTACATGATATACAAAGTATTTTACCAAGAAAACATGATTGAAACACCGTTACGCGAAAACACAAAAAGCTTAATGATTGAGGCTTCTTCAGTTGAAGATGTTCGCAAAAAATTAACTAACCGTGGTTTTAACATCGAATTCATTGAACTTATGCGAGATGCCCAAATCGCATACGAAAAAAAATGATCCTGACTTTAAGTTAGAGGAAATTTAACTTCGTATGAAACTTGTAAAAAATAACGAGACTGCAGTCTTTGCCCTAGGTGGCTTAGGAGAAATCGGTAAAAACATGTACTGTGTGCAATTCCAAGATGAAATCATCGTAATTGACGCAGGCGTGAAGTTTCCAGAGGATGATTTGTTGGGCATTGATTACGTTATCCCTGATTACACTTACTTGATTGAAAATGCGGATAAAATTAAAGGCGTGTTTATTACCCATGGTCACGAAGATCATATCGGTGGTATTCCGTTCTTACTTAAACAAGTTAACTTACCAATTTATGCAACAAAATTAGCACTCGGCTTAATTCGTAACAAATTAGAAGAACATGGTTTGTTACGTACTGCTGAATTGATTGAATTCAACGAAGACGATGTCTTTAAATTCCGTAAAACAAGCGTTTCGTTTTACCGAACAACGCACAGTATCCCTGATGCGTTTGGGATTGTTGTAAAAACACCTTCAGGTAATATTGTTGAAACGGGCGATTTCAAGTTTGACTTCACCCCCGTTGGTCAACCAGCTAACATTACGAAGATGGCTGAACTTGGTAAAGAAGGCGTCTTATGCCTTCTTGCAGATAGTACAAATGCAACTGTTCCTAAATTCACGATGTCAGAAAAAATCGTGGGGAATAGCATCAAAGATATTTTCGAAACAGTTGATGGGCGGATTATCTTTGCAACCTTCGCTTCCAACATGCACCGTGTGCAACAAGTTGTTGAAGCTGCCGTTGAAAAAGGACGTAAAATCGCTGTCTTTGGCCGTAGTATGGAGTCTGCTTTAGAAATCGGTCAAGAATTAGGTTACATTGCCGCACCGAAAAACACCTTTATCGATGCACACCAAATTAAGCGTCTACCAGCTAATCAAGTTTGTATTTTATGTACTGGTTCGCAAGGTGAACCGATGGCTGCGTTATCACGTATCGCCAACGGAACGCATCGTCAAATTCAAATACAACCAGGCGATACGGTTGTTTTCTCTTCATCACCGATTCCAGGTAATACGGTGGGCATCAACAAAACAATCAACCGTCTCTATCAAGCCGGTGCTGATGTTATTCATGGTAAATTGAATAACATTCATACCTCTGGTCACGGTGGAATGGAAGAACAAAAACTGATGCTTCGTTTAATGCAGCCTAAGTATTTCATGCCAATTCACGGTGAATACCGCATGCTTAAGAGCCATCAACAAACAGCCATCAACTGTGATGTCCCTGCCGATAACACCTTTATTTGTGGCAATGGTGATGTGCTTGCCTTAACACAAGACTCTGCACGTATTGCCGGTCGTGTCCCTTCAGGTACAATTTATGTTGATGGAAAAGGTGTTGGTGATATCGGTAGCATTGTGCTTCGTGATCGTCGTATCTTATCCGAAGATGGGATTG
This sequence comes from Brochothrix campestris FSL F6-1037, assembly GCF_000525915.1. Classification (GTDB taxonomy): domain Bacteria; phylum Bacillota; class Bacilli; order Lactobacillales; family Listeriaceae; genus Brochothrix; species Brochothrix campestris. Next base: position 32,160 of record NZ_AODH01000016.1, on the reverse strand, counting down.
TGTTAGTCGTAACAACCGTTGACTTTAAAAACCAACGCGTAATGTCTGGTCCTGACATTATCTCTCGTGGCTTTGTCTATATGCGTGAATCTGGCTCATTAATTAATGATGCGCAATCCTTGATTACACGTCGCTTACAAAAAGCGATGAATGGCAGCAAGGAAATCACTCGTCATGATATTAAATCACTCGTGATTGATACGTTAAACCCTTACTTCTATGACAAGACAAAACGTCGTCCGATGTTATTGCCTGTTATTATGGAGTATGATAAATAAACTAAAAAAACCGCTTAGTCGCATTGTCGACTACGCGGTTTTTAACTGTCCGCTGATAGGTATTAGGACACGGCATAAAAAGACTTTTTACATATTTACTCCTGAGTGAATGTGGGATATAGTGACAGGAATAGCATCGATACTTAGGAGGAGACACCCATGGAAACAACATCCGCGAATAAGAAACGTCATCTCGGCTTGATTATCACCTTGATGATGGGGTATACAATGGCTTATATGGATAAATCACTGATTTCGACAGCAATGATTCCGATTGCGAAACAGTACAATCTCTCATCATCCCAAACAGGCTTGATTATGTCAGCTTTTTTCCTCAGCTATGCCTTAACTCAAATACCGAGTGGTTGGTTAGCTGATAAGTTTGGCTCAAAGATTGTGTTGCTAACGTCGCTCAGTTTCATTACCGTGTTTGCCTTCATTTTTGGGATTGTTAGTCATTTATTTATCTTTATGCTCATTCGTTTTTCAGCTGGTGTTGGTCAAGGTGGCTACCCATCAGCTACCTCACGTGCAATTACCGAAAATTTTGATCAAAAACAGCGTACCTTCGTGCAATCACTCATGCTTTCGACATCAGGAATCGGTGGGATACTGGCCTTTACCTTAGGTGCTAATTTAATTGCCGTCAATTGGCGCTATGCCTATCTTTTATTAGGCTCACTTTGCCTAATTGCTACGATTTTGGCCGCTCTCTTTTTGCCTAGAAAAGAACCCGCCAACGCAGCAACAAAACAAAAAACACCGATTAAATACGTCAGCTTATTGACCAATCGTAATGTCTTATTACTGTTTTCCATCCTCATTCTCGTCAACTATTTATTGTACGGCATTATGTCTTGGCTACCGACCTATATGAGTCAACAATTTGATCTGACAATCAGCACATTAGGCATCCTACTAGCTATTAACGCAGCCTTTCAAACAGTCGGTTCATTCAGTGCAGGCTTACTCCTCTCAAAATTTTTTTTTAGGAAGAGAACGACTCTTTATCGTTACACTTTGTCTTGCCTCTGCCCTCTTTTTAGTCGGTTTCATACTCGCAACATCACTCGTCGTATCGATGATTCTCTTGCTGTTGTTAACAACCTGTTCAGTCGCAGCCTTCACATCGATTTTCAGCTGGCCTCATAAACTCTTTGATGAATCGATCATCGGTTCTGTTATTGGCTTAATTAATACCGGTTCGGCCGTCGGAGGTGTCTTAGCACCAATGACCTTAGGTTTCTTAATTGAAGTTGCCTCTGGTTCCTTTTTCTTAGCCTTTATTTCGATGGCAGTGGCAATATTAGCGTCAGCAATAATTATTTTATTTATTAGACCTAAAGCAACATCAGCTCATTAAACAGCGTACAACTTGGAAAGAAAATGAAGTCTCTTAGACTCTATCTGCAGTCACGTCATCTTGTACCCGAAGTCACTTGAACTAACGTTCAAAGTAAAATCAGTTTAATTCGACTTTGTCTACAGTCTGGGACATCTCTCACCGAGAGATGTCTTTTTTTACACAAACAGCTATTTACATTCGTCATCAAATAAGGTATATTAGCACCATAAATATAACCGATACTTTTAAGGGAGGCGATTTTTTGTTGACAAAAGAACAGCGTGAGAATGGCACAATTGGTTTAATTGTAACATTAATGATTGGTTATACGATCGCTTACATGGATAAAGCGATGATTTCTACTGCTATCATTCCTATTTCTGCTGAATATCAACTCAGTTCAACTGAAGCAGGTTTCATCATGTCTGCCTTCTTCTTAAGTTACTCGTTAACACAAATCCCAAGTGGCTGGTTAGCTGATAAATTTGGCGCTAAGGCAGTGTTGTTGACCGCGCTGAGCTTAACAACAGTTTTTGCCTTATTGTTTGGACTCGTGAGTAACTTACTTATGTTTATGCTCTTTCGTTTTTTTGCAGGCGTTGGACATGGCGGTTATCCGCCAGGCTGTTCGCGTGCGATTGGTGAGTATATTCCAAAAAAGCAACGAACTTTTATTCAATCGCTCATGATTGCTACCGCTGGTTTAGGTGGGATTCTCGCCTTCACTTTAGGTGCTAACTTAATCGCACTCAATTGGCGTTATGCTTACCTTCTGTTAGGCACATTCTTTTTTATGGCCACAGTATGTGTCGCACTTTTTTTTACCGGGAAAAGCGAAAAATGCTACCACCCAAAAAACTGAAAATAATAAACCTAACATAAAATACCGGACAATATTACTCAATAAAAATGTCATCCGTCTTTTTTTTAGCGATGATTCTCATTAATTTTTTACTGTATGGGATTGTCTCCTGGCTCCCATCGTATTTGAAAACAACCTTCTCACTCAGTATTGGCACCATTGGTTTGTTACTTGCTTGTAACGCTGTTTTTCAAACATTGGGCTCCTTTTTAGCCGGTATCTTAATGTCGCGTTATTTCGCAAACAAGGAGCGCCGACTGATTGTTTGCCTCTGTCTTGCAACAGCCTTATTTTTAATCGGCTTCATGTACTCTTCGGTCTTAGCACTTTCAATGATACTGCTCCTCTTACTCTCCCTCTGTTCGACAACTGCTTTTACAGCCATGTTCAGTTGGCCCCATAAATTATTTGATTCCTCCATTATCGGTTCTTCCATTGGTTTAATTAATACTGGATCGGCAATCGGTGGTTTCATCGCTCCGATGACCCTCGGATTTCTAATCCAACTCGCGTCAGGTTCGTATGTCCTGTCCTTTTGTTCAATGGCTTTGGCCGTTGTTATTTGTGGGGGCATTGTCTTGTTTATCAAAAAAAAATGAGTTTCGCTTACTCAAACGCTTTTCTTCAATTTGCTAAAAGCCTCCTCAAAAAAGAGGGGGCTTTTACTGTCTAATATTATTGAAAGCGGTCCAATGAAAATGGCGAAATATCGAGTGTTGTTTCCCCTCTTGTTACAAGGTCACTGACAATTTCTCCCACTGCGCTAGCAAACTTAAAACCGTGACCCGAAAAACCAGCCGCAATTGCTATATTTCGATAAGTAGGATGTAAATCAATCACAAAATCTTCATCTGGTGTCATCGTGTACATGCAGGTTTTCCCTTCTTTTAAAGCGCCTACCTGTGGCATAAAACGTCTTAAAAATTCGGTTAACTCTTCTTCGTCACCTTTAACTGTTCCAAAGGCTTGTTTTGGTTCATCGGGATTAATCGGTAAACCACCATCATGACGACCAAGTTTGAGTCCCGCACCAGCCACACTCGGAAAACCATAGTAAGCTGAGTCTCCCAAATCAAACGCAAAGCCTGGAAATGACTGTTCGTCATATAAATCATTAGTTGCCTCATACCATGCAAACGTCTTGCGAATCGGGGTCACAGGTAACTTTAAATCGAGTTGTTGTAACAACTCACCTGCCCAAGCACCGACTGAAACAATCACTGCATCGGCCGTAAACACGGCACCATCAGCTGTTTCAATCGTAACTGGTTCATTGCCTTGTTGCGGATTAATACGGATGACACGACTGTTTAGACGCAGTTCAGCGCCTGCCTTGAGCGCCGCTTCACGATAGGCTGCAATGCACTCCTCTACTAATAAAATCCCCGACGTCGGTTCAAAACAGCCTAACAAATCCGCTGGTAATGTCAGCCCGGGCCATTTTTCATTAACTTCTGCAGCCGTTAAAACAGCTAATGGGAGCTCAAACGTCTTCGCACTTTCGCAGACATTTCTAACAAATACACCATCGCTCCGACCTACATTGAGAACACCCGTCTGCTTGAATATTTCTCGTGGTGTTTCGGCTTGTAAGGTCTGCCATAGCTCGCTGGCACGGATAGCAAATGGAACATATTCGACCCCTTCACCATAGGCATAACGAATAAGACGTGTTCCACCATGGTGACTGCCCTGTTCATGTGGTGGATTAAAGGCGTCTAACATCAGTACCTCTTTCCCTTGATTGGCTAAAAAATAGCCTGCTGCCATTCCCATTGAACCAGCCCCAATAACAATATGTTGATAATGCATTTAGTTCTCCTCCTAAAAAATATTTTAACTGCACCTAAATCCGACTATGTCAGTGAGGATTGATAACCATTCACCAAAACAGTCCCGATTTTAAATTGACTAATTCCGATAAGTTTACTATACTTTAAATGGTTGAATATTCTCATAATTATAAACGAAAGCAAAGGGGTTGTCTATTCATGGTTTATGTTACACCACTCACTTATGAAACAGCATCACCGAAAGCACAAGCAGCCTTCGAGGATCAGATTAAACAACATGGTCGCATCACTAATATGAAAAAAAACACTACTGCATTCTGTCCCAGCCTTCGAGGCCTTAATGACTTGGTATCCTCTCCAACGAGAAGTCGCCGCTCTTATTGGTGAACGGGCGACTAACTTTTACTGTTATGCAATTTCGACAACGAATGAGTGCTTAATTTGTTCGATGTTCTTTAAAAAGATTTTAGATGATTTAGCGATTGATTTCAGCACATTCGCTTTCACAGACGAAGAAAACGACTTAATTGCCTACGGTAAAACCCTTGTTGCTGATGCGGCCAATATACCACCTGCCTTAGTCGCTCGCTTACGGTCACGCTATAGCACTGAAACATTCGTCTTATTAACGGCCTTCGGTTCAATGATGATTGCGACCAATTTAATCAACACTGCTTTACAGGTTGAGCTCGATGAAGTTTTACTACCCTATACGAAAAGAGGCTAATACAATGACAAACACATATGCTAATAAAACCGTCTTTATTACAGGGGCCGCCAAAGGTCAAGGACGTGGTGTCGCCCTCGCGTTTGCGAAGGAAGGTGCCAATATCATCGCCTTCGATCTTGGCGAAAAGATTGACTACCCTGCTTACAACCGCTCGTCGAATGATGATTTAGAACAACTTAAAAGTGACGTCGAATCCTTAGGTGCCCGCATCGCCATTTTCGCCGGTGATGTTCGGCAGGTGGATGACGTCAATTATGCCGTCGCTAAAGGCATAGAAACCTTCGGGAAAATCGATGTTCTCTTTAGTAACGCTGGCATCTGCGCTTACGGTCTCTCATACGAGCTGACTGAATCTGAATGGGATGCGATGATTGACATTAACCTTAAAGGGGGTTGGCTCGTTTCCAAAGCAATTATTCCACAGATGATTGCACAAAATAGCGGTGTCATCATCTATAATTCGTCTGTCGCAGGCTTACGTGGAATGAACCGAATTTCACATTACGCTGCTTCAAAACACGGGCTTGTCGGGCTGGCAAAATCGCAGGCGATTGAACTTGCCCCCCATCATATCCGCGTGTTGACCCTTCATCCGACCGGAGTCAATACACCGATGAACGACGGACTTGCTGAAATGGAAAATGCCACAGCCATTGAAATTGCAGAGCGTTCAGCCGGGAACCTTCAACCCGTTCCATGGGTTGAAATTGAAGATATTGTCCACTCGGTGCTCTTTTTAGCCAGTGATAAAGCACGCTTTATTACAGGATCGCAATACGTCTTAGATGCCGGATTACTCACCCAATAGGAGGACATTATCATGACCTTAAAAAAAAAGCGTTATCGGTTTGACACTATTAAGTTTACTCCTTTTAAGCGCCTGTGGCACTAACACGGCTGATTCAACAGCACCAAAGACAGACACGATTAAAGTCGGTACGATGGGAACGTATAACCCTTTTTCATATGAAGATGAAGCCGGTCAACTGACTGGGTACGACCTCGAAGTACTACGACTCGTTGAAAAGAAGGACCCTTCACTTGCATTTGAGTTTGTCGCTGGTCCATGGGACAGCTTATTTGTCGGTTTAGACGCCAATAAATTCCAGCTGCTCGCTAATCAAATCACTTCGAATCCTGACCGTCTTAAGCATTACACCTTATCAGAGACACCCTATTTTAAGAGTGTTTCCCAAATTATCGTTAAAGCCGATAACCAAACATCTATTACAACATTGGCGGATTTAAAAGGGAAGAAAATTGGATTAACAGTCGGCGATTCATTTACACGTATTGTTGAAGACTGGAACAAGGCCAATGGAAATATTCTTAAAATTAACTACTACGAGCAAGACATTACGACTATTCTTGAAGATATTGAAAATGGCCGACTTGATGCCACTGTCAATGATCCGATTATGGCAAAAAATAAGGCTGCTATCCAAAAATTACATATTAAAGCAGTAGGTAACATTATTGCCTCAGACCCGACCTACTTTATCGCAACCAAAGATAAGCCTGGTAAAGCGCTGATGAAAAAAATTGATGCCGCACTTACGAGCTTAAAAGAAGAGGGTAGTTTAGCCAAATTATCAACGAAATGGTTTGATGAAGATTATACAAACTAGCATCAGAAAGGACCTGTTATGCGCGAACTCTTAGACTTTGATTATATGCTTGCTTCCTTACCCACCATTTTAAAAGGTGTGCCCGTTTCACTCGCTATCGCATGTATTGCCTTTGGTTTCGGTTTGATACTGGCACTATTAATTGCCTTAATCCGACTCTATAACGTACCTGTCCTGAAGCAATTAGCCATTTTGTTTGTGTCCTTTATGCGTGGAACGCCCTTACTGGTGCAAATCTTTTTAGCTTATTATGGCCTTCCCTTAGTCATTCGTACACTCAACGAAACCTATGCCTTTACTTGGGATATTTCATTTATTCCTGCGATCTATTTTATCTACGTTGCCTTTACCCTTAATGCTGGTGCTTACTTATCAGAAACATTCGCTCTGCGATTCTAGCCGTTGACAACGGTCAATTAGCCGCTTGTTATTCAGTCGGTATGACCACCACACAAGCATTACGACGTGTCATTTTACCACAAGCGCTACGCATTGGCATTCCTAATCTCTTCAATCATTTCATTATTCTCTTAAAGGATACTTCACTAGCTTTTGCTGCGTCGGTTCCTGAAATATTAGGCGAAGCGAAGATGATTGCCGGTCGAACATCACAATTTTTCGAAGTTTATATCGTCGCCGCACTTATTTATTGGGCCTTATGTTCCATTCTTGAACTGGTAAGTGTCATACTTGAACAGCGCTTGACTAAACAAACAGGAGGGCTACGTTATGATTAAAATTGAGAGGCTCACTAAAACGTTTGGCGACACGACTGTCTTACACAATATCGATTTAACTATTGCCACTGGTGAAACAGTTACAATTATCGGGCCGAGTGGTTCCGGTAAATCAACCTTGCTCAACTGTTTAAACCTCCTCGTTACCCCTGATGAAGGCTCGGTCACGATTGGAGAGGCCTTTTATCAAGCACCAAAACTTTCAAAAAAAACACGACTGACTATTCGCAGACAGTCGGCGATGGTATTTCAAAACTACAATTTATTTGCCAATCTGACAGTCGAAGCCAATGTAACGGAAGCGTTAGTCACCGTCTATCGCTGGTCAAAAGCCACCGCCACACAGCGCGCTTTAGAATTGCTTAACGACGTTGGTTTACGTGATAAAGCAAAGCTGTATCCTCACCAATTATCAGGTGGGCAAAAACAACGGATTGCCATTGCACGTGCTTTAGCAATCAAGCCGAACGTCATCTTATTCGATGAACCGACGTCGGCACTTGATCCCGAATTGGTAACGGAGGTATTACATGTTATCCAGTCAGTTGTCAAACAAAAAATCACCGCCATCATCGTTACCCATGAATTGGCCTTTGCCCGTGACGTGTCTGACCGAGTCGTGTTGATGGCTGATGGACAAATTGTCGAACACAATACGACAGCCGCTTTTTTTGATCATCCACAACACGAGCGTACGAAACAATTCCTCGCTGCTTTTTCATAACAAAACAACATTTCTAGACAGTCTTAGCCTTTCTTAAACAAAGGGTCTGTTTGGACTTTGTCTCCAATCTAAAACAGGCGTTCAGCTCCTTATCTCGGAGCTAAACGCCTGTCTTTATTCTAGTTTTTCTTTGAGACGCTCAATGTCAGTATCGGCACCAATAACCATTAAGGTATCATTGACCTTAATGAGTTCTGTTGGTGCTGGATTGACCATCATCACGCCAGCACGTCGAATTGCAACCACATTTAAGCCGTACTCAGAACGGACTTTTAACTCGATTAACGAGCGTTCTTTAAAGCGTGTATTTTGCACTGACAATTCAACTAAACTATATTCATGGCTCAGTTCTAAGTAATCAATCACATTACGAGACGCAATATAATGAGCAATTCGTCGACCCATGTCACGTTCAGGGAATACAATACGATCGGCACCAATTTTAGAAAGCACCTTCCCATGACTTTCGTTTTGGGCCTTAACCGTGACATGTTTGACACCCATTTCTTTCAGGAGCAAGGTGATTAAAATACTCGCCTCAACATCTTCACCAATCGCGACCACAACATGATCAAAGTTGCGAATGCCAAGGTTATTCAGAACATTTTCATCCATTGAGTTACCAACAACCGCATGGGTGGCAATGTTTGCATAAACGTTGACCCGTTCTTCATTAATATCAATCGCCAATACTTCTTTACCTAAATCGATTAATGTTTCACAAATACTGCCTCCAAAACGACCGAGACCAATGATGGCATAGTTTTCATCTTCTTCACGGTATTTTACCACTTTTCTTGCCCCTCTCTATTCGACGAGTTGATGTTTAAACGCATAAATGACCGCTTGGGTGCGATCGGATACATCAAGCTTCGATAAAATATTACTTACATGTGTTTTAACCGTCTTTAAGGTAATGAACAGTTCATCGGCAATTTCTTGATTCGAACGCCCTTTTGTAATTAAGAACAATATTTCACGTTCACGCTTCGTTAACTCTTCATGTAACGGCGTTTCTTGCGGGCGTGTGAGACGTTTCATCATCTTGCCTGTTACTTCTGGCTCCAGCACTGAATCGCCCTTATACGTCATCCTAATCGCACTCGCAATCTCACGTGCTGCTGATGTTTTGAGCATGTATGATTTTGCCCCCGCCTCTAAGGCTGGATAGACTTTCTCGTCATCAATAAAGCTGGTGACAATAATAATTTTTGCTTCCGGCCAAGCAGACATAATGGCACGCGTGGCTTCAATGCCATCCATCTCATCCATTACTAAATCCATCAAAATGATATCTGGTCGCAAAGCCAATGCTTTTTCAACACCAATTTGACCATTTTCGGCTTCTCCGACCACTTCAATATCTGCTTGAACAGCCAAATAGGAAGATACACCGAGACGAACCATTTCATGATCATCTACTAATAACACACTAATCATCTGCTTCACCTTCTTCTACGATTGGGATTTTTATTTCAACACTCGTACCTTGTTTTGGAAAGCTAATTATTTTTAAAGAACCACCTATTTCATTGATCCGTTCTTGCACATTTTGCAAGCCATATGAGCCTGGGTTCGCATTAAAAGCAGTCACTTCAAAGCCTTTACCGTCATCCACCACTCTTAAAATGGCAATCTTTTGCACCTGCTTAAAATACACATTGAGATGGTGCGCCTTTGCATGTCTCATCGTATTACTAATCAATTCTTGGACTACGCGAAACAAATGATTCTCTAGCGCCGTTGGAAAAACGATTGGATCTATCTTCCAAGTCATTTTAAGTGGCACCTTCGATTGCAATTCACGTAGTAAACCTTCAATCCCCTGTTGCAAGGATTTCCCTTCAAGTAACACAGGTCTCAGATGCAATAATAACGCTCGCATTTCTGATTGTGATTCGTTGATTGTTTTTTCAATGAGATGAAGTTGGTTGACGATAACTGGTGGCAAGGCTGTTTCATCGACCGTTTCATTTACAGCCGAGAGCATCATCGTCGCCGCGAATAATTGTTGGCTGACCGAATCATGTAACTCACGTGCGAGCCGTTGTCGCTCATTCATCAAAATATCTTCTTTTGTTTGCGTCGAGATGCTTCCCTTTGTTTGCTCGCTCAGTTGTTGTGACGCAATTACCTGTTGTTGATAGCGTGTTTGCAAATCAATGACTGCACGTTTCATCAACGTGATTTCTTTGAATTCTTTGACACCCGTTGATTGAATCGACTCTGGTAATGTTCGAGTAACGCGCATTTGACGATTGACGGTATCGAGCTGTTTACGTAAGTTTACCGACAAAACACCGCCAAGCACGCCACCAACTATTAGAGCAATCGTTAGAAAAATGACTCCGACAGGTATACCTGCATAGCCACCTGTCCAAAAAAGTTGTTTAAACGTTAACGATGTTTCCATTATAACACCGATTATTACGACCAACGTTAGTATAAAAGTGAGGAGCGGTCCGGTAATCACACCCCATTTAAAAAGACTCATACGTGCATCACCTCGAGTTCACCAATAATGACGGATACAACCAACTTTATTTTATAGGTTGCTTCTTCATAATTATCGGAATAATGTACAAGGTTTTCTTGTCGTAGCACCGTGGCTGTCTCACTTTCTTGATAGTTGAGTTGTCCCGAAAAAGCGGAATAATCGAGGGCGATACCAACGTCAATTGGCACAACAATGCGCATATCTCCAACCAGACCACGAATCATCGCGATGTTTTCTCCTGGTGGCAAGACAGTGTTTCCTAAATCGATTATAACGTTTCCGATACCAAATTGAATGTTAATATTATCCCATTCGAACGGTGTATCGCCATAATGATAGTCACCGATTAGTTTATTTTTGGCCAATCGTTTTGTTTCTCTTGTGCGATTTGGCTCCTGCAACTGCACATTAATTAAATCAGCTGTATGCTTGATATCGAATAAATGTTTAACAAACAAAATTAAGCCGATTAACAAGCCCAATCTGAAACTAACAGTACCTGCAATCGCTAATACGATGCAGACAACCCCCAGCCAGAACAAAACACTGTGCTGATTGGGGCGCTTCTGTTTGTTACGTTTATACATAATAAACATTAACATGAGACCCACAATTAATAAAATTAGCAATTCGCGATGAAACATTAGTTCAACGACCGTCGTAATTAACAAAACAATCAATAAACGCGAATATAAATGCTGTTTACTCTTCATTCAGCTACCTCCTCTATAAAGCAGTGTACAACCTACTTTACATATTAAAAAGCGAAGAAGTATACCGTTCTATCGAAAAGTATACTCATTCTCACTATTATAATTGTTTTGTTCTCAGTTGTAGAGCTACTAACGGTCGATTCAAACTACGACCTTAGTCTTATTTATGCATCGATATCTTCACTAGTGACAGTTTCTTCTGTGTCAACAAGCGCTGGCATCGCTACTATTTTTGTCCAACCTTCTTCTTGTGTAATTTTACGCGCCTTCATTAATTGACCCAATGCGCGCTTGAACTGTGCTTTACTAATCCCGAATTTAGAACGAATATCATCAGGTGATGATTTGTCTGTATATGGCATTTCACCATCCATGCGGATTAAGTAAGCTTCAATCATTCCTGCATCTTCACCAATTGCTTCATGTGCGCGTTTGCGTAATGACATATTTAACGTTCCATCAGGTCGTACTGCAATGACACGACCTTCAACATGTTCACCTAAACGCGGTTCAATATCACGTTCTGTTTCGTGAATGTATGCCAGATGATTATCGTCGGTCAATAAGAAACTACCCGCGCGAATCAAACGATAAATCGTGCCTGAAATGTTAGTGTTCTTCAGTTCTTCGCCCGCTTTTTTTATAATCGTTTTAATGACTTCTTCTGTCGCCAATACACCCCAAAGACGGTTTTTATCATCAACCCGCATCGCTAACAAGAGACGGTCGCCTTTTTTAGGCCAAATTTGTTTCAACGGTGGCATATCATCCATTGAAACGACTAAATCTTTTGGTAAACCAATATTCACAAACACACCTAAATCACGACGGACTGCGACAACTTCACCCCAGCTGTAGCGATCTATTTGTACTTTAGGAATGATAGCCGAAGCAATGACTTCTTGATCGGTATCATTTAAAATGAACACTTCTAATTCTTCGTCTAACTCGACTGTTTGATTTTCTTTTAAGTATTCACGTGGCATTTTATAGATATCTTCAAAACCGTCCGTCACAAAGATATTTTTTTCATCCATATTTTTCACTTTAACTGTTCTCGTAACCCCTAAATATTTCGTTTGACCATAGTTTTCCATTTTATTCGTCATCCTCTCGACTCTTCATCACTTATTATAACTTACTTTTACGCTTATTACAGTATAACTCTTTAAAATACTTATACCCCTCTTTTTTCACCGTCATACTTACATTAGTGTATAATGAAAAGTAACAGACCAGTTGAAAGAGAGGTAAACAGCATGAAACCAATCACTTTTATTTCGGGTGTTTTAACCGGCTTAGCCGTTGGACACCTTGCTTACCATTACATTGTTGAACCGCGACAACAGGCTCACCCTGACAAGGTGTTACAACAGCTCAAGGCTCAGTTTAAAGATAGCTATGACATTAAGAATTCTTGGATTTCTTATGAGACTCAATCCTATCAACATCTTGGCCTAGCTTACGACGTCTTGCGTGGTGGCTTTTCAAACAGCGATTTCACCAAACGTTATGAGTTCATTGCCGATAGTAAATCAGGTTTGCTGATTGACTTATTTCCCATCGCATAACGCACTACATAAAAACAGGTTGCCGTAGTCCAATGACTGCTTCAACCTGTTTTTTTAATGGAATTTAACTTCACAACGGTAGATTGGTTGGCCTTTGGCCGAGAATTTTTGTTCATACTCCGTTTGAACATTGCCTTCCATCTCTGAGGCATGTAAATCAAGACTGACGTACTCGAGACTTAAACCAAAGTTTGTGAAACTTATTAAAGAATATTCAAATAAACCACGGTTATCTGTTTTAAAATGGATTTCTTGTCCTGGGACTAACACATCTTGGTATGATTTCAAAAACGGCTCTGATGTTAGACGGCGTTTTTCGTGACGTTTTTTTGGCCACGGATCCGAGAAATTCAAATAAATCTGACTGATTTCACCTTGTTCAAAAAACTCTGTCAGTAACGCACCATCAGTTGGTAATAGTTTGATGTTTTTTAAGTCTTTCGCAATAATTTTATCAAGAACATCAATCATGACACTTTTTTGGATTTCGATGCCGATGTAGTTGATTTCAGGATGTAATTCAGCCATTCCGGTTACAAATTGACCTTTACCTGTACCAATTTCAATATGGATTGGGTTGTCATTACCGAACAACGCTGCCCATTTGCCTTTCATTTGTTCAGGTGCCATGATGACACATTCTGGATGTGACTCTAATTTCTCTTGAGCCCACGGTTTATGTCGTAAACGCATTTTCTATAACTCCTCATCATTTAGAACTTTATTTAGCTTCAAGAGCCATTTGTTCATTTCATTTAGTCGCCCACTTTGATGCTTTGTTTTAATTGTTAAAATAATATGGCTGAGCATGTACCATTTTAATTTAACTTGTAATAAGGGTGTCATCACGGTGCCATATTCTTCCAACCAAGTATTCCACTTTTCTTTCGGAATATAAAGATAGAGCAACATGCTTAAATCCACACTAACATCAGATAAAACGGCTCCCTCCCAATCGACAAGGAACAACTCATCTTCATCCGATAACAACCAATTATTATGATTGACATCACCATGACAAACAACAGCGGTCATTGCTCGCGACACACGTTCTTGATTGTTACGCAAATAGCTTAGTGCTAGTTGTACATCTGGATGACGACTAATGTCTTGCTCAAGATCAACTTTAACATGAGCTAACCAGTCTTTAGGGTACATCACATGCGTTTCGATTTTTTTGAGCAATAAGTTTAACGCCCGCGAGGTATGAATGCTACGCATCATATTAATCACACGTGCACTCGTCATTTCGTCATGTGTCAACAATTGGCCATTTGCCCACTTCTGCGCTGTAATGACATCGCCATTTTCTAATCTTTGTGTCCATTTTAAACGAGGCACAAATCCTTCAGCTGACAGGACGGCTAAAAACGGGGTTGAATTTCGTTTTAAAAAGAACTTACCTTCATGATTCGTCGCGTAATAGGCTTGGCCTGATTCGCCACCAGCAGGTTGTAATTCATCCCATTGTCGTCCTAAATAATGTGTCATCTGTGTCGTGCCTCCTTCCTAATTAATTTAATTGAGTGGTTTATAACAAATATTTTCCATTCTTCTCATTGGTAATATCTGCTACTTTAAACTCTCATTTTTTAGTGACTGTTCACCCATTATATTTATAATACACTTCTTATTCTAAAGTGTTAGAACGCGTACGTCAAGACAACAAACGTTCGATTATTGAATAGTTTCCGTAGATGCAAGTTTCACTGTTTTTCAAAAAAACTAGTTGTTCTTTCGCAACAAAAAAACCACCAGCTCTTTTAAGGCTGGTGGTTTTAGACTGAAGTTAAACACTTTTATTGGTTGTATTCTTTACTATAACAACGTTTTTTCGGTCATACATCAGGTAGATGTCGTCTATTTGCCACACTCTTTTTCAATTCTTAAATCATAGTAACGCTGAATTTCGGCTGTTACTGGGCCACGTTTACCATCGCCAACTTGTTTGCCATCAATCGCAATAATTGGGGTTGCATCGTGCCCTGTGCTTGCAAGCATTACTTCATCCGCTGCAAACAATTCCTCCAACGAGAAAGCCTCTTCCACAACTGGAATATTAGCCGCAGCAATTGCTTCCATAATTACGATACGAGTAATTCCTGGCAAAATCAAGTTGGTAAGCGGATGTGTTTTAACAACACCATCTTTAACAATCAATAGTGATGATGATGAACATTCCGTCACTGTACCGTCACGATGTAAAATTGCTTCTTCAGCACCTGCACGTTGTGCCTTTGTTTTTGCCATACAGTTGCCAATCAGGTTCAATGTTTTGATATCACAACGTAACCAACGAATATCATCGGCTGTAATAGCAGTAACACCTTCTTCTAACATTTTCATATCACGGGGATAAGCTTTTGTTTGGCCGGTGATAATTCCTTCAGCGTCATCGTTAAACGCATGATTACGTGGATCTTGATTCCCACGTGTCAATTGAAAATACACATGACCGTCAATCACATTATTTGCTTTAATCAAGTCATAAATAAGACCCGTGAGTTTTTCACGCGTATAAGGTATAACAAGTTCCATTTTCTCAGCACTTGAGTAAAAACGGTCCATGTGTTCTTTTTCGGTAAATAATTTACCATTAAGCACGCGAATCACTTCATAAATTCCATCACCAAACTGATAGCCACGATCAGCAATGCTCACAACACCTGCTTCACTTGCAACGATTTTATCTTTAACTAATACGTTCATCCTATTCACTCCCTTATTAAAATGATGATACCTCTTTTATTTTGCTAATTCGTAAATCGCTTCAGCATAGATAACAGAAGCCTTCACTAAATCTTCCCATACTGAGAACTCATTTTTTTGGTGCATTGTATCAACTGATCCTGGGAATGCCGCTCCAAAAGCAACCGCTTCTGTTAAGTAACGTGCGTATGTGCCGCCACCAATTGATAACAATTCTGATTTTTCGCCCGTTTCTTTTTCATATACTTTCGCTAATGTGCTTACTAAGAATGAATCTCCATCGACATGTGATGGTTTTTCATCTTCAAATAAAGTGATGCTACCGTTAAAGGCTGTTGCTTTTGCAGCAATCGCATCTTTAGCTGTAGGCATATCGAATGTGTACGGGTAACGGAAGTTCAAACCGAATTTACCGCCATCTTTGCCAAATGATAATAAGCCGACGTTCATTGTTAAATCACCTGACTCGTCTTCTGCCGCAATACCAAAGTGTTCTGCGCGCGTGTCATCATATAAATATTTCATTGCAAACGATACAAAGTCGTTCGCTGATCCAGCAATATCATAGCCTGACAAGAAATGTAACAACGCTAAACCTGCGTTAACACCGTTACGTGGTTCCATTGCATGAGCTGATTTACCAATGACTGATACTGTGATTGTATCATCTGTTGCTTCAATTGAACCTTCTAATGCAGTATTAGCGTCGATGTATTTATTGAAAGCAACCATCATTGATGCTGTGTCACCAACTTTTGTTAATGTTGCACTAGCGTCTGCGGCAACCATGTTATAACGTTCACCTGCTGTAAATGCTTCTAATTCAAACTCGCCTTTTTCTGCTGGTCGGTTATTTTCGAATGAAACATCGACTGATGAAATCCCTTTTTCAGTATTGATAATCGGAAACTCTGCATCAGGCGCAAAAGCAATTGTTGGCATTTGTTCATTTTTAAGATACGTTTTCAAGCAGCTCATGCCACTTTCTTCATCTGAACCGATAAAGAAACGAATTTTTTTAGAAACCGGTAAGCCAAGTTCTTTGATGATTTTAAGACCATAGTAGGCTGCCATTGTTGGCCCTTTATCATCGCTGACACCACGGGCAAATAATTTACCATCACGCATTTCTGGTTCATATGGTGCAGATTCCCAACCGTTGCCTTCCGGAACAACATCGACGTGACCTAAAATACCGACAATTTCTTCACCTTGTCCGTATTCGATATGTCCTGCGACATCTTCGATTACTTTTGTTGTGAAGCCATCTTTTTCGCCCATTGCCATCATAAAATCAAGAGCTGCTTTTGGACCAGGCCCAAATGGAGCGCCTGCTGTTGCTTTATCATCTTCACGTACACTACGGATACGTAAAAGGTCTTTTAAGTCTTCGAGCATTGCATCTTGACGAGACTCAACCTCTTGTTTCCAGTTTATGTTTGTCATCTCAATCTCCCCATTCTCTCTACATTCATCATCTACATGATACCCCTTTATTTTACACGTTTTCGCATGAATAATCTAATTTTTTTAACAATGATACACATTGACTGTTTGACCTCATTTTTTTAGCTTATACTTCACTGATAAACAGTTCGATTAATCTGAAAGGAGCCTACTATGAAACAGTTAAATCAACAGCTAATCGATGCCTACTTTTTAGAAATAAAGCGCCACAAGTATAAGAAAAGAGCGATTCTAATCGTTGGCGGTTGTGAAAAGGCTGGTGGAAGCACCATTCTTGCCGCTCAAGCTTGCATTCAGGCTGGTGCTGGAGCAACGACAGTTGCCGTTTCACAAAATGTTCGTGCGTCATTTAGACATCTGTTACCAGAATGTCAAACGCTCTCCTTTATGAACACAGCTGATTTATTAGTAGCTGTCAAGAAGGCCGCCATCATCTTAATTGGACCTGGTCTGGGACTCGATAAATACGCAAAATCCGTCTTCGAAGTAGTTTGTGAACACGTGACAGCTCAACAAACATTAATCTTAGACGATGACGCCATTGCCCTTTATAGCCTCCTCGAACCACGTCTACTGACAAAGAAGGTCATAATAACACCTAAAGCGAGCACTTGGCGCCATTTAGC
Source organism: Brochothrix campestris FSL F6-1037 (assembly GCF_000525915.1). GTDB lineage: Bacteria > Bacillota > Bacilli > Lactobacillales > Listeriaceae > Brochothrix > Brochothrix campestris. The sequence continues at coordinate 14,480 of NZ_AODH01000016.1, read as the reverse complement.
AAAACACAACACCCGTAAACAGACCCCTCTTTCACTCCGAATTGAACAAAAACGTCTCGCTGCTATTATTGTTTTAAAAGAAAGACAATTGGTTGTGTGCACTGATGACGAGGTGTATTACAGTGCTATCGCTTGTGCTGATGGATTAGCCGACGATATCCCTGACAGCCTAGCTGGTCTTATTGCTGGCTTTTGTAGTCAGTTACCTTATCCAATAAAAGCAACCTTAGTCGCTACTTATTTGTACACTCGTCTATTAAATGACCTAAAAAACACTCAGCATACGGTACGGCCATCGGATATTAATAACGCCTTACCACGTTTCATCAAAAAAATCTGCCGTGCACAGCTTATCAGTCAAAATAAAAACAGGTGACACCAAAAAGGCCACTCTCATTATTGAGAGTGGCCTTTTTTGAAGTTTAAACGGTTCTTTTTACTTTAGTTTGTATGACGTTCGGCTGAAATCAAGGTATTTTCTAACAACATTGTAATTGTCATCGGACCAACGCCACCCGGTACTGGTGTAAGGTAACCAGCAACATCAATACAGTCATCAAAATCAACATCGCCACAGAGCCTGTTGTTTTCATCACGATCCATACCAACATCAATTACAATTGCTCCTGGTTTAAGGTGTTCTTTTTTAATGAACTTCGCTAAACCGGTCGCTACAACTAAAATATCGGCCCGTTTTGTGACTGCCGCTAAATCAGTAGTCCGTGAATGCGCAATCGTTACCGTTGCATTCTCTTGCAACAACAGTTGCGCAACGGGTTTACCAACGATATTACTACGGCCAACTACAACCGCTTCTTTGCCAGCAATTGTTTCGCCTGTTGATTTTATCAACCGAATAATTCCGGCTGGTGTACATGGAACAAACGCTTCTTTGCCAATTGCCAAATTACCGACGTTGATTGGATGAAACCCATCGACATCTTTTAACGGTGATATACGATCGAGCACCTTATCGGCATCGATTGTTTTTGGTAACGGTAACTGCACTAAAATACCGTGAACCTCTTCAGCTTGATTCAATTGTTCAACCACCGCTAACAATTCTGCTTCAGAGGTTGTCGCCTCTAAACGGATAACTGCTGAATTAATCCCCGCAGCAACTGCGCGTTTTTCTTTATTACGCACATAGACCTGTGATGCCTGATCTTCACCGACAAGTACGACGGTTAAACCAGGTTTCACCCCTGTTTCTGCCGTAAATGCTTCAATTCGTTCTGTAATCGATACTTGCGTTTGTGCTGCAATCTGTTTGCCATTGATGATGTGACCCATGTATTCGTCCCCCATTCAATTCGGTTAATTGTGTAAAGTATCGTTCTTAGTTGTTACTGTTCGTCGATAGCTGCTGCGATGTTAGACATCATGCCGTTAACAAATTTACGCGATTGATCATCGCCAAATAAACGTGATAAATCGATTGCTTCGTTAATAACAACATTTGTAGGTGTTTCCTTATCAAAGAGCAATTCGTAGGTTGCAATGCGTAAAATCGCTAAATCGACTTTGTTAATCCGCTCAATGCGCCATTTAACAAGATGGGCTTTAATAATTTCATCGAGTTCAGCTTCTTTTGCCAACGTCCCTTTAACAAGGCTAACTAAATACTCATCAGGTTCTGATGTCACGTTATTAATGGCTAATTCGACTGTTAACTCTTTATCAAAGTTGAATTGGAATAAAATTTGAACCGCTTTCTCACGTGCTTCACGTCTTTTCATTTCTTCTTTTCTCCTCTATTTACATGCTCTCGTTTTGCTTGTTAAGCATGTTTTACAATTTGAATATCTACCACATGAATATTGACTTCTCGGATGTCAAGATTTGTCATTGTGTATATCGTTGATTGAACATTTTCTTGAACTGCTTCGGCCACAAGTGGAATTGCTTTACCATAGGCAACTGTAACATAGACATCCACAACGATCGCATCATTTATCATATCTATTTTAACACCTTTTGTATAATTTACACGCCCAAATTTTTCGGCGAGTGCATTATAAAAAGTTCCGTGCATATCGACAACACCCTCAACCTCACTAGCAGCAATACTGGCAATGACCCCAAGGACTTCAGGTGCGACTTCCACCTGACCTAATTCTTCATGATTTAGCGCTTGTACCATTCGCTTCACCTCCAAATTTATTAGTTATCATTCATTACATCGTATGTTTCTAAAAATTTCGTATTAAAATCAGCATCGATGAATTTTTCATGTTTTAGCACTCGTTGATGGAACGGAATCGTTGTTTTAACGCCTTCGATGCTAAATTCAGCTAACGCACGTTTCATACGGGCAATGGCTTCTTCACGTGTCGCACCATGCACAATTAATTTTGCAATCATTGAGTCATAGTAAGGCGGAATTTTATAGCCTGGATAAACAGCTGAATCAATACGAACACCATAGCCTCCTGGCGGTAGATAAAAATTAATCAAGCCCGCTGATGGCATAAAGTTGTTGCTCGCATCTTCCGCGTTAATACGACATTCAATCGCCCAACCGTTACTCTTAAGGTCTGCTTGAGTCACACTCAACGGATTATTATTCGCAATAGAAATCATTTCTTTGATCAAATCAATACCATAAACTAATTCCGTCACGGGATGTTCGACTTGAATACGTGTATTCATCTCCATGAAATAAAATTTGTTTTGATGATGGTCAAAAATAAATTCAATCGTTCCCGCACCAGAATAATCAACCGCTAAGGCTGCTTTCACAGCTGCTGTTCCCATTTCCGCGCGTAACGCATCAGTTAATGCTGGCGATGGACATTCTTCAATCAATTTTTGCATCCGACGTTGCACGGTACAATCACGTTCACCAACGTATACGGCATTCCCAAAATTATCGGCTAATACTTGAATTTCAACGTGACGGAAGTCCTCGATGAATTTTTCAAGATACACACCTGGATTACCAAAGGCAGCCGCTGCTTCTTTTTGCGTGATTTGAACGCCTTCGATAAGTTCTGCTTCATCATAAGCGACACGGATACCTTTACCACCACCACCGGCTGTTGCCTTAATAATGACAGGGTAACCAATGCCTTCGGCGATTTCACGAGCATCTTCAATACTTGCTACAATGCCAACAGACCCTGGTACAACTGGTACACCAGCGGCACGCATCGTTTCACGGGCCTCATCTTTTGTTCCCATTTGTGAAATTGCTTCGGGTGAAGGACCGATGAAAATCAGTTTACACTCACGGCAAATTTCAGCAAAATCCGGATTTTCTGATAAGAAGCCATATCCGGGATGGATCGCATCACAGTTTGTTAGTTTAGCAACACTAATAATACTACTTGTGTTTAAGTAGCTTTCAGTTGATGGTGCTGGTCCAACACAGTATGCTTCGTCTGCTAATTGAACATGCAGCGCTTCTTTATCTGCTGTTGAATAAATAGCCACGCTCTCAATATCAAGTTCCTTGCAGGCACGAATAATTCGAACAGCGATTTCTCCACGGTTAGCAATTAAAATACGCTTAATCATTTTGTCGTCCCCTTAGTTTTCTTTAATTTTAAATAGTGGTTGATCAAATTCAACAAGTTGTCCGCTCTCAGCAAGCACTTCGACAACGACACCATCTACATCAGATTTAATTTCATTAAACAATTTCATTGCTTCAATAATACAAACAACTTGCCCTTTAGACACACGGTCACCGACCTTAACAAAAGCAGGCGATTCAGGGTTAGAGGCACTATAAAATGTTCCGACCATCGGTGATTGAATTGCAGTTCCTACTACTTCAACAGGCGCTGCTGTTTCACTTATAGTAGCAATTGGCGTTGGTGCTGCCATCGTTTGTGCAACAGGTGTCGCTGCAACAATTTGTGTTTCTTTCTTAAGTACAACTTCACCTTGCTCTGTTTTGTAGGCAAATTCAGTCAAAGATGAGTTATCAATGACCGCGACAAGTTCTTTAATCTCTTTCAGTGTTAACATTATATGCACTCCCTTATGTTCTTCTAAAATTTTTACGCGTCTGATAGACATACGCCACATCTAATATACCACTTTTCGTGGACATTCTCCGCTTAATTCTAGCACATTTTGACATATATTTAAATAAAAACTGTTCTCGACAACTATTTCTAGTTAACAAGAACAGTTTTTGTACGATTGGTCAATAGACTATAAAACAAGTAATTTTTTCGATGACTGTGTTAATACTTCAATCCCGTCTTCTTTAATGAGAATATCATCTTCAATCCTTACACCACCAACACCTGGCAAATAAATACCAGGCTCATCCGTGATAATATGGCCGGGTTGTAGCACATGTGTTGATTTCATTGAGGCGTTAGGGCCTTCATGAATTTCCAAGCCAATGCCATGACCTAGTGAATGGCCAAACGCATCGCCATAACCAGCTTTACTAATAACATCACGTGCAATCTTATCAACAGCCACACCCGTCATCCCTGCTTTAATTTGTTGAATAACAGCTTCGTTCGCCGCCAGAGTGACATCATAAATTTCGCGTAATTGCGCGCTCGGTTGACCGACTGCAATCGTCCGAGTCATATCTGATACATAACCATTGTAGTAACACCCAAAATCAAGGGTAACAAAATCTCCTGTTTCAATTACCTTATTTGAGGCAACACCATGTGGCATCGCTGAACGATGACCTGAAGCCACAATCGTATCAAACGAAGCACCGGTTGCGCCTTGACGCATCATGTTAAATAACAATTCATTTGATACTTCTTGCTCTGTCACTCCTGGTCGAATAAAATTAAGAATATCAGTAAACGCTTGGTCGCTAATTGCAATTGCCTGTTTGACAATCGCGATTTCAGCTGGTGTTTTAATCATTCGTAACGGCTCAATCACACCACTTACTGGTTCTAATGTAGCCGTAAAAGTCGATTGCAATGTCTTATACAACGTCATGCTCACAAAATCGGACTCGAAATGAACGGTTGCGAGCTGATGCTGCGCTAAACACTTATTTGCTTCGGCGTACATACTCGAGTGTTGCTCAACAATCTCAAAGTCTTGGCATTCTTCCGCCGCTTGTTCTGTGTAGCGAAAATCAGTAATAAAGTAGGCCGCTTCTAGCGTAATTAAGGCGATACCAGTCGAGCCTGTAAATCCAGTAGCATAGCGTAAGTTATAAGGACTCGTTAACAATAAGGCCTCGATTGCTTTACTCTTCATTGCTTGTCGTATGTTTGTTAATCTCTCCATGTCAGCATCTCCTGTCGTCGTCTTATTTTCTGCTTTATTATATCATAACTTCATCAAAGTGCGAATATTCACAAAAGCCTGTTTTTTTAGAGGGATTAACCATCAGACGGCCGTAATCTGCCTCAGATATGCTATACTTAACAGTAGATTTTATAAAGTAAAGGAGCATCATTGCATGGAACCTAAAAGTGTTTATGGTGGTCAAGCTGTTGTTGAAGGCGTCATGTTTGGCACGGGTAAACATACCGTGACTGCCGTCCGTCTCCCCGATGACAGCCTGACCTACTATTACTTAGAACGTCAGTCCCCTAACTGGGCCAGACGCTTAAAAAAAATCCCCTTCGTTCGTGGGATTATCGCGTTAATTGAGTCTACTAAGGTTGGCGGTAAGCATCTAACTTTTTCGGCTGAACAACAAGAAGTCGATGAAGTAGCACCTGAAAAATCACGTTCAAAACTAATCGATACGGGGGTATACGTCCTGGTGGCGTTGTTAGGTATCATTACCTTTCTGTTTGCTAAATTCGCGTTGACACTTATCCCTGTCTTTATCGCGGGAATACTAAAGCCGATTTTCCCCGGTCACGCCACGCAAATCATTTTAGAAAGTGTCTTTAAATTAAGCCTGTTAGTCGGCTATTTACTAATCGTTTCGCAAACAAAATTAATTAAAACGATTTTTCAATACCACGGCTCGGAACATAAGGTCATCAACTGTTACGAAAGTGGACAAGCAATGACGGTTGCGAATGTCCAAAAAGCGACTCGACTCCATTATCGTTGTGGTTCAAGCTTCATTTTATTCACGGTCATTATCGGGATGTTCGTCTACTTCTTTTTTCCGACCGACCCTTTTTGGCTCCGGTTACTGTCGCGTATTTTACTAATCCCTGTAGTAATGGGTATCTCATTTGAAGTATTGCAAGCAACGAATAAATGCCGGCAGCTACCGCTATTAAAATACTTAGGTTACCCTGGTTTATGGTTACAGCTGCTTACAACAAAAGAGCCGACCGATAAGCAAGTTGAAGTCGCACTTGCCTCGTTCGAAGCATTGCGAGCGATTGAAAAACAACCCTCTTTACTCAAGACAGATGAACGTTTTCAAAAAACAGGCGCTGTTAATGACCAACCTTTAACAAACTAACTGATTATTTCTACTAAAATTCATTTAGCTCTTTATAAAGTCAGCTATTATCGTTATAATTAAAAAGTAGTGATTAACTAAGAAGAGGTGTACGAATTGAACATATTATTTACTTTACTGGCAATTATTGTCATCATTGTTCTTTACCAACTGTACTTCATTATGCGCGCACGTCGTATTGTGACTCGCTTAACTGAAGAAGAATTCAAAAAAGGTTACCGTAAAGCACAACTGATCGATGTTCGTGAACAACGTGAATTTGATTCAGGTCACATTTTAGGTGCCCGTAACATTCCGTTTTCACAATTCCGTCAACGTTCAAACGAATTACGAACTGACTTACCACTTTATATTTACTGCCAAGGTGCTGCTCGTAGCAACCGTTTTGCTATTAAAATGGCAAAAAAAGGGGCCAAAGATATTTACCAATTAAAAGCTGGCTATCAAGGGTGGAAAGGCAAAACTAAATCAAAATAAAAAAAAAAACGCCGTTTGGCGTTTTTTTTTTTGTAGTCAAAGTCGAATTGAACGTTCGTTTTCATCAAAATTATTTGCTTGCATCGGAGATAATCACTCGCACGATCTTTACGCTTTATACGCTGTTGAATGAGCCAATTTCACTTTCATTTCTCCAGTATTTATCCCCTAAACCTGGGTGATTTCAAAAATAACGCAGTTTTGAGACACCGTCGAGACGTTATTTTCTCCAATCACTGCGGTTGAGAACGACTTTAAATTACGTTCATTCCTCTAGTTCAATACTGTGCTTGCCACATCTGTGCACGCACAACCGCTTCGGCATCTGCTAGTTTTACGGCACTGACACCATCGGCAATCGCTTGTTTGACGACAGCGACAGCGACAGCGAACGAGGCTGTTTTTAAATCGGCCACGTTCGGTAATAGGCTCGCGCCAGGTATGCTTGCATCCACTAAGTCAGCCACTGCATTTGCAGCGGCACTTAGCATCGCCATCGTTACACTTTGTGCTTGGGCTGCAACTGCACCCAGTCCTAAACCGGGATATAACAAGGCATTGTTCGCTTGCCCAATCGTATACGTCTGTCCGTTGTAAGTAACCGGTGCAAATGGACTCCCAGTCACGACTAACGCCTGTCCCTTTGTCCATTCGATAATATCAGCTGGTGTTGCTTCTGATAAACGTGTCGGGTTGGATAATGGAATGATAGCTGGTCGCTCGCAATGAGCTACCATTGCCTCAATCACTTCTTGTGTGAATGCGCCCGGAACACCTGATGAACCGATTAACATCGTCGGTTTTACTGCTCGAATAACAGCAGCTAAATTACCTGTATCACAACTAAAGTTCGCATCATCTTGAGCAAACAGTTGTTGTCCCGTCGTTAAGTTCGGCTGTGATTGGAGTACGAGTCCTTCTCGATCAAAGAGGTGTAATTGTTGCTTACATTGATCAGAACCGCTTTGACGGGTCATTTCATCTAGCAACTGCGTCGCAACTCCGACACCAGCCGTTCCACCACCAAAAATAAGCACACGTTGTTCTTTTAGCTGAATATCAGCCGCTTGCGATGCTGCTAAAGCAGCTGCTACAACCATAATACCAGTCCCTTGAATATCGTCATTAAAGGTTAAGTAATCAGGTTGATACTTCGCTAATATACGGGCCGCATTAGCTCGACCAAAATCTTCCCAGTGTAGCAATACGTTCGGATACGTTGTTGTCATCGCCTTAACGACGTTTTCAATAAAGCCATCGTAGATAGTGCCTCCTATACGCGCATGACGGTTACCTAAATAAAAGGGATTCGCTAGTAGTTGTTCATTATTCGTTCCGACATCCAATACGACCGGTAAAACATCTGCTGGGTTAACATTAGCCGCAACAGTATAAACCGCCAATTTACCGATTGAAATATTAACGCCGTTAATCCCCCAATCACCAATTCCGAGCACACCTTCACCATCGGTAATCACAACCATCTTTACATTTGGTTGCAAGTCAGCCCGTTGTTTAATAATACGTTCAATCGTCGCTGGCGCATCATTAATCGATAAAAACAAGGCGTCTTTTGGCGTTGTATAGTCTTCGTTATATTGCATCACTGCATCACCAATCGTCGGTGTATAAATGATTGGTAACATTTCGCTCACGTGATGATTCACTAAATAGTAAAACAACACGCGATTCGTGTCATATAAGCTCATCAAAAAGCGATGTTGACTCATTGCATCTGAGCGTTTCAGAAATTGCTGATAAGCCTGCTCGCTTTGCTCTGCCAATGTTTGGATTGCAGTGGGTAACAGACCTTCTAAGCCATACTCACGGCGTTCAGCCGCTGTAAACGCCGTCCCTTTATTTGTCATCGCATTGTTTAATCGTGTCCATCCGTTCATCTTTGCCAACTCCTTTTTTAGTCTGTTATGTTGTAGAGATCTGGTCGACGGTCTGCAAAGATGGGAATTCTTCCCCGCGCTTGGGCCACAGCCTCCAACTGAATTTCTGCTTGCAAAATCGAATCACTTTCATCCGCTTCTGCAATAATTTCACCCCACGGATTAATAATGAGTGAATGTCCCGCAAAAGTGTTTGCCGGATTACTTCCTGCCACATTGACACCGACGATAAAACACTGGTTTTCAATCGCCCGCGCCTGTAGTAACGTCCGCCAATGATGCAACCGTGGTTCCGGCCATTGTGCGGGCACATAAATAATGTGAGCGTCCTGCAACGCCTGCTGTCTTACCCACTCACTAAAGCGTAAATCGTAACAAATCAAACTGCTTTGTGTAATGCCATCAATCGTAAACACATGGTCTGTTTTCCCTGCCTGCATGTATTCATCTTCGGCCATTAAACCAAATAAATGCACCTTATCATACTGACTGACAAGTTCGCCAGAACGATTCATAACATACGTACGGTTATAAAAGCCCTTTTCTTCTTTAACAGCCACCGAACCACCAATAATATTAACTTTCAATTGCTGTGCGAGTTGACTTAAAAAACGTTTCGTTTGCTCACCACCAACATCGGCTAACATCGCTAAGTCAGATAAGGCATACCCGGTATTCCACATTTCTGGCAACACAATCACATCAGCACCAGCTGCTGCCGCTGCTCTAATTTTCTGTTCAATCACAACGTAATTTTTTTGGGGCTCCCCAAAAAAGACCGTCGTTTGAATACATGAAAGCTTCATTTACTGACCCCCTAATGATTTATCTGCCCTCTCATTATAGCTTATTTAACCACTTATCTATAGGTTTAGCCATCATTTTTAGCCTCGGATGCTAAAAAAGTTGCACCTTTTATCCTCTTATAATAAAGGGAGGGTGAAGTCTAAACAGCAGAAGGAGGGATTCGATGATTATCGTTGCCTTTGATAGCGACTGTTTAATGTGTAACGGTTTCGTTATTTGGTTGTTGAAGCATGATAAGCAAGAGCGACTCACCTTTACAGCTCTCAATTCTGCTTACTTTGAAACGCTCTGCACTGAGCGTAAGCTGACGATTAAACAAGACAGCCTTATCTTCATCAGCGGTTCAAACATAGCCGTTGAATCAACAGCAGTGATTGAAACCTTACGACAGATTAAAGGGTTACAGTACATCAGCCCACTTGCTTATGCACTGCCTCGCTCATTGCGCGATACGTGTTATCGCTTCGTTGCCCGACGTCGCAAAAAAACGAGCAGCTCTTCGGCGTGTCCGATAATACCACCGCAATGGCGTCATCGTTTTAAATAGTCGGTAAATAAAAAGGTCAACTCCTTCGAGTTGACCTTTTTATTACTAACTTTTAACACGACTTATTTGTATACAGCCGCATGTGTTCACTCATACCTGTCAGCTTAATCGGTGCTTGATCAAGGCTATCATCGATTTGATAGGTTGAGCCATCAGTTGGTAAACTTGCAACGAACAAGTCTTCATACGCTGCAATCGTTAATTGTTTACGTGCCTGTAATTGTGCCGCATGAGCGGTTGTATACAGTTGTTTTCTAAAATCAGGTGCCAAGGTTGCGCTGAAAAATTCACCGACTGCCCCCGAACCGTAGCTGAATAAACCTAAACGATCACCTGGCATCAACGTCTCATCATGTTCTAACAACGACAGTACACCTAAATACAATGAGCCTGTATAGATGTTACCAATTTGACGACTGTACTTCGTACTTAATTGATAGTAGGCCATTAAAGCTTCTGCTTTTTCAGGACTCGCAGTCTCAATAATCGTATCCAAGGCCTTTTTACCCATCTTCGTATATGGCAGATGGAAGCAGAGTGCCGCAAAATCAACTAACGTTGCCTTTGTATTGGCTTGATATTGTTCCCAAACATCATTGAAGAAGCGAATGTATTGCTCAGTTGAATACTTACCTTGTACACAGGCTGTTTCGGAGTATAGCGGACGCCAAAAATCCATAATATCATCGGTCAAATAGACATTGTCATCGTTCAATACTAACAAACGCGGTTCTGCAGCGACTAACATCGCTACTGCTCCAGCACCTTGGGTCGGCTCACCTGGTGTATTCAAGCCATAACGGGCAATATCGGAACCAATCACGAGCGCTTTTTTAGTCGGATGGGCCGCAACATGATTACGTGCATAACTTAAACCTGCCGTTGCTGCATAGCAGGCTTCTTTAAATTCAATCGCACGACAGTTTTTAGGTAGTCCGAGTAAACGGTGAATATAAACAGCTCCTGCTTTTGAATGATCGATGCCTGATTCTGAGGCAAAAATCACTAAATCGATTTCGGCAATATCGTCGGTACTTAACATGTTCAACGCTGCATTAGCGCCCATTGTAACTGCATCTTGGCTTAACGGAGCAAATCCCATTTGATCTTGACCAATGCCAATCGTGAATTTATTTGGATCAATCCCACGCGCCTCTGCTAATTCAACCATATCAACATAAAAGGCTGGTGTGTAAAAACTCATCTTGTCTATCCCAATATTCATCGCTAACACCTTTTTCTATTTTATTTTTAGTGTTTGTATATGCCTCTAGTCTATTAAAAAAAACAACTAATTACAACTGATTTTATATATCTTTTTAATGGGTGCCTGTTTTTGATAACACAACCGTTATTTGGTGTTCGTTTTCAAACTGAAATGGTATAATGTAAGCAACGATTACACCACTACTCAGAACACCAACAAAGGAGTTTATTATGAAAGAAATTGTTATTGTAAGCGCAGCACGAACACCGATTGGAAAATTCCGCGGCATGTATACTAATGTCTCGGCTGTTGAACTAGGAACACAAGTGATTAAGGCTGCCATAAAGCGGGCCAACATTTCAACTGACCAGGTTGACCAAGTTATTTTAGGCAATGTTTTACAAGCTGGTTTGGGTCAAAATCCCGCTCGCCAAGCAGCCATCCATGCCGGTATCCCGCAAACAGCGACTGCTATGACAGTCAACCAAGTGTGTGGGTCAGGTTTAAAAGCGGTCATGCTCGGTCAACAAGCACTCCAACTCGGATTGGCTCAAACCGTCGTCGTTGGCGGTACCGAAAACATGACACAGGCCCCACTCCTCCTTAAACGTGAAGATAAGGCTAATGTGGCAACAACACAGTTGAGTGACAGCATGTTTTCAGACGGTTTAACCGATGCCTTCGGACACTATGCGATGGGTGTCACTGCCGAGAACCTCGTCGACCATCATCATATTAGTCGAGAGGCGCAAGATTTATTTGCCTTTAACTCACAACAAACGGCCGCTAACGCACAGGCTGCTGGCAAATTCACTGCTGAAATCGCACCTGTTACCCTTGCAGATGGTACAGTTCTTTCAGTCGATGAATCAATCCGACCGCAAACAACACTCGCCAAACTGGCGGAGCTGAAACCTGTCTTTAAAGCAGGCGGTAGTGTCACTGCCGGTAATTCTTCGACTATTAACGACGGGGCAGCAGCGCTTGTGCTCATGACAAAAGACGATGCGATTGCACAAAACATTCCCTTTTTAGCAACGATTAAGGCAGCAGTCGAAATCGGAACTGATCCCGCAATGATGGGCTATGCGCCTTTTTATGCAGTGACGCAATTACTCGCAAAAGCAGACCTGCCAATTGAGGCGATTGATTTATTCGAATTGAACGAAGCCTTTGCTGCCCAATCTTTAGCCGTAATGACCGATTTAAAAATCCCTGCATCGAAAATTAATATTAATGGTGGCGCAATCGCGCTTGGTCATCCGATTGGGGCTTCAGGGGCTCGGATTCTAACGACCTTAATTGCCAATTTAAACGAAACGCAAACAGCACTTGGCGTGGCATCACTTTGTATCGGTGGCGGGATGGGTGTTGCAGTGCTAATTGAACGTGCATAACGAAAGAGAGGCTTAACTCGCATGAAGAAATTTTACGAACAAACATTAGCCGAACGACATGCCAGTCTGATTGATTCTGGTGTTTTAACGAGCGAACAAACGGCCAGCTTATTAACCGAAGCATTGCTAGACCACGCGATTGCCGATGGGATGATTGAAAATCAAATCGGCCAGTTTCCACTCCCACTTGGTGTAGCGATGCACTTTATGATTGATGGCACACCTTATTATATTCCGATGGTAACCGAAGAACCATCCGTAATTGCGGCCAGCAGTAATGCCGCCAAAATTGTTAAACAAAATGGCGGCTTTATGACGACCGTCCACGAACGAGCGATGATCGGCCAACTCATTTTCACTGACATTAATGATTTCGAAGCTGCCCTAGCCTTAATTCACGAACGTGAAACAGCACTCTTTGAGGTTGCTAACAATGCCCATCCCTCGCTTATTAAGCGTGGTGGTGGCTTAAAACGTATCGAAACTCGCATCATTACTGATGAGGATTCTAACAAAACCTATTTAACACTCCATCTTGTGATTGACGTCCAGGAAGCGATGGGTGCTAATATGATTAATACCATTCTCGAGGCGACTTCAATCGTGTTAAAAGACTGGCTCAACAGCGAAATTCTCATGCGGATTTTAAGTAATTTCGCTGATACCTCGCTCGTAAGCGCATCATGTGTCATTAAACCAACAACGCTAACGACAAAAGACTTTGACGGCAACTGGTTAGCCCAACGAATTGTTGAAGCTACACGTTATGCCCAACTCGATTCGTATCGGGCGACAACACATAATAAAGGCATTATGAACGGTGTCGATGCCGTCGTTTTAGCGAGCGGTAATGATACACGTGCCATCGAAGCTGGCGCTCATGCCTTTGCAGTTAAGCAAGGACGCTATCAACCACTCTCTAAGTGGACGATGGCTGATAATGGCGATTTGCTCGGGACCATCACCCTCCCTTTACCTGTCGGAGCTGTTGGCGGAGCCACTCACTTATTACCGATGGCTCGCGTGGCACATGATCTCCTCAATAAACCGAGCGCGACAGAGTTAGCACGTATTATCGCCGCGGTTGGATTAGCCCAAAATCTTGCGGCCTTAAAAGCGCTTGTATCTGATGGTATCCAAAAAGGGCATATGTCTTTACAAGCCAAATCACTGGCTTTGAGTGCTGGTGCTACTGAAGATGAACTATTAGCCGTAACGACTGCCTTAATTGCAAGTAATCAATTTAACCTTGCTAATGCTAAAATGATTATTTCACAGCTACGAAACACTAAAAACTAGTGATTCGGACAGTTAACAATTGTGGCTCTATGTCAAAAAGTGTTGTTATTCAAAATTTAGTAAAATAAGTCATTTTTGCAGCTATCTTTTTTGGTAGTTGCTTTTTTTGTAGTTGCTTTTTTTTGTAGTCATTCCTAATGTGAAGGACGCTTTCTGCGGGTGACGCTTCATCCTCCGCGCTCCGCTGTGGGGTATTCAGCTGCCACTTTTCCCACTAGAGTCGCCTTCACAAACGTCATGACGTGCACGTTTATTATTGAGGCTCTCGCGTATTAAAAGACAGTAAACGAGTCAATTAATTACGAGTTGGGAGCGATGCGTTTATGATTGAATCCGAGTAGAATCCTGTTTCTGAAATTTGAAAAGTTACGGTAACCAAACGAAATCCGTTTAATCACTTTTATTTTGTTATTGATCCCTCCTAAATGCCCGTTGGAATCCTCGTATTTAAAGCTATTTTCGATTGCAGGTAAAT
>NZ_AODH01000015.1 GCF_000525915.1 Brochothrix campestris FSL F6-1037 | reverse complement strand
TTAATATTAAAAGGCTTGCGTGATCGTTACGAAGCGCATCATGGCGTTGCCTTTACAGATGCGGCTTTAGAGGCGGCAGTTGTAATGTCTCAACGTTACATTCAAGATCGTTTTCTACCAGATAAAGCGATTGATTTAATCGATGAAGCTGGTTCAAAAGTACGGTTGAAATCATTCATTACACCGACAAATGTAAAAAAAATTAGAAGTCGAGTTGGCACAAATCCGTCAAGAAAAAGATGCGGCTGTTCAAGGTCAAGAATTCGAAAAAGCAGCTGATTTACGTGATAAAGAGAAAAAATGTGCGATTGCTTTGAAAAAAGGTAAGGAAACATGGAACAGTACTAAAATGGCGCAACACCAACAAGTTGATGCAGATGTCATTGCGGAAGTTGTTGCGAGTTGGACAGGTATTCCCGTTGCTAAATTAGCGAAGACTGAATCACAACGGCTGTTAAAACTTGAGAAGATTTTACATGAACGTGTGATTGGTCAAGATCGTGCGGTTCACTCGATTGCTAAAGCTGTTCGTCGTGCGCGTGCTGGACTTAAAGATCCAGCGAGACCGATAGGGTCATTTATTTTCTTAGGTCCTACAGGTGTAGGTAAGACCGAATTAGCCCGTGCTTTAGCTGAAGCAATGTTTGAAGATGAGGATGCAATGATTCGAATCGATATGAGCGAGTACATGGAAAAAATTTTCGACAGCGCGCTTAGTCGGAGCACCTCCTGGTTACGTAGGTTATGAAGAAGGTGGTCAATTGACAGATAAGGTGCGTCAAAAACCATATGCTGTCTTACTATTAGATGAAATCGAAAAGGCACACCCCGATGTGTTCAATTTATTGTTACAAGTATTAGATGACGGACGCTTAACCGATTCAAAAGGTCGTGTCGTTGATTTTAGTAATACAATTATTATTATGACCTCTAATATTGGTGCCAATGAAATTAAAACGGATAAAACAGTTGGATTTGGAGCGATTGATCCGCTGAAAGATACAGCTGTGATGGAAAAACGTGTCCTTGAGACATTGAAGAAAGCCTTCCGTCCGGAATTCCTCAACCGAATTGATGAAAACGTCGTGTTTGATTCGTTAGGTGAGAAAGAATTAACTAAAATTGTGAAATTAATGATTGCCCAATTAAGCAAACGCTTATCAAACCAAGACATTCATCTGTCATTAACACCGAAAGCCTTGAAAAAAAATCGCAAAAGAAGGCTACGATCCAGAGTATGGTGCCCGCCCGATTCGTCGTGCGATTCAACGCCATGTTGAAGATTTACTCTCTGAAGAAATCTTAAAAGGAACGGTTATTAAAGGTCAAGCAGTGACGATTGACTTGGATAAAGACAGCCAGTTTATGGTTAAAAAACCACGAAAAAAAATGGATAAAAAAGTAAGTGCTAAAAAGCCTATCGCTGTAAAGACTCATTAATAATAGTGGTCAAAAAAAGGGACGTAATGTCCTTTTTTTTTTGCGGAAAGATATAGTTTGTGAAGTATGACAGAAGAGATATTCACTCTGCAATAACACCCTTATGTCTGTCGTTTTTTTGGAAATATGTTAAACTTAAGGGAATTAAACTACAGCAAAGAAGGTGTGTTATGGTCAAGAAAAAAACAAGTACAAAGTTTGTCTGTAACGCGTGTGGCTATGAGTCTCCTAAATGGATGGGACGCTGCCCGAATTGTAATGAATGGAATCAAATGGTTGAATTTGTTGAGGCAAAGGTGCAAAAAGGCCGTACAAGTTTTAATCATACTGAGGATAATAATCAACAAGCGCTCCCGTTATCAAAGATTACGAGTGAGACGGAACAACGTATTTTAACAGATATGCCAGAACTCAATCGTGTACTCGGCGGTGGACTCGTTAAAGGCTCGCTTGTGTTAGTCGGTGGTGATCCAGGCATTGGGAAATCAACGCTGTTATTGCAAGTCTCTGCCCAATTAACGAAGGCGAAACGCAAGGGCCTCTATGTGTCTGGTGAAGAGTCAATTAAACAAACGAAATTACGAGCGGAGCGTTTAAACGTCGATGGCGACCTGCTTTATGTGTATGCACAAACCGATTTAGAAGTGATCTCAAAAACGGTACAAACATTATTGCCAGAATTCGTTGTGATTGACTCAATCCAAACGATGTATCATCCTGATATCACGAGTGCTGCTGGTAGCGTCACGCAGGTGCGGGAGTGTACATCAGAGTTGATGCGACTCGCCAAAACGTTGAATATCGCGATTTTTATCGTCGGACACGTGACGAAAGAAGGGACGATTGCAGGTCCGAGAATGTTAGAGCATATGGTCGATACCGTTCTCTACTTTGAAGGTGAGCGTCATCATGCGTACCGTATTTTACGAGCCGTCAAAAACCGTTTTGGTTCGACGAATGAAATGGGTATTTTCGAAATGCGTGATATGGGTCTAATTGAAGTTGAAAATGCCTCAGAAGTTTTTTTGGAAGAACGCTTAGAAGGGGCAGCAGGTTCTGCTGTCGTTACTTCGATGGAAGGAACACGGCCTGTACTCGTTGAAATTCAAGCGCTAGTGTCACCAACTGTTTATGGTAATGCCCGACGCATGGCAACGGGGATGGATTATAACCGCGTATCACTTATTATGGCAGTGCTGGAAAAACGTGAAGGTTTAATGCTGCAAAATCAAGATGCGTATTTAAAGGCAGCTGGTGGTGTTAAACTTGATGAACCGGCCATTGATTTAGCGATTGCTATCAGTATCGCCTCGAGTTATTACGATAAGCCAACCGCTGCGATGGATTGTTTTATTGGTGAGGTGGGTTTAACGGGTGAAATTCGTCGGGTTGCCCGAATTGATCAACGGGTGCAAGAAGCTGCTAAACTCGGCTTTAAGCGGATTATTATTCCGGCGAATAACATCGGCGGTTGGACATTCCCGACCGAAATTCAAGTGATAGGCGTGGCGACATTGCGTGAAGCAATTCAAAAAGCCTTTCCAACTAAATGATAAAGGAGGCAACGAAATGGCTAAAGTATTAATTTATATTTGTTATGCAATTGTCGGAGGCGCCTTTGGTGCCATCGGTTTTCCGTACATTTGGACGGGAATATTCGGAGCAAACGTCTCTCCCTTACTCAATAATTCGATTGTCAATACGCTTATTGGTCTTATTGTTTTTATCCTATTATTTTCATGGGCAATCAAACACATTGAGAACAGCTTGAAAACAGTAGAATCGTTTTTAGCAAAAACCCCTAATACAAGCGTCTTATTTGGGAGTTTAGGTTTAATTGTCGGTTTAATTATTTCATTTCTCTTAAGCTTACCGATTAGTCAAATTGAAATGCCGTTAATTAGTAACGTATTGCCGATTTTATTAGCGATCTTTTTTGGCTATTTAGGTGTACGCATGGGTGTCGCCCGCAAAGAAGAATGGTTGTCGATTTTATCGCTTAATCGAATGGGCAAGAAAAAAGCAGTGGAGACGATTGCTACCGAGCAAAAACGAAATGAGAATCCTAAATTTTTAGATACGAGCGTTGTCATTGATGGTCGTATTGCCGATATTATTCGCACCGGTTTTTTAGAAGGTCCAGTGATGATTCCTTTATTCGTTCTTGAAGAATTACAACATATTGCCGATAGTTCTGATTCGCTTAAACGCACAAAGGGCCGTCGTGGACTGGATATTTTAAATGCCTTACAAAACGAAAAGAAAATAGAAGTGCGGATGTTTGAAGGCGACTACGACGATATTACCGAGGTTGATAGCAAACTCGTGCGTGCTGCAAAAGAATATGGCGGCGTTGTCGTAACGAATGATTATAATTTAAACAAGGTTTGTGAATTTCAAAAGATTCCAGTTTTAAACATTAACGATCTCGCCAATGCAGTTAAACCTGTCGTTTTACCAGGCGAAAAGTTGCATTTACTTGTTGTCAAAGACGGTAAAGAACGCAACCAAGGTATCGGCTACCTAGATGATGGCACGATGATTGTCGTTGAAGAAGGCCGTCGTTTCATCAATCAAACGGTCGATGTTGCGGTGACCAGTGTGCTTCAAACATCGGCAGGCCGAATGATTTTTGCAAAGGTCTATAAATAGGAGACGATAATGTCGCATAATTGTTTGAAAATAGACTTGCAAGAAAGCTCAATTGGTGCGAATATAGTAAGGTACATGATGGGCAAGCCCATTGATTCAGCGAGAGAGGCACTCATGTTTTAATATGATAGCGCAACTGCTGAAATCGAAGAGATGCTACATGCATCGCATATAAACCGTTGCACCAACAGATGGCTCTTTTGTGAATGTTGAACCTGCTCAAATCAGTATAAAGTACGACCGCTTTTACAAATAGCACAAGCCTTAGAGGCGTTGCTGCTAAAATAACCCGTTCCTTAAGGAGGAAATGTCAAGTGAGTAACCGTATCCGTGTGCGTTATGCACCAAGCCCAACCGGACATTTACATATTGGTAATGCCCGTACTGCAATTTTCAACTATCTTTATGCCCGTCATGAAGGTGGCGATTTCATCTTACGCATTGAAGACACTGACTTAAAACGTAATGTTGCTGATGGTGAATCAAGTCAAATCGAATTTTTAAAATGGTTAGGACTTGATTGGTCTGAAGGTGTGAATGAAAATGGTCAACATGGCGAGTTTGGTCCGTATCGTCAATCAGAACGTAACGAGATTTACGCGAAGTTAATTGCTGAATTGTTAGAAAAAGATTTAGCATATAAAGCGTATGATACCGAAGAAGAATTGGCGGCAGAACGCGAAGCGCAGGTTGCGGCTAGTACAATGCCACGTTATTCTGGTCGAGACGCTCATTTAACAGCAGAGCAACGTGCTGCATACGAAGCAAAAGGTTTAAAACCGAGCATTCGTTTCCGCGTACCAAAAGATCGTACATTCGCCTTTGATGACATTGTTAAAGGCCATGTTTCGTTTGAATCAAATGATATTGGTGATTGGGTTATCTGTAAAAAAGATGGTATTCCAACGTATAACTTTGCCGTTGTTGCTGATGACTATTTAATGAAAATCTCACACGTATTACGTGGTGATGATCATATCTCAAATACACCGAAGCAATTAATGATATACGATGCATTTGGTTGGGACGTGCCTGTCTTTGGTCATATGACATTAATCGTTAATGATCAACATAAAAAATTAAGTAAACGTGATGAATCAATCATCCAATTCATCGAGCAATATGCTGAATTAGGTTATTTACCAGCGGCCTTGTTTAACTTTATTACAATGCTCGGCTGGTCACCTGAAGGTGAAGAAGAAATCTTTAGCCAAGAAGAATTCATTAAGATCTTCAATCCAGCCCGCCTATCACATTCACCAGCGGTCTTTGATAAAGCCAAGTTACAATGGATGAACAACCAATACGTTAAGAAAATGACACTGACAGAAGTGGTTGAGCTCGCGTTGCCTTTCTTGCAAAAAGCTGGTCGTTTACCGTTGGAATTAACGGCTGAACAACATGCGTGGGCAACAAATCTAATTTCACTGTACCACCAACAAATGAGCTACGGCGCTGAAATTGTTGAGTTAACAGATATGTTCTTCACTGAGGAATTAACATTCTCTGATGAGGCCCAAGCAGTGTTAGCAGAAGAAACAGTTCCGACTGTTTTGGCAGCCTTTGCTGCTCAACTTGCAAGCTTAACGGATGAAGACTTTATCGCGGCGAATATTAAACCAATGATTAAAGTCGTTCAAAAAGAGACAGGCATTAAAGGTAAAAACCTCTTTATGCCAATCCGTATTGCGACAACGGGTGAAATGCATGGCCCTGAGTTACCACAAGCGATTGAAGTGTTAGGCAAGGAAGTTGTCTTGAAACGTTTAGCTAAATTAAGCTAATACAACTTGCACGATTGCAGATATCTGCGTATAATGAAAAGCAACTATAGATTGATCGTTAATAAGAAGAAGTAGTCAAACCCGTCTGTAACAGAGACAATCAGCTAGGCTGGGACTGATTGATAGACGCTTGATGAAATGCCTCTTAGAGACTCTATTTGAAGTGAGTAGGATAGAGCGTTGACTGTGCGTTAAACAGCTAAGTTGGGAGTGTAGGTTGCTCCAAACAGAGTGGAACCACGCGAAAGCGTCTCTGTCATATAGACAGAGGCGTTTTTTATTTGAATCGGTCAAATGATCATGCTAACAAGTAAACTATAAAGTAGAAGTTGAGGGATAAATTATGTTTCGTCAGATGAAAGAGCAGGTAGATGTCGTGTTGCACAATGATCCAGCTGCCTCGTCACGTCTGGAAGTGATGTTGACGTATGCAGGTGTACATGCCATTTGGAACCATCGTATCGCACACTTTTTATACCGCCATCACTTGAAATTACTTGCACGAATCATTTCACAGATGAGTCGTTTCTTTACGGGGATTGAAATTCATCCGGGTGCAACGATTGGTCGACGGTTGTTTATTGATCATGGCATGGGATTGGTCATCGGTGAAACGTGCCGCATTGGTGATGATGTCACCCTTCATCATGGTGTTACCCTCGGTGGAACAGGACATGACACGGGTTGGCGTCATCCTATTATTAAAGATCGTGCCTTTATTTCGGGCGACGTCCAAATACTAGGCCCCATCGTCATTGGTGAGGATAGCAAGATTGGTGCGGGTGCCGTTGTTATTCAGGATATTCCTGATCAAGCGACGGCTGTCGGTGTCCCAGCCCGCGTTATTCGGATTGGTGATCGACGTGTCGATGTCGCGAATAAGGCAAAACAACTCGAAGAACGCATCGACGCTTTAACGCTAGAATTAGCCAACTTAACAACAGCAGTCAAAAAAATTCGTGAGGGAAAAGAGGATTAAGATGAGCATTCAACTATATAATACGTTAACGAGACAAAAAGAAGTGTTTGAACCGATTGAAAAAGGTGAAGTGAAGATGTATGTCTGTGGCCCCACCGTTTATAACTATATTCATATTGGGAATGCGCGCCCCATCATCGTGTTTGATACCGTGCGTCGTTATTTTGAATACCGTGGTTATCACGTCAAGTTTGTGTCGAACTTTACCGATGTCGATGATAAATTAATCCGTGTAGCCGATGAACTCAAAGTGACAGTGCCCGAAGTGGCTGATCGATTCATTAAAGCTTATGAAGAAGATACCGCTGCTCTCGGTGTTGAACCAGCCGATGTTCATCCGCGTGTCACTGAGAACATGCCGGAAATCATTGCCTTAATCGCAACCTTAATTGACAAAGGCTATGCTTATGAGAGCGAAGGCGACGTCTATTACCGTACACGGAAATTCGAAAATTACGGCGCTTTATCACACCAATCATTGCACGACTTAAAGGTTGGTGCGCGTGTTGAGGAAGACACTGCGAAACAAGAACCGCTTGATTTTGTATTATGGAAGGCTGCTAAGCCAGGTGAAATCAGCTGGGAGAGCGCGTGGGGATTAGGTCGCCCGGGTTGGCATATTGAATGTTCAGCGATGGCCGAAAAATACTTAGGTAAAACAATTGATATTCATGCGGGCGGGCAAGACTTACAGTTCCCTCACCATGAAAATGAGATTGCGCAATCAGAAGCTGCCCATGACCAAACTTTTGCGCGTTATTGGATGCATAACGGGTATATGAATATCGATGATACGAAAATGTCGAAATCGCTCGGTAATTTTATCACTGTTCATGAGATGCTAAAAGAGCATGATCCAGTCGCATTCCGCTTTTTCATGTTAAGTGTGCATTACCGAAACCCCATTAACTACAGTCCGGCGTTGTTAGCTGATGCCCAAAATGGTTTGGAGCGTTTAAGAACAGCTTATTTCAATGTTAAACACCGCTTGTCGGTGGCTGTTGACAATGAACCGAGTGATGCTGATGCATGGTACGAACAATTAAATGAGGTGCAACGCGATTTCGAACGTGAAATGGATGATGACTTTAACACTGCTAATGCGATCACAACGTTGTATGACCTCGCTAAAAAAGCGAATATTTATGTCGCAAAAAACCATGTTGGTTTTGGCATATTGGAAAGTTTCATGCACGCCTTTGAGAAATATTTTGCGATTTTAGGATTAACGTTAGCAACGGCAAAAACGAGTACAGCGGATCAATTGAGTGATGAAGAGATTGAACAATTAATCGAAGAACGTGATTTAGCTCGGAATGAACGTCGCTTTGATCGTTCAGATGAGATTCGTGATTTATTTAAGGGACAACAGATAATTTTAGAGGATACCCCACAGGGAACTCGTTGGAGAAGAGGATAACAATGGCAGATTTAAAACAATTAAACGGCTTGGCACTGGCCTACATGGCGATGCCATTTTCGAAGTTGCCGTCCGGAATCATTTGCTGCGACAAGGCAAGACGAATCCGAATCGGTTGCACACAACAGCGACCCACTATGTCAGCGCAAAAGCACAGGATCGCATTTTAAAACATTGGCTCGAAACAGAGGCTTTAACAGCCTTTGAAGTAACGATTGTTAATCGCGGCCGCAATGCGAAGTCGAAAACGATTCGTAAAAATACGGACTTAATGACCTACCGTTATTCAACAGCCTTTGAAGCGTTGATAGGCTACTTATACTTAACTGATGAAACAGATCGTTTGAATGAACTGATGAACGCAGCGCTTGCTTTTCATGACGCTGCATTAGAAGGAGGAAAATAACATGGCAGATGATATTATTGCAGGACGTAATCCTGTGCTAGAAGTATTGCGTTCTGATCGCGATATTAATAAAGTATGGTTACAAGAGGGAACAGAAAAAGGGGTCGGCTCACAAATATTAGCGTTGGCTAAAAAACGTGGCGTGCAAGTACAGATGATTCCAAAACAAAAAATGAACTCATTAACAGATCAAGTGCATCAAGGAGTAGCGGCTCAAGTTGCAGCTTACCAATATGCCGAGATGGAAGATTTATTTAAGGCAGCTGCTGATAAAGGTGAGGATCCGTTCTTCTTAATCTTAGATGAACTCGAAGATCCACATAACCTCGGCTCAATCATGCGAACAGCTGATACAGTTGGCGCACACGGAATTATCATCCCCAAACGTCGTGCAGTTGGTTTAACTGCAACGGTCGCTAAGGCTTCAACAGGTGCAATTGAACACGTACCGGTTGTGCGTGTGACAAACATTGCTCGTACGATTGAAGAACTGAAGAAACAAGGTGTTTGGATTTTTGGAACAGATGCTTCGGCGAAAGAAGATTATCGTTCAATGGATCCGACCTTACCGCTTGCGCTTATTATCGGCAGTGAAGGTCGCGGTATTTCACGCTTAGCAGTAGAAAAATGTGATTTTCTTGTGAGTTTACCAATGCGCGGACATGTCACTTCATTAAATGCCTCAGTGGCAGCAAGTATTCTTATGTTTGAAGTATTGCGTAAACGCTCACCATTAGGTAAGTAAGATGAGGACGATTCTGTTTGTGGACGGGTACAATGTGATTGGTCATTGGGCGCATCTTGAACGACTCAAGCGTCAGTCAATCGCACACGCACGTGAACAACTGCTCGAAGAACTGGCAGACTATGCGGCTTATACCGGTTATCAAACGATTGTTGTGTTTGATGCCCAGTTCGTTAAAGGGAAAGAAAGTGAAATGCTTTTTAAAAACATGAAAATTGTTTACACCGAAGAACAGACCATTGCAGATGAGTACATCGAAGCCCATGCCCGTGATTATATTAATGCAGCGACGAATGTGATTGTAGCGACGAGTGACGCGACGGAACAGTGGCAGATTTTTGGCCAAGGCGCCTTGCGTTTATCCGCTCGCGAACTATTAATTGAAATTCGCGATATGGCACGGGAAGTAACAGATGAAATTAAAACGATTCATACACAAACACCAAAATTGATGGCAGCGATTGATCCGAAAACGAAAGAAACGTTAGAGCAATGGCGTCGTGGCCGTTTGCCTAATGATTGACGAGTCCCGGTCGGGATACCTATACTGAAGACAAGCAATCATTCTAAGAGACTCGGGGTGAAACGTATGTCGATAAAGGTTCACAAGTACGATGAAACCACATTGCTGGCTGCGGCCAAAGCGGGTAATATCCAAGCCTTTGATACGCTGTTGGCAAATTATCAACCACAAATTAAGCGCATTATTAGTCACTACTTTTTGAAAACAGGTGATCGCGATGATTTGATGCAAGAAGCATCGATTGGTTTTTTGAAGGCGGTACGTGACTACAATGAAGAAGCAACAGCCTCCTTTGCAACCTTTATGCGTTTATGCATTGAACGTCAAGTGATTACCGCCATCAAAAGTGCCACCCGTAAAAAGCATGAACTGTTAACAAACTCGTTATCGCTCGACATGCCACTGTCTGCCAGTGCTGCAGAAGAGTGGACGCTATTAGATACCATTGCGACATCGAGTGCGCATGAGTTACCTGAGAAGGCGTTGCTTGCACAAGAGCGCGAAGCCGCTTTGCTCAAACATTTAGCAGAGCGGTTAACGACGTTTGAATCGGCAGTGGTGAATGAGTACATCGCTGGCAAAAGCTATGCTGAAATTGCGCAGACATTGGCTAAATCCGAGAAAGCGATTGATAATGCTTTGCAACGGATTCGCAAAAAAGCGATACGATGAAAAAGGCTGTTCGTCAAACAATCGGTTATGCGATGATTTGACAAACAAAAACGGACGTGTTACGATTTTTGATAGATTAAGTATTTTATTAGAGGAGTGTCAAACGTGCAAAAAAAAAGCATCCCTAGCGTGTGTAGAGTGCGGTTCTCGTAATTATTCAATTACATTGGGTGCTTCAGCTCGTACTGTTCGCCTAGAAATGAACAAGCATTGTAAATATTGTAAAAAACATACAAAACATCGTGAAACAAAATAATCTTATCAGATAAAGAATTGAGGGAACCAACCATGGCAAGCAAGCAAGGATTTTTTAAAGGTGTCAAAAGTGAATTAGGCAAGGTTGTTTGGCCAACTGGTAAAGAAGTCGTGAACTATACAACAATCGTTGTGTTTACGGTCGTCTTTTTAGCGCTATTCTTCATGCTTAGTGATTGGGGTATCGGTGCTTTAGTTGACCTTATTAATTGATTAACTTTTAATTCAACAGTAATAGTGCTATACTATGTCTACGAGAGAAACCCGCATGTGTAACACGGGTTTTTTATTTTGCTAAAAATAATACGAAATTATGAGGAGGGTTGGGAAAGCGCTCAATGAGTCTTTCCACACATATTATGGATAAAGATTGGTATGTTGTACACACGTATTCAGGTTATGAAAACAAAGTTAAAATCAACTTAGAAAAACGAATTGAATCAATGGGGATGGATGATAAAATCTTCCGCGTGTTAGTACCCGAAGAAGAAGAAACAGAAACTAAAAACGGTAAAACAAAGGTTGTTAAACATAAGGTATTCCCAGGTTATGTCTTGGTTGAGTTAATTATGACAGATGATTCATGGTACGTTGTCCGTAACACACCAGGTGTGACTGGTTTCGTTGGTTCGGCTGGTTCAGGTTCAAAACCATCACCGATGTTAGATGATGAAATCGAACGCGTCTTTAAAAACATGGGTGTTGAAGAACATGCCGTTGAATTGGATTACGTGTTAGGCGATACAGTAATGGTGAAAGAAGGACCATTTGCTGAATTTGCTGGTAAAATCACTGAAATTGATGAATCAAAAGGTAAGGCCCGCGTTATTGTTGACATGTTTGGCCGTGAAACACCAGTAGAAGTTGATTTCAACCAAGTAGAAAAAATCTAATAGTAAAAGTGAACACAACCGTTTAGAACTGAAGAAATTGGAACGCTCGAAGTTGCGGTTATATAGCATCGGGTAGAGAGCGTGAAATTTCCAAAGTTCTGGTTGGGGTAACTGGATAAGTAAAAGTGAACACAACCGTTTAGAACTGAAGAAATTGGAACGCTCGAACGCGCTGTTTGCTTACCATCAAAAAAGATCGCCTGCGGGTGATTTTTTTTTTTGCATCGACACCTTTGATAAGCGCTGTTAAGCACCCAATTAAAAACGACGGAAAACATTCCAGTTGACGAAATCTTTTCGAGATGTTAAGATTCTTAAGTACGTGTTCAAACGTATCAGCCAAGAGCAAAGATGAGTGGGAGGGTGTAAAGCACCCAATTTAACCACATCACTGACTTAAGGAGGTGTGTCTCATGGCTAAGAAAGTAACTAAAGTAGTAAAATTACAAATCCCCGCAGGTAAAGCAAACCCTGCACCGCCGGTAGGTCCTGCATTAGGTCAAGCAGGTGTTAACATCATGGGCTTCTGTAAAGAGTTTAACGCTCGTACACAAGATCAAGCAGGTTTGATCATCCCAGTTGTTATTTCTGTATATGAAGATCGTTCATTTACATTCATAACAAAAACACCACCAGCAGCAGTTTTACTTAAAAAAGCTGCAGGCGTTGAAAAAGGTTCTGGTGAACCAAACACAAACAAAGTTGCAACTGTTAAACGCGATCAAGTTCGTGAAATCGCTGAAACAAAAATGCCTGACTTAAATGCTGGTAGCGTAGAAGCTGCTATGTTAATGGTCGAAGGTACTGCTCGTTCAATGGGAATCACAATCGAAGATTAATCTTCGGTTGCCTATAAACGGCATGTTTTGTTTTAAAAGGTTGTGCTTTGGTACGACCTTAAAGGTGGGAGGAAATTCCGCTAATACCACATTTGAGGAGGAGAATAAAAAATGGTTAAGAAAAGTAAAAAATATATCGAAGCTGCTAAAAAAATTGATGCAGAAAAAGCTTACGCTGGTTCTGAAGCAATCGAATTAGTACAAGCAATCGACTTTGTTAATTTTGATGCTACAATCGAAGTATCATATCGCTTAGGAGTAGATCCTAAACAAGCGGATCAACAAATTCGTGGTGCTGTTGTATTACCAAACGGTACTGGTAAAACACAACGTGTTTTAGTATTAGCAAAAGGTGCTAAAGCTGCTGAAGCTGAAGCAGCTGGCGCTGACTACGTAGGTGAAGCTGAATACCTTGAAAAAATCCAAGGTGGCTGGTTCGACTTCGACGTTATCGTTGCAACACCAGACATGATGGGTCAAATTGGTCGTTTAGGTCGTGTGTTAGGACCTAAAGGTTTAATGCCTAACCCTAAAACTGGAACAGTTACTATGGACGTTACGAAAGCAGTTAACGACATTAAAGCTGGTAAAGTTGAATACCGTGTTGATAAAGTAGGTAACCTACAATTCATCATCGGTAAAAAATCTTTCGGTACTGAAAAATTAATGGAAAACTTCAAAGCAGTTCACGAAGTTGTTCTTAAAGCTAAACCATCATCAGCTAAAGGTGTTTACATTAAAAACTTAGCAGTTGCTTCAACAATGGGACCTGGTCTTAAAGTTGAACCTTCAACTCTTGGTTAATAGTTGACAACATCTCGATGTTCTGATATCATTTAGAACATTGGTGATAATTAAATATCTCTTACCGTAGACAGTAGGGAACGTTCGCGTTTTAAAAACCTACCGAGGATTTTTTGACTACTGATTTATCAGTAAAACCTCTGACGCTATCTACGGTGTGCAGAGGTTTTTTATTACTTATAAAAAAGTGTCACTAATTATAAGAGGAGGTGTAAATTTTGAGTCAAGCTGCTATTGAAGTCAAAAAAGGTTTGGTTTCTGAAATCCAAACAAAATTAGAAAATAGTGTTTCAACTATCGTTGTCGACTATCGTGGTCTTACAGTTGAGCAAGTTACAGAATTACGTAAACAATTACGTGAAGCTGGTGTTGAACTTAAAGTGTTGAAAAACGGTTTAGTTCGTCGTGCTGCTACTGCTGCAAACTACGAAGGTTTAAATGAAGCTTTAACAGGTCCTAACGCAATCGCATTCAGTAATGATGACGTTGTTGCCCCTGCTAAAATCATTTACGATTTTGCGAAAGCAAATGAAGCATTAGAAATTAAAGCGGGCGTTATCGAAGGTAACGTAGTTGGCGTTGAAGAAATCAACACAATTGCATCATTACCATCACGCGAAGGTTTACTTTCAATGTTAGTATCAGTTTTACAAGCACCTATGCGTAACTTCGCAATGCTTACTAAAGCTGTTGCAGAACAAAAAGAGCAAGAAGAAGCATAAAAACTATATAAAAAATGGAGGAATTATATCATGGCCTTAAATATTGAAGATATCATCGCATCTGTAAAAGAAGCGACTGTTGTAGAATTAAACGACTTAGTAAAAGCAATCGAAGAAGAATTTGGTGTTACTGCTGCTGCTCCTGTAGCTGCTGCTGCTGGTGGCGCTGCTGCCGCTGAAGAAAAAACTGAGTTTGATGTTGAATTAACATCTGCTGGTTCTTCTAAAGTTAAAGTAATCAAAGTTGTACGTACTGTTACTGGCTTAGGTCTTAAAGAAGCTAAAGAAATGGTAGATAACGCTCCTAAAGTAATTAAAGAAGGCGCAGCTAAAGCTGAAGCAGAAGAAATTCTTGCTCAACTTGAAGAAGCTGGCGCAAGCGCAGTTATTAAATAATAACTGTTTCAACGTAGCGTAAATAAGAGAACTGTTTGTTTAAGTTGTAACTGACGAATCTTCTGAGACGTTAGATATGTTGTTGAGTCATGCATCAGCTCAGGCTGTTGTATGCTTAACATAAGCTTAATGCAAACAGCTCTTTTTTTCTTTATTTACATGAATACAATTCCTTAATAAAGAAAAGGAGGGATAAAATGGAACGTCACTATTATACGAAGAACACTGATTTAGAGCATCATCGCCAACAATGGGAATTCCCGTTGCGCGGCACAACTTTTCAATTCATCAGCGATGCCGGCGTCTTTTCCAAAAACAGCATCGATTTCGGTTCGCGTGTGTTAATTGACGCGTTTGGGTTCCCACCAATGGCTGGCGATTTGTTAGACGTTGGATGTGGTTATGGCCCAATCGGGATAGCGTTAGCCAATGAAGATACGTCACGCACGGTACATATGATTGATGTGAATGATCGGGCGTTGGAATTAGCGACCGAAAATGCACAACTTAATACGGTAACTAATGTAGTGGTCTATGAAAGTGCTGCTTATGCGAATGTCGTTAAAACAGATTTTGCTGCGATTTTAACGAATCCGCCAATTCGTGCGGGTAAACAAGTCGTGCATGAGATTTTAGAACAGGCGATTGATCATTTGCGAGTGGGTGGTAGTCTTTGGGTTGTTATCCAGAAAAAACAAGGGGCACCATCTGCCTTTGATAAAATGACAGCAGTGTTCGGCAACTGCGAAATTGTTGTGAAAGAAAAAGGGTACTGGATTCTCCGTAGCGAAAAGTCTTGACTTTAACTCGTGATTGTTGTATGATATTATAATGCCAATATAATAGATATCATTGGGCTGTTTTTTCATGCAGACAGATCTAAATGGTGGCTTTTTTTAGGCCTAATATTTCCGTATAACGGGGTATTAGCTATGGACAAACGGTGTATGGCACCGTTTAAAAAATACGATTCTTTGAGGGGTGAATTGGTTGACAGGACATGTTGAACAGTATGGACGTCATCGCCAACGCAGAAGTTTTGCACGTATCAGCGAAGTGTTGGAGTTACCAGATTTAATCGAAATTCAAACAGCGTCTTATCAATGGTTTTTAGATGAGGGCTTGAAAGAGATGTTTCATGATATTTCTCCAATTGAGGATTTTGCAGGAAACTTATCGTTGGAATTTATCGATTATTCGTTAGGCGAACCTAAATATTCTATTTGGGAATCTAAAGAGCGCGATACGACTTATTCGGCACCATTACGTGTAAAATTGCGTTTGATTAATAAGGAAACCGGTGAAGTGAAAGACCAAGAAGTCTTTATGGGTGATTTCCCATTAATGACAGAAATGGGTACTTTCATTATTAACGGAGCGGAACGAGTAATCGTCTCGCAATTAGTTCGTTCACCAGGTGTTTATTTCCATGATCGTATGGATAAAAATGGCCGTCAAGGGTACGGGTCAACAGTGATTCCGAACCGTGGGGCATGGTTAGAATTAGAAACTGATGCAAAAGATGTTGTTTACGTTCGTATCGATCGTACGCGTAAATTACCTGCAACAGTGTTGTTACGTGCGTTGGGCTTCAGCTCAGATCAAGAAATTGTTGACTTAATTGGTGACAATGAATACTTACGTAACACATTAGAAAAAGATAACTCAGAAAACACCGACAAAGCGTTACTAGAAATTTATGAACGTTTACGTCCTGGTGAGCCACCAACAGTTGAAAATGCTAAAAACCTCTTATATACGCGTTTCTTTGACGCGCGTCGTTACGATTTAGCAAACGTTGGTCGTTACAAAATCAACAAAAAATTACATCCGAAAAACCGTCTCTTTAATCAACGCTTAGCTGAAACATTAGTTGATCCTGAAACAGGTGAAATTATTGCAGCTAAAGATGAGATTTTAGACCGTCGTA
Organism: Brochothrix campestris FSL F6-1037; assembly: GCF_000525915.1. GTDB lineage: Bacteria > Bacillota > Bacilli > Lactobacillales > Listeriaceae > Brochothrix > Brochothrix campestris. The sequence goes on along the minus strand of NZ_AODH01000015.1, from coordinate 31,265 downwards.
AATTAGATGCAATCATGGAAAAATTAGAGGCTGGCCTTGGCTTTACGACTTTAACTCCTCATGGTGGCGCGTTAGAAGAACCGATTACAATTCAATCGATTAAAGTTCATTCGCCATTAGACGAAGAAAAAATCGTTAACGTAATCGGTAATGCTTACTTAGAAGCTGATGTTAAGCATGTAACACCTGCTGATATCATTTCATCTGTAAGTTACTTCTTTGGTTTATTACATGGCATCGGCGAAACAGACGATATTGACCATTTAGGTAACCGTCGTTTACGTTCTGTAGGTGAATTGTTACAAAACCAATTCCGTATCGGTTTAAGCCGGATGGAACGTGTAGTACGTGAACGTATGTCGATTCAAGATATGACAACAATCACACCGCAACAATTAATTAACATCCGTCCAGTCGTTGCAGCCATCAAAGAATTCTTTGGTAGTTCGCAATTGTCACAATTCATGGATCAAACGAACCCACTTGCCGAATTGACGCATAAACGTCGTCTTTCTGCATTAGGACCTGGTGGTTTAACACGTGAACGTGCCGGCTTCGAAGTCCGAGATGTACATTATTCTCACTACGGTCGTATGTGCCCGATTGAAACGCCTGAGGGCCCGAACATCGGTTTAATTAACTCGTTATCTTCATACGCACGTGTAAACCGTTATGGCTTCATTGAAACGCCATACCGTCGTGTTGATGCTGAAACAAACCAAGTAACTGATCATATCGATTACTTAACAGCTGATGAAGAAGATAACTACGTTGTTGCGCAAGCAAACTCATTACTTAGCGAAGATGGACAATTCTTAAACGAAGAAATCCAAGCGCGTTTCCGTTCTGAAAACTTATCTGTTACAAAAGAACGTATTGACTACATGGACGTTTCACCTAAACAAGTTGTATCTGCCGCTACGGCATGTATTCCTTTCTTAGAAAACGATGACTCCAACCGTGCCCTTATGGGTGCCAACATGCAACGTCAAGCGGTTCCGTTATTAAGTCCTGAAGCGCCATTTATTGGTACAGGGATGGAACACGTGGCTGCCCGTGACTCTGGTGCAGCTGTTAAAGCGAAATTTGACGGTATTGTTGAACACGTTGAAGCTAAATACATTACAGTACGTCGTATTGCTGACATTGAAGGTAAAGAAACAGAAGGCGCACTTGATACGTATCATCTCCAAAAATTCGCTCGTTCAAACCCTGGTACTTGCTACAACCAAACACCTAGCGTAAGCCAAGGTGACCGTGTTGTTGTCGGTGACATCTTAGCTGATGGTCCATCAATGGAATTAGGTGAAATGGCATTAGGACGTAACGTACTCGTTGGTTTCATGACGTGGGATGGTTACAACTATGAAGATGCGATTATCATGAACGAGCGTCTTGTAAAAGATGACGTTTATACATCTGTTCATATTGAAGAATATGAATCAGAAGCACGTGATACCAAATTAGGACCTGAAGAAATGACACGTGATATTCCAAACGTGGCTGAGGAAGCGTTAAAAGACTTAGATTCACGCGGTATTATCCGTGTTGGTGCTGAAGTTAAAGACGGTGACTTATTAGTTGGTAAAGTAACACCTAAGGGTGTAACTGAATTAACAGCTGAAGAACGTTTATTACATGCTATCTTTGGTGAAAAAGCGCGTGAAGTTCGCGATACCTCTCTTCGTGTCCCTCACGGTGGTGGCGGAATCGTGCTTGATGTTAAAACATTCACACGTGAAAACGGTGATGAATTAGCACCAGGCGTTAACCAACTCGTTCGTGTATACATCGTTCAAAAACGTAAAATCCACGTTGGTGATAAGATGGCCGGACGTCACGGTAACAAAGGGGTTATCTCTCGTATTCTACCTGAAGAAGATATGCCTTATCTTCCAGACGGCACACCAATCGATGTGATGCTTAATCCACTCGGTGTACCTTCTCGTATGAACATTGGACAAGTACTTGAATTACACTTAGGGATGGCAGCGCGTCAATTAGGTATTCATATTGCGACACCTGTATTCGATGGCGCGAATGAAGAAGATGTATGGAGCACTGTTGCAGAAGCAGGTATGGCAGAAGATGCGAAAACAATCGTATACGATGGTCGTACAGGTGAAGCAATGGATAACCGTGTATCAGTTGGTATCATGTACATGATCAAATTAGCCCACATGGTTGATGATAAATTACATGCTCGTTCAACAGGACCTTACTCACTTGTTACGCAACAACCACTTGGTGGTAAAGCGCAATTCGGTGGACAACGTTTTGGTGAGATGGAAGTATGGGCTCTTGAAGCTTACGGTGCAGCGCACATTCTTCAAGAAATCTTAACTTACAAATCAGATGACGTTGTTGGTCGTGTGCAAACATACGAAGCAATCGTTAAAGGTGAGAACTTACCACAACCTGGTATTCCAGAGTCATTCAAAGTATTGATCAAGGAATTACAAAGTTTAGGTATGGATGTGAAAATGATGTCGGCTGACGACGAAGAAATCGAATTACGTGAACTTGATGATGAAGATTACGTAAAAGATGAAGAGTTTTTAACGCCATCAGCTGCCATTAAAGCAGAACCTGCTAACGATGAACCAACAGTAGACTAAACACTATAAGAAACTTGCGTACGAGCTGTGAATACAGTTCGTTATGCTTGTTTATAAACAGTTTTACAATAGAATACAAAAAACGATAGGGAGGTTGACCCCTTGTTAGATGTTAATAACTTTGATTATATGAAAATAGGTTTAGCGTCACCTGATAAAATCCGCTCGTGGTCTTTTGGTGAAGTCAAAAAACCAGAAACAATTAACTACCGTACATTGAAACCTGAACGTGATGGTCTTTTCTGTGAGCGTATCTTTGGACCAACTAAAGATTGGGAATGTTCTTGTGGGAAATACAAACGTGTTCGTTATAAAGGTGTTGTCTGTGATCGTTGTGGCGTTGAAGTCACAAAATCAAAAGTACGTCGTGAACGTATGGCACACATTGAATTAGCGGCGCCTGTTTCACATATTTGGTACTTCAAAGGAATCCCAAGTCGTATGGGTCTTGTCTTAGACATGTCACCTCGTGCGTTGGAAGAAGTTATTTACTTCGCTTCTTATGTTGTTACTGAAGCTGGTGATACAGCGTTAGACAAAAAACAATTATTATCTGAGCGCGAATACCGTGCTTACCGTGAAAAATACGGTCAATCTTTCCAAGCAGGAATGGGTGCTGAAGCAATCAAACGTCTCTTAGACGCTGTTGATTTAGAAGGCGAAGTTGCTGAATTGAAAGAGGAGTTAAAATCAGCTCAAGGTCAACGTCGTACTCGTGCGATTCGTCGCCTTGAAGTGTTGGAAGCTTTCCGTCACTCAGGTAATAAACCGAGCTGGATGGTCTTAGACGTTCTCCCAGTTATTCCACCGGAAATTCGTCCGATGGTGCAACTTGAAGGTGGCCGTTTTGCGACATCTGACTTAAACGATTTATACCGTCGTGTTATTAACCGTAACAACCGTTTGAAACGTTTATTAGACCTGGGTGCCCCAAGCATTATCGTTCAAAACGAAAAACGGATGTTACAAGAAGCTGTCGATGGTTTAATCGATAATGGTCGTCGTGGCCGTCCTGTTACAGGACCAGGTAACCGTCCATTGAAATCTTTATCACACATGCTTAAAGGTAAACAAGGTCGTTTCCGTCAAAACTTACTTGGTAAACGTGTCGATTATTCAGGCCGTTCAGTAATCGTTTGTGGACCTTCTTTAAAAATGTACCAATGTGGTTTACCACGTGAAATGGCAATTGAATTATTCAAACCATTTGTTATGCGTGAGTTAACTCAACGTGGATTAGCACACAACATTAAGAGTGCAAAACGTAAAATCGAACGTCATTCACCAGAAATTTGGGACGTATTAGAAGACGTTATCCGCGAACACCCAGTGTTACTTAACCGAGCACCTACGTTACACCGTTTAGGTATCCAAGCATTCGAACCTATCTTAGTTGAAGGTCGTGCGATTCGTCTTCACCCGTTAGTATGTACTGCATACAACGCCGATTTCGATGGTGACCAAATGGCTGTCCATGTACCACTTTCACCTGAAGCTCAAGCCGAAGCCCGTATTTTAATGTTAGCAGCTAACCACATTCTGAACCCGAAAGATGGTAAACCAGTTGTAACACCATCACAAGATATGGTTCTTGGTAACTACTACTTAACATTAGAACGCGAAGGCATTGTTGGTGAAGGGTTAATCTTTACTGATATTAACGAAGCAATGATTGCTTACCAAAACGGTTACGTGCATTTACATTCACGGATTGCAGTTGCTGCCAACTCGTTAGGTAACGAAACATTCACAGCTGAACAAAACAAACAATTGTTAATTACAACAGTTGGTAAATTGATTTTCAACTCAATCTTGCCACCGTCGTTCCCATACATGAATGAACCAACTAAAACGAATCTTGAAGTAGCAACACCTGCTCATTACTTCGTGCCTTCTACAACTGATGTGAAAAAACATATTGAACAACAAAGCGTCTTGTTACCATTCAAGAAGAAAAATCTTGAAGAAATCATCGCTCAAATTTTCAAATTGTTCCACATCACTGAAACTTCAAAAATGTTAGACCGTATGAAAGATCAAGGGTTCAAATACTCAACACTTGCTGGTATCACAGTTGGTATTTCTGATATCATCGTTGTGAAGGATAAACCTCAAATCTTAGCGGCATCACATGATGAAGTAGAAAATGTTACAAAAATGTTTAAACGTGGTTTAATGACAGATGAAGAGCGTTATGAACGAGTTATTGCAATTTGGAACGCAGCGAAAGATACGTTACAAAGTAAACTTATCGCTGGTTTAGATCGCTTAAACCCAATCTTCATGATGCAAGACTCTGGTGCCCGTGGTAACATCTCAAACTTTACACAGTTAGCGGGTATGCGTGGTTTAATGGCCGATCCTTCTGGACGTATCGTTGAATTACCGATCACATCTAACTTCCGTGAAGGTCTAAATGTTCTTGAATACTTCATCTCTTCACATGGGGCTCGTAAAGGTTTAACGGATACGGCGCTTAAAACAGCCGATTCAGGTTACTTGACTCGTCGTTTAGTAGATGTGGCGCAAGATGTTATCGTACGTGAAACAAACGATGGTTCTGATCATGGTTTACTCGTATCTGATATTGTTGAAGGTCCAGAAATTATTGAACCGTTAACAGAACGTCTTGAAGGTCGTTACTCAGCGAAAACAATTCGTCATCCGGAAACGAATGAAGTTATTATTCGTCAAGATGAGTTGTTTACACAAGAATTGGCAGATGCCGTTCCTGCAGCTGGCATTAAAGAAGTTTGGATTCGTTCAGTATTCACATGTAATACGAAACATGGTGTATCTAAAATTAGTTATGGTAAAGACTTGTCTACTGGTTCTGAGGTTGAGGTTGGTGAAGCTGTCGGTATCGTTGCAGCTCAATCAATCGGTGAACCTGGTACTCAGTTAACAATGCGTACATTCCATACTGGTGGGGTAGCCGGATCAGATATTACACAAGGTTTACCTCGTATCCAAGAAATCTTTGAAGCACGTAACCCTAAAGGTCACGCTGTTATTACTGAATTAACCGGTGTTGTTAAAGCCATTGACGAAAAAGCTAACCGTCAACGCGAAATCACTGTTGTTGGTACACAAGAAACACGTACTTACACTGTGCCACTCGTTGCGCGCTTAACTGTTAATGTAGGAGACAACGTTAAACGTGGTGACGCGTTAATGGAAGGTTCAATCGATCCAAAAGAATTGTTACACGTTACTGACGTTATTACAGTAGAAAACTACTTATTAGCAGAAGTACAAAAAGTATACCGTATGCAAGGGGTAGAAATTGCCGATAAGCATATTGAAGTAATGGTTCGTCAAATGTTACGTAAAGTGCGTGTCCTTGATCCAGGTGAAACTGATATTTTACCAGGAACATTAATGGATATTAGCGCGTTTAAAGATGCCAATGCAGACACGATTTTATCAGGTGGCCAACCAGCTACTGCTCGTCCTGTCTTACTTGGTATTACAAAAGCATCGCTTGAAACTGAGTCATTTTTATCGGCTGCATCATTCCAAGAAACAACACGTGTGTTGACGGATGCTGCCATTAAAGGTAAGCGTGATAACTTAATCGGTCTTAAAGAGAACGTTATCTTAGGTAAACTCGTGCCAGCTGGTACAGGGATGCCTAAATACCGTAAAGCAGAAGCGAAACTTGTCACAGCGAAAGTAGCTGCCGCAGTTGAAGCGACTGAAGAATAAAACTTTTTAATTCAAACGTCCGTCCTTGTGATAGCAAGGACGGACGTTTTTTTTATTTAAAAGAGACGATTTTTTATGGTTGACGAACACATTTTTAAATGATAAGATACTTAAGGTACTTCAATTTGAAGTAATGAGGTTTTATAAAGGCATGGTCTAATCGTTGTAGCTTACTACAACATTTTATTTTCATTTAAAAATGATACGCTTGGATATGTGTGCTTATAAAGTCGCAAAAACTATTACAATTTTCGAGAGGAGGAAAATACAAAATGCCTACAATTAACCAATTGGTACGTAAACCGCGTAAAGCGTCAGTATCAAAATCAAATTCACCAGCATTAGGTAAATCTTACAACAGTTTCAAAAAAGCGCAATCTAACGTGAACTCTCCACAAAAACGTGGTGTATGTACACGTGTGGGTACGATGACTCCACGTAAACCGAACTCGGCTTTACGTAAATATGCACGTGTTCGTTTGACTAACTCAATCGAAGTAACTGCTTATATTCCAGGAATCGGTCACAACTTACAAGAACATAGTGTTGTTCTTATTCGTGGGGGACGCGTAAAAGATTTAGCTGGAGTACGTTATCACATCGTCCGTGGTGCTTTAGATACAGCAGGTGTAGACGGTCGTCTACAATCGCGTTCTAAATACGGAACTAAGAAACCTAAAAAATAATATAAAATAGAAGGGAGGACATTTTAATGCCTCGTAAAGGTCCTGTTCAAAAACGTGACGTTTTACCAGATCCGATGTACAACTCGAAATTGGTATCTCGTTTAATCAACAAAATGATGGTTGACGGTAAACGTGGAAAATCACAAGCAATTTTATACTCAGCATTTGCTAAGATTGAAGCTACTACTGGTACGCCAGCAAACGAAGTATTCGAACAAGCAATGAACAACATTATGCCAGTTCTTGAAGTAAAAGCACGCCGTGTTGGTGGAGCTAACTATCAAGTGCCAATCGAAGTTCGTCCAGACCGTCGTTCAACTCTAGGGTTGCGTTGGTTAGTTAACTATTCACGTCTTCGTGGAGAAAAAACAATGGAAGAACGTCTTGCTAACGAAATCATGGATGCAGCTAACAACACTGGTGCAGCCGTTAAAAAACGTGAAGACACTCATAAAATGGCTGAAGCCAACAAAGCTTTCGCTCACTACCGCTGGTAGGATCAAGCAAGCAGTTTTTAATAACCTTAGAAACTGCTGTTTGATTATAAATTATAATTTGGAAGGAGAAATACCAAATGAAAAGAGAGTTCTCCTTAGAAAATACGCGTAACATTGGGATTATGGCTCATATCGATGCCGGTAAAACAACTGTTACTGAACGTATTCTCTTTTATACAGGTAAAATCCACAAAATTGGCGAAACTCACGATGGTGGCGCTCAAATGGACTGGATGGAGCAAGAACAAGAACGTGGGATTACAATTACATCAGCAGCTACAACTGCTGCATGGAAAGACCACCGTATCAACATCATCGATACACCTGGACACGTAGACTTCACTGTTGAAGTTGAACGTTCATTACGTGTACTTGATGGTGCTGTGGCAGTACTTGATGCGCAATCAGGTGTTGAACCACAAACTGAAACAGTATGGCGTCAAGCTACTACTTACGGTGTTCCCCGCGTTGTATTCATCAACAAAATGGATAAAATCGGAGCTGACTTCTTATACTCTTTAGGTACTTTACATGACCGTCTGGATGCAAATGCAGGCGCAATTCAATTACCTATCGGTGCTGAAGACACGTTCAAAGGTGTTGTCGATTTAGTTGAGATGCAAGCGTATATTTATGAAAACGAAATTGGTGATGATCCTCACACTGTTGCTATCCCAGAAGATATGCAAGAGTTAGCTGAAGAGTACCGTGATAAATTAGTCGAAGCTATTGCAGACGTAGACGAAAGCATCATGGATAAATACTTAGAAGGCGAAGAAGTTTCAACGCCAGAATTAAAAGCAGCAATTCGTCGTGCTACAATTGCGGTAGAATTCTACCCAGTATTATGTGGTACAGCGTTCAAAAACAAAGGTGTTCAACCGATGTTAGATGCTGTTCTTGATTACCTTCCTGCTCCAACAGATGTACCTGCTATCGTTGGTACAACTATGGACGGTGAAGAAACATCACGTCCTTCAACAGACGAATCTGAATTCTCAGCTTTAGCATTCAAAGTTATGACAGACCCTTATGTTGGTCGTTTAACATTCTTCCGTGTGTACTCAGGTGTGTTACAATCCGGTTCTTACGTATTGAACTCATCTAAAGACAAACGTGAACGTGTTGGTCGTATTCTTCAAATGCACGCAAATCACCGTGAAGAGATTCCTGAAATCCACGCTGGTGATATCGCGGCTGCTGTCGGACTTAAAAACACAACTACTGGTGATACTTTGTGTGACGAGAAACATCCCGTTATCTTAGAATCAATGGAATTCCCAGAACCAGTAATCTCGGTTGCGATTGAACCTAAATCAAAAGCAGATCAAGATAAAATGGGTCAAGCTTTAGTTAAATTAGCTGAAGAAGATCCGACTTTCCGCGCTGAAACTGACCAAGAAACGGGTCAAACAATCATCTCTGGTATGGGTGAACTTCACTTAGATATCATTGTTGATCGTATGCGTCGTGAATTCAACGTTGAAGCTAACGTTGGTGATCCACAAGTTTCTTACCGTGAATCATTCAAGAAATCTGCACAAGTTCAAGGTAAATTCGTTCGTCAATCAGGTGGTAAAGGTCAATACGGAGACGTATGGGTTGAATTTACACCTAACGAAGAAGGAAAAGGCTTTGAATTTGAAAACGCAATCGTCGGTGGTGTTGTTCCTCGTGAATACATCCCTGCAGTTGAAAAAGGTTTAGCAGATTCTATGTCTAACGGTCAATTAGCTGGTTACCCATTAATCGATGTTAAAGCTAAGCTTTATGATGGTTCTTACCATGATGTCGATTCAAATGAAACAGCTTTCCGTGTTGCTGCATCTTACGCATTACGTGAAGCTTACAAAAAATGTGACCCTGCATTGTTAGAACCAATTGAACTTGTTGAGGTAGTAATGCCTGAAGAGTATCTTGGTGATATCATGGGTGACATCACAAGTCGTCGTGGACGCGTAGACGGTATGGAAGCTCGCGGTAACGCTCAAGTTGTCCGTGCATTTGTACCATTATCTAACATGTTTGGATATGCTACTGACTTACGTTCTAAGACACAAGGCCGTGGTGTTTACTCAATGCAATTCGATCATTACGAAGAAGTACCTAAATCTGTAGCAGAAGAAATTATTAAAGCTAACAAAGGTCAATAATTGATTTTTTACTGATTTTGAAGTATAAATATCATAGGGAGTAATTTTACGATTGCTCTCGATGATGTTACTTAAAAATAAAAATAACTTATATATCCAAGGAGGAAATATCAAAATGGCTAAAGAAAAATTCGATCGCTCAAAAGCCCATGTAAACGTTGGTACTATTGGACACGTTGATCATGGTAAAACAACTTTAACAGCTGCAATCACTACTGTATTATCTAAGAAAGGTTTTGCAGAAGCGTCAGCATACGACGCTATCGATGGTGCTCCTGAAGAACGTGAACGTGGTATTACTATCTCTACTGCTCACGTTGAATACCAAACTGAAACTCGTCACTACGCACACGTTGACTGTCCTGGACATGCCGATTATGTTAAAAACATGATCACTGGTGCTGCTCAAATGGATGGTGGTATCTTAGTAGTATCTGCTGCTGATGGTCCGATGCCTCAAACACGTGAACACATTTTACTTTCTCGTCAAGTTGGTGTTCCTTTCATCGTTGTATTCTTAAACAAATGCGACATGGTTGATGATGAAGAATTATTAGAATTAGTAGAAATGGAAGTTCGTGACTTATTAAGCGAATATGACTTCCCAGGCGATGATGTTCCAATCATCCGTGGTTCTGCACTTAAAGCTTTACAAGGCGAACCAGAATACGAAGAAAAAATTCTTGAATTGATGGATGCAGTAGATTCTTACATCCCAACTCCAGAACGTGATACTGACAAACCATTCATGATGCCAGTTGAGGATGTATTCTCAATCACTGGTCGTGGTACTGTTGCTACAGGCCGTGTTGAACGTGGTGTTATCAAAGTTGCTGACGAGATCGAAATCGTTGGTATCCACGATACTAAAAAATCAGTAGTAACTGGTGTTGAAATGTTCCGTAAATTGTTAGATTACGCTGAAGCTGGCGATAACATTGGTGCATTATTACGTGGTGTTTCTCGTGAAGAAATCGAACGTGGTCAAGTACTTGCTAAACCAGGTACTATCACTCCTCATACTTCTTTCACTGCAGAAGTATACGTATTATCTAAAGAAGAGGGTGGACGTCATACGCCATTCTTTAACAACTACCGTCCACAATTCTACTTCCGTACTTCTGATGTAACTGGTTCAATTACATTACCAGAAGGTACTGAAATGGTTATGCCTGGCGATAACGTTTCTTTAACTGTTGAATTACACGCTCCAATCGCTATCGAAGATGGTACTAAGTTCTCTATCCGTGAGGGTGGACGTACTGTTGGTGCTGGTGTCGTAGCATCTATCTCTAAATAATTTAACATCTAAAACCGGTGCAGAGCAATCTGCACCGGTTTTTTGTATTCTGGGATAAACGTTATAGATCGTTTTTTAAACGTTGTTAGAACGGTCGTTGACGTTTGCTAGAAGGACTCTGAATGATACAACACCTTCTATTTAGAGTGCTTGTGTTGTGAGTGCGCAAAAAAACCGAGTGGATTAGCCGACTATTGGGCTGATTTGTGTTATTATAAATAACGTTGGTGATTAGCAGTAATGAATCACCTTGAGGGTCTTTTGGAACAGAGCGTGGCCAATGCACGTGATGAGGCAGGTGAGCCGCAACAAGCCTGCAACTGACAATGAAACGTAAGTCGAGGCGACTTGAAAAATAATCAAGAAGTACTTGAAATTATGTTTAGAATCATGTATAATTGTACAAGTGTGAAACCAAAGGGACTCGTATGCCTGTATTGGTAAACGAAATCCAGCAGTGCCCCACAAAAATGTTGAAGTGGGAGGTTGCGATACACCCGGCCGCTTTGTCATGGCGCTTGTATCGGAAATTTCCATGGAATATGCTTGTTAGATCAAGCGAAAAGGAGGGAAAATAATGGCAAAACAACAAATTCGTATTCGTTTAAAAGCTTATGATTACCGCATTTTAGATCAGTCAGCAGAAAAAATCGTTGAAACAGCGAAACGTTCAGGTGCAGATGTATCTGGCCCAATCCCGTTACCAACTGATCGTTCTGTATACACTGTTATCCGTGCGACTCACAAGTACAAAGATTCACGTGAGCAGTTCGAAATGCGTACTCACAAACGTTTAATCGATATCGTAAACCCAACACCAAAAACAGTTGATGCGTTAATGCGTCTTGACTTACCAAGTGGTGTGGACATCGAAATCAAATTATAATCCAAACAAAAAAACAGGAGGTGTAACCCATGACTAAAGGAATCTTAGGTAAAAAAGTTGGTATGACACAAATTTTCACTGCTAACGGTGAATTAATTCCAGTAACTGTAATCGAAGCAACTCCAAACGTTGTTTTACAAAAGAAAACAGTTGAAACTGATGGCTATGAAGCTATTCAAGTTGGTTTTGATTCTAAGCGTGAAAAATTGTCGAACAAACCAGAGCAAGGTCATGCAAGTAAGGCTAACACTACTCCTAAGCGCTTCGTTAAAGAATTTGACGGCGTTAGCTTAGATGAGTATGAAGTAGGTTCAGAAATTAAGGTAGATTCATTCGCAGCAGGTGACGTCGTTGATGTTACAGGTACTTCGAAAGGTAAAGGTTTCCAAGGCTCAATTAAACGCCATGGTCAATCTCGTGGACCTATGTCTCACGGTAGCCGTTACCACCGTCGTCCTGGTTCAATGGGTCCCGTTGCACCTAACCGCGTATTCAAAAATAAAAAATTACCAGGTCAAATGGGTGGTACTCAAATTACAATCCAAAACTTGGAAATTGTCCAAATCGATGCTGAACGTAACTTGATCTTAATCAAAGGTAACGTGCCAGGACCGAAAAAATCTTTAATCCAAATTAAATCAGCTTTAAAAGCTTAATAATTGATTCAGAAAGGAGGAACATGAAATGCCTAAAGTAGCACTTTTAAAACAAGATGGTACAAACGCTGGTGAGTTAACACTAAATGATTCTGTATTTGGAATCGAGCCTAACGAAAATGTCGTTTTCGATGCAATTATTATGCAACGTGCGTCATTACGTCAAGGTAACCATAAGGTTAAAAATCGCTCTGAAGTACGTGGTGGTGGTCGTAAACCATGGCGTCAAAAAGGAACTGGACGTGCGCGTCAAGGTTCTATCCGCTCACCTCAATGGGTTGGTGGTGGTGTTGTATTCGGTCCTACTCCACGTAGTTACGCATACAAATTACCTAAAAAAGTTCGTCGTTTAGCTCTTAAATCAGTTTTATCTGATAAAGTTGCAAACGAAAAATTGGTAGCTTTAGAAGGCTTAGCTTTCGATGCGCCAAAAACAAAAGACTTTATCGCAGCATTAGCTAACCTTAAAGTTGAAGGTAAAACATTAGTTGTCGTTGACGATGCTAGTGTAAACGCAGCAATTTCTGCTCGTAACCTTCCAGGAGTTACAGTTGTCAAAGCAGACGGAATTAACGTATTAGATATCGTAGCACACGATAACTTAATCGTTACTAAAGCTGCTGTTGAAAAAATAGAGGAGGTGCTTGCATAATGGATGCACGTGACATCATTAAGCGCCCAGTCATCACAGAACAATCTATGACTTTCGTAGAAGAAAACAAATATGTTTTCGAAGTAGACGTTAAAGCGAACAAAGTAGCTGTCAAAAAAGCGATGGAAGAAATTTTCGGCGTTAAAGTTGCTAAAGTAAACGTTTTAAACTACAAAGCGAAATTTAAACGTATGGGTAAATACGCTGGTTATACTAACAAACGTCGTAAAGCGATTGTTACATTAGCTGAAGGTAGTAAAGAAATTACTTTATTCGAAAACTAAACCAGATAGGAGGATAACCAAAAATGGGAATCAGAAAATATAAACCAACCACAAACGGTCGTCGTAACATGACATCGCTTGATTACGCTGAAATCACAACTAACAAACCAGAGAAATCGTTGTTAGCTTCGAAATCACGTCAAGCAGGCCGTAACAACCAAGGTAAAATTACTGTTCGTCACCATGGTGGGGGACACAAGAAACAATACCGTATCATCGATTTCAAACGTAACAAAGACGGCATTCCAGGTCGCGTTGCTACAATCGAATACGATCCAAACCGTACAGCTAACATTGCATTAATTCATTATGCAGATGGTGAAAAACGTTACATCATCGCTCCTAAAGGGCTTGTTGTTGACATGGTCATCTATTCAGGCGAAGGCGCTGATATTAAAACAGGTAACGCTTTAGCACTTAAAGACATCCCTGTAGGTACTGTCGTTCATAACATCGAACTTAAACCAGAAAAAGGTGGACAACTTGTTCGTTCTGCCGGTACTTCTGCTCAAGTTCTTGGTAAAGAAGGCACTAAATACGTACTTGTACGTCTTAACTCAGGTGAAGTTCGTATGATCCTTGCTGAATGTCGTGCGACAATCGGTCAAGTTGGTAACGAACAACATGAATTAGTGAACATCGGTAAAGCTGGTCGTTCGCGCTGGTTAGGTAAACGTCCAACAGTTCGTGGTTCAGTAATGAACCCTAACGATCACCCACACGGTGGTGGTGAAGGTAAAGCTCCAATTGGTCGTAAATCACCAATGTCTCCATGGGGTAAACCAACTCTTGGTAAGAAAACACGTAAGAAAACGAACAAGTCCGATAAATTTATCGTTCGTGGACGTAAAAAATAATTGTTACGCAGCGTAGCTTATGCTACGCAGCCATTATCCGAAGGGAGGCAATCTAATGGGTCGTAGTCTTAAAAAAGGACCTTTTGCTGATGATCACTTAGTTAAAAAAGTGGATGCTGCAAAACTGTCTGAGAAAAAAGTTGTAATTAAAACTTGGTCACGCCGTTCTACAATCTTCCCATCATTTGTCGGCACTACAATCGCTGTCTATGATGGACGTAAACACGTTCCAGTTTTCATTCAAGAAGATATGGTTGGTCATAAACTGGGTGAATTCGCACCTACACGTACTTACCGTGGTCACGGTAGTGACGATAAAAAAACTCGTTAATATTGAGAGGAGGGTTTTACAATGGCAGAAATTACATCTGCAAAAGCAATTGTAAGAACAGTCCGCATTGCTCCTCGTAAGGCACGTATCGTTGCTGATTTAGTACGAGGTAAACAAGTCGGAGAAGCAATTGCTATTTTAGCACTAACACAACGTGGCGCTTCGCCAATCATCACTAAAGTTTTAAACTCTGCTATCGCTAACGCGGAGCATAACTATGATTTAGATGTTAACAAATTGGTACTTACAGACATTCAAGTGAATGAAGGACCAACACTTAAACGTTTCCGTCCACGTGCGATGGGTCGTGCAAGTCAAATTAACAAACGTACAAGTCACATCTCTGTAACTGTGACAGAAAAATAAAGGAGGGATAGTCGTGGGTCAAAAAATTAATCCAATAGGTATGCGTATTGGTATTATCCGTGATTGGGATGCCAAATGGTATGCTGGTAAAGATTACGCAGACTTATTACACGAAGATTTACATATTCGTGAATATATCGCTAAACGCTTAAAAGACGCTTCAGTTTCACGTGTTGAAATTGAACGTGCTGCAAAACGCGTTAACGTTTCGATTCATACTGCTAAACCAGGTATGGTTATTGGTAAAGGCGGCGCTGAAGTAGAAACTTTACGTAAAGCATTGAACGATTTAACAGGCAAACGCGTTCATATCAACATCGTTGAAATCAAACGTGCTGATCTTGATGCTAAATTAGTTGGGGAGAGTATTGCTCAACAATTAGAAAACCGTGTGTCTTTCCGTCGTGCACTTAAACAAGCTATGCAACGTACTATGCGTGCAGGCGCTAAAGGGATCAAAACGCAAGTTTCTGGTCGTTTAGGCGGAGCTGACATGGCTCGTACAGAACATTATAGTGAAGGAACTGTTCCTCTTCATACATTACGCGCAGACATTGACTACGCATGGGAAGAAGCAGATACTACTTTTGGTAAACTAGGCGTTAAAGTTTGGATTTACCGCGGTGAAGTCCTTCCAACGAAGAAAAATATTGCAAAATCGGAAGGAGGCAAATAAAAGATGTTAGTACCTAAACGTGTTAAATATCGTAGAGAGCACCGTGGGAAAATGCGTGGTTTTACTAAAGGCGGCGCAGAAGTATCATTCGGTGAATACGGCTTACAAGCTGTAGAATCATCATGGATCACTAACCGTCAAATCGAAGCATCTCGTGTTGCTATGACTCGTTTCATGAAACGTGGCGGTAAGGTTTGGATTAAAATCTTCCCTCATAAATCATACACTGCTAAAGCTATCGGTGTTCGTATGGGTTCTGGTAAAGGTGCTCCTGAAGGTTGGGTAAGTCCAGTTAAACGTGGCAAAATTCTTTTTGAAGTTGCCGGCGTTCCTGAAGATGTAGCTCGCGAAGCTCTTCGTTTGGCATCACATAAATTGCCAATCAAAACAAAATTCGTAAAACGTGAAGAAATTGGTGGTGACTCAAATGAAAACTAAAGAAATTCGTGACTTGTCCACTACTGAAATTCAATCAAAAGAAAAAGAGTTAAAAGAAGAGTTATTCAACTTACGTTTCCAACTTGCAACGGGTCAGTTAGAAAACACTGCTCGTATCCGTCAAGTACGTAAAGCAATCGCTCGTGTTAAAACAATCGTTCGTGAACGAGAATTAGCATAAATTAACTTTTAAGAAAAATAAAATCTTTTGAGAAGGAGGATTACACTCATATGTCAGAAAGTAATCAACGTAAAGTATACACAGGCCGTGTTGTTTCAGATAAAATGGACAAAACAATTACAGTTGTAGTTGAAAGCGTCAAAAAACATAAGTTTTACGGCAAACGTGTGAAATCGTCGAAAAAAATTCAAAGCACATGATGAAAATAACTCAGCTAAAATTAACGATATCGTACGCATCGAAGAAACTCGTCCGTTATCTGCTACTAAACGTTTCCGCATTGTTGAAATCGTCGAAACTGCTGTTGTTATCTAATCTCGCTAAATTAAATGTGTAACTGTCGCTTGTCGATACTGCATAGAAGGAGGAATTATCAGTGATACAACAAGAAAGTAGAATGAAAGTCGCTGACAACTCTGGTGCTCGTGAAGTTTTAACAATTAAGGTACTTGGTGGATCTGGCCGCAAATTTGCTGGCATCGGTGATATCGTTGTAGCTACTGTTAAAAATGCAACACCAGGTGGCGTTGTCAAAAAAGGTGAAGTTGTTAAAGCTGTCATCGTTCGTACTAAGTCTGGCGCTCGTCGTCCTGACGGTTCATATATCAAATTTGACGAAAACGCATGCGTTATCATCAAAGACGATAATACACCTAAAGGAACTCGTATTTTCGGACCTGTTGCACGTGAATTACGTGAAAACAACTTCATGAAAATCGTTTCATTAGCTCCAGAAGTACTTTAATACAAAATGTAACCCATTCCGAGTTAAAAGGAGGTGCCTATAGATATGCATCTAAAAAAAGGTGATAAAGTTCAAGTATTAGCTGGTAAAGATAAAGGTAAACAAGGCGTTATCTTATCAATCTTAGCTAAAAAAGATCGTGTCCTAGTAGAAGGTATCAACATGATTAAAAAACATGCTAAACCATCGAATGACAATCCTCAAGGTGGTATTTTAAATATCGAAGCACCGATTCATATGTCAAACGTTGCTCTTCTTGATCCGAAATCTGGTAAACCAACACGTGTTGGCTTCAAGATTGTTGGAGACGAAAAAGGTACGAGTGTCTAAAAAATCCGGTGAAGTAATTAAATAATTTCTAATGAAAGGAGGACTACAATCAATGAGTCGCTTCAAAGACATTTATAAAAATGAAATTGCACCTGCGTTAGTAACGAAATTTGAATACAAATCAGTTATGCAAGTGCCTCAAGTCGATAAAATCGTTATCAACATGGGTGTTGGTGATGCTACTTCAAACGCTAAGTTATTAGACAAAGCGGTTGAAGAATTAACATTAATCGCAGGTCAAAAACCTGTTATTACTAAAGCGAAGAAATCAATCGCTGGTTTCCGTTTACGTGAAGGTGTTCCAATCGGAACTAAAGTTACTTTACGTGGCGAAAAAATGTACGAATTTCTTGATAAATTAGTTTCTGTATCACTTCCTCGTGTACGTGATTTCCGTGGTGTTTCTAAAAAAGCATTTGACGGTCGCGGTAACTACACTTTAGGTGTTAAAGAACAATTAATTTTCCCTGAAATTTCTTTCGATTTAGTTGATAAAACTCGTGGTATGGATATCGTTATCGTTACAACTGCTAACACTGACGAAGAAGCTCGCGAATTATTAACTGGATTTGGATTCCCATTCCAAAAATAATAAGTCATCGCTTCGGCGGTGTAAAATAAGGAGGCAACATTGTGGCTAAAAAATCAATGGTAGCTAAACAACAACGCACGCCAAAACATGCTGTTCAAGCATACACTCGCTGTGAACGTTGTGGTCGTCCACACTCAGTTATCCGCAAATTTAAACTTTGCCGTATTTGTTTCCGTGAATTGGCTTACAAAGGTCAAATTCCTGGCGTTCAAAAAGCAAGCTGGTAAGTATTCAGTATTGGAAGGAGGTTAATTAAAAATGGTTATGACAGATCCGATTGCAGATTTCTTAACACGCGTTCGTAACGCTAACATGGTTCGTCACGAAAGCTTAGAAGTTCCGGCTTCTAACGTTAAAAAAGAGATCGCTAACATTCTTAAGCGTGAAGGTTTTATCCGTGAAGTTGAATACATCGAAGATGACAAACAAAACGTTATCCGCGTATTCTTAAAATATGGTGCAAACGACGAACGTGTTATTACAGGATTAAAACGTATTTCTAAACCAGGTTTCCGTGTTTATGCAAAAGCTGATGAGGTTCCTAAAGTATTAAATGGTTTAGGTATCGCTATTGTGTCAACATCTAACGGTTTATTAACAGATAAAGAAGCACGTGCTAAACAACTTGGCGGCGAAGTACTCGCTTACGTGTGGTAATAATTTAGAACATAAGGAGGTGCAAACATGTCACGTATTGGTAAAAAACCAGTCACAGTTCCTGCTGGCGTAACCATTACAATTACTGATAACAATCACGTAACTGTAAAAGGTGCTTCAACAGAACTTGCTAAACAATTTGATTCACAACTTACTATTACTCAAGAAGGGTCTGAGATCGTAATCGGTCGTTCTTCTGAAGATAAGAAAGTACGTGCACTTCACGGTACAACTCGCGCATTAATCGCGAACATGATCGAAGGTGTAACGACTGGATTTTCTAAAGGATTAGAACTTATTGGTGTCGGTTACCGTGCTCAAAAGCAAGGTAGCAAATTAGTTCTTAACGTTGGTTTCTCTCACCCAGTTGAGTTTGAACCAGAAACAGGTATTGAAGTTGAAGTACCTAGCAACACATCAGTTATCATCAAAGGTGCTGATAAAGAGAAAGTTGGCGCTTTAGCTGCTAACATTCGTGCGATTCGTCCACCAGAACCTTACAAAGGTAAAGGTATTCGTTACGTAGGCGAACATGTTCGTCGTAAAGAAGGTAAAACTGGTAAATAATGCTGCATAGCATTGTTTACTAAGTCCAAGAGAAAAAGAGGTGACTCATTGTGATTACGAAATTGGATAAAAACAAAACTCGTAAAAAACGTCATGGCCGTGTCCGTTCTAAAATTAGCGGAACTGCAGCTTGTCCACGTTTAAACGTATTCCGTTCAAACACTAACATCTATGCTCAATTAATCGACGACGTAAATGGTGTAACTTTAGCTAGCGCTTCTAACATCGAAAAAGATTTCGACGTTAAAGGTTCTAAAACTGAACTTGCTCAAGCTGTCGGTAAATTAGTAGCAGAACGTGGTGTTGCGAAAAACATCGAAAAAGTTGTCTTTGACCGTGGTGGTTACTTGTATCATGGCCGTGTAGCAGCTTTAGCTGATGCAGCCCGTGAAAACGGTTTGAAATTCTAATAGAAGGAGGTAAATACATTCATGGCTTATATTGATCCAAACACATTAGGAGAATTGGAAGAACGCGTCGTTACTATCAACCGTGTTGCTAAAGTTGTAAAAGGTGGACGTCGTTTCCGTTTTACAGCATTAGTAGTTGTCGGAGATCGTAATGGTCACGTTGGTTTCGGTACTGGTAAAGCTCAAGAAGTTCCAGACGCAATTCGTAAAGCAGTTGAAGATGCTAAGAAAAACTTAGTTGTCCTTCCAATTGTTGGAAGTACTATTCCACACCGTGTAATCGGTAACTTTGGCGGCGGTTCTGTACTTATGAAACCTGCAGCAGAAGGTTCTGGTGTAACAGCTGGTGGACCTGTACGTGCTATCCTTGAATTAGGTGGCGTTGCAGACGTATCTTCTAAATCTTTAGGTTCAAGCACACCTATCAACATGGTTCGTGCAACAATCGAAGGAATTAAAGAACTTAAAACAGCAGAAGATGTAGCTCGTCTACGTAACATTTCTGTTGAAGAATTATTAGGATAAGGAGGTACTACATTATGGCTGAAAAATTAGTTGTAACATTGAAACGCAGCTTAATCGGACGTCCTCAAGATCAACGTAACACTGTTTATGCATTAGGTTTACGCAAAACAAATGGTACTGTTGAGAAAAACGATACTCCTGCGATTCGCGGTATGATCAACAAAGTGTCTCACTTGGTTGAAGTAACAGAAAAATAAGATGATACTCCTTTCGAGGAGTGTTCTACTATTTTTGTATAATATATAAGGAGGTGCAATATATAATGAAACTTCATGAATTAAAACCTTCTGAGGGATCTCGTAAAGTACGTCACCGTGTTGGACGTGGATCTTCATCAGGTATGGGTAAAACTTCTGGTCGTGGTCAAAAAGGCCAAAACTCTCGTTCAGGTGGTGGTGTTCGTCTAGGATTCGAAGGTGGTCAAATGCCTTTATTCCGTCGTTTACCTAAACGTGGATTCACAAACATTAATCGTAAAGATTATGCTGTTGTGAACGTTGAGACTTTCAACCGTTTTGAAGATGGAACTGTTATCACTCCTGCTCTTTTATTAGAAACAGGTGTAATCAGCAAACAACTTAACGGCATTAAAGTGTTAGCTAACGGTGAATTAACTAAAAAAGTTACTGTTCAAGCTCACAAATTCTCACAAGCTGCGAAAGAAGCAATCGAAGCAGCTGGTGGTAGCGTAGAGGTGATTTAATGTTTTCAACATTTCTGAACTTCTTCAAGGTTAAAGACATTAGAAGTAAAATTTTGTTTACTTTGGCAATGTTAATCGTCTTTCGTATTGGTGCACACATTCCAGTTCCTGGTGTGGATGCATCACAACTGAAGGCTTTAAACACATCACTCGTAGGTTTCTTAGATCTCTTCGGTGGTGGTTCGCTATCTAACTTCTCAATCTTTGCCGTTGGGATTATGCCGTATATTACAGCATCGATCATCGTGCAATTGTTAGAGATGGATGTCGTTCCAAAGTTATCAGAATGGGCAAAACAAGGCGAAATGGGCCGTCGTAAGTTAAATCAACTTAAACGCTATTTAACGATTGTTTTAGGCTTAGTACAGTCATTTGGTGTCTCTTACGGGTTCAACAACATGACAGGTGCTACGCTCGTTCCTAACGCTTCTGTGGGTCAGTTTGCATTAATGGCTATCATCCTTACAACTGGAACATTGTTCTTGATGTGGATGGGTGAACAAATTACTGAAAAAGGTATCGGGAACGGTGTATCAATCATTATTATGGCTGGTATTATCGCAAACGTTCCTTCATCAGTTGGTCAACTGCTTACGACACAACTTGCTAAAACAGGCACACCTCTTTTCATCACTGTGATTGAAATGATCTTACTTGTTGTAGCTGTAATTGTTATCGTTGCGTTAGTTGTCTTCGTACAACAAGCGTCACGTAAAATTCCGGTTCATTATTCAAAACGTGCGTCATCTTCAGCTGCCCCTCGTGGTGCTCAAGTATCGCATTTACCTTTGAAAGTGAACTCAGCTGGTGTTATTCCGGTTATCTTCGCTTCTGCCTTCATCATTACCCCACAAACACTCTTGACCTTTGCGGACCAAGATAAAGGTTGGGTAACGACGTTAGGTAAAGTATTTAACCTCCAACAACCGGCGGGAATGGTATTGTATGTTATCTTGATTTTAGCTTTCACTTACTTCTATGCGTTCATTCAAGTGAATCCAGAAAAAGTTGCTGAAAACTTACAAAAGCAAGGTGGCTACGTGCCAACAATTCGTCCTGGTAAAGATACAGAAAAATATCTCTCACGCGTTTTACTTCGGTTAACGTTTGTTGGATCAATTTTCTTAGCAGCAATTGCGATTTTACCAACAATTGGAACTCAGTTATTTAGCTTACCTCAAGGCCTTGGCATTGGTGGTACATCACTACTCATTATGGTAGGGGTGGCGTTAGATACGATGAAACAATTAGAAGGACAACTTGTGAAACGTAACTATAGAGGATTTCTTAAGTAAGTGTTTATGGAAGCAAGATTTATCTTCGCTTCCATCTGCCTTACCCTCAAAATTTTTTATAGGCTTTGCAAGGTAGCAACAAACTTCGAAAAACAAAGCTTGCTTTTGCTTTGAAGAATGGGAGAAAAACCAAAATGAACTTAGTTTTAATGGGGCTTCCTGGTGCTGGTAAAGGCACACAAGCTGAGCGCATCGTTGCTCAGTACCATATTCCGCATATTTCAACTGGAGATATGTTCCGTGCAGCTATTAAAAACGGAACAGACTTAGGTTTGAAAGCAAAAGCGTTTATGGATGAAGGAAATCTAGTACCTGATGAAGTAACGAACGGTATCGTTCGCGAACGTTTGGCGCAAGATGATGCTAAAGAAGGCTTTTTGTTAGATGGTTTCCCAAGAACTGTCGCTCAAGCTGAAGAATTAGAAACTATCTTAAATGATTTGAATCGTAGCTTAGATGCTGTTATCAACATTCAAGTTGATCAATCATTATTAATGGAACGCTTAACAGGTCGTTGGATTTGTTCAACGTGTGGACGTACGTACCACGCAACTTACAACCCTCCAAAAACTGCTGGTGTCTGTGACGATGATAACGTAACATTATATCAACGAGAAGATGACAAACCTGAAACAGTTAAAAATCGTTTGGCTGTTAATACGAAACAAACCCAACCATTGCTTGACTTCTATACCTCAAAAGGGTATTTAAAAGATATTAATGGTGGACAAGCAATTGATGAAGTCTTTAAGGATGTTAACAAACTATTATCGAAATAGTTGTTAAAACGCTCGAAGTCTAGTATAATGGATAACTGGCAACGAATTGTTGAATTTCATCACTTTTTTGCTGTGATTTATTCAATTGTACGAAGAAATAATGCGTCTTTTTCGTAAGATCCCGTTATTTTTGAAGTGTCAATTAAGTTTTAACTAAACTTCCGAACGGCGGATAAAGACGATTCCAAAGTTCAAGACAAAAGGAGGTAACGAGAAATGGCGAAAGAAGATGTAATTGAGGTTGAAGGCGTAATTAAAGAAACTTTACCAAACGCTATGTTTAAGGTTGAGTTAGAAAACGGTCATGCGGTACTTGCTACTATTTCAGGTAAGATTCGTATGCACTATATTCGTATTTTACCGGGGGACAAAGTAACTGTTGAACTTTCTCCGTACGATTTAACGCGCGGAAGAATAACATACCGTTTCAAATAATCTGAACTCCGGCATATTGAAGGAGGTATTCTACGATGAAAGTAAGACCATCCGTGAAACCAATCTGCGAAAAATGTAAAGTTATTCGCCGTAAGGGTAAAGTCATGGTAATTTGTGAAAATCCGAAACATAAACAAAGACAAGGTTAATAATTAGGGAGGTGCACATAAATGGCACGTATTGCTGGAGTGGATGTTCCACGTGAAAAACGCATCGTTATTTCATTAACTTACGTATTCGGTATTGGTACGACTACTGCTCAAAAAGTTTTAGAAGAAGCAGGCGTTAACCCAAATACTCGTACACGTGATTTAACAGAAGACGAATTAACTAAAATTCGTGAAGTTGTTGATACAGTTAAAACAGAAGGTGACTTACGTCGTGAGGTCGCATTAGACATCAAACGTTTACAAGAAATCGGTTCTTTCCGAGGAATTCGTCACCGTCGTGGTTTACCTGTTCGTGGTCAAAACACGAAAAACAACGCTCGTACTCGTAAAGGTCCATCGAAATCTATCGCTGGTAAGAAAAAATAATTAATTAAGTAAGGAGGTCAACTAACAAATGGCACGTAAAACAAATACTCGTAAACGCCGTGTGAAAAAAAAATGTCGAATCAGGTATTGCACATATCCGTTCAACATTCAATAACACGATCGTTACATTAACAGACATGCAAGGAAACGCTTTATCATGGTCTTCTTCAGGCTCATTAGGTTTCCGTGGTTCTAAAAAATCAACACCGTTCGCTGCTCAAATGGCTGCAGAAGCTGCTGCTAAAGTAGGTATGGAACATGGTTTGAAAACATTGGAAGTAACAGTTAAAGGTCCTGGTTCAGGTCGTGAAGCTGCTATCCGTGCTTTACAAGCTGTTGGTCTTGAAGTAACTGCTATTAAAGATGTTACTCCAATTCCTCACAATGGTTGTCGACCACCAAAACGTCGTCGTGTATAATCTTTAACCTTGGTTAAAGTGTTATATTCAATATTGTTACAAGACGTTTATCATGGGAGGTAAATTAAATGATCGAAATTGAAAAGCCGAAAATTGAGACGATTGAGATCAGTGAAGATAGCCGTTATGGTAAGTTCGTAATTGAACCACTAGAACGCGGTTATGGTATCACTTTAGGCAACTCCTTGCGTCGTATCCTTTTATCTTCATTACCAGGAGCAGCAGTTACTTCAATTCAAGCAGACACAGTGTTACATGAATTCTCAGCAATTGATGGTGTCGTTGAAGATGTAACTCGCATTATCTTAAACTTGAAGAAACTTGCTTTGAAAATCTATTCTGATGATGAAAAAACATTAGAAATTGATGTTCAAGGACCAGGTGTGGTTACGGCAGCTGATATTAACTTTGATAGTGATGTAGAAATCTTAAATCCGGATTTACATATTGCGACTCTTAGTGAAAATGCACATTTCCATATGCGCTTGCATGCAAGTCGCGGTCGTGGATATCGTCCAGCTGATCAAAACAAACGCGAAGATATGCCAATTGGTGTTTTACCAATCGATTCTATCTTTACGCCAATTCTTAAAGCTAACTACCAAGTGGAAAACACACGCGTAGGTCAAAATCCTGATTTTGACAAATTAACGTTTGACTTAACAACTGATGGTAGCATCGGTGTTAAAGAAGCGATTAGTTTAGCTGCTAAAATCTTAACGGAGCATTTGAACATCTTTGTTAACTTAACAGATGAAGCTCAACATGCAGAAATTATGATTGAAAAAGAAGAAAGCAAGAAAGAAAAAGTGCTCGAAATGACAATCGAAGAACTCGATTTATCAGTTCGTTCATACAACTGCTTAAAACGTGCCGGTATTAATACTGTGCAAGAATTAGCAGATAAATCGGAAGAGGATATGATGAAAGTTCGTAACCTTGGACGTAAATCACTTGAAGAAGTTAAGGTTAAATTAACTGATTTAGGATTAGGTCTTCGCAACGAAGATTAATTAAAGGAGGCAAAACACTAATGGGTTACCGTAAATTAGGCCGTACAAGCTCACAACGTAAAGCATTATTACGTGATTTAGCAACTGACTTAATCATCAACGAACGCATCGAAACAACTGAAGCTCGCGCTAAAGAAGTTCGTAAACTTGTTGAAAAATTAATCACTGCTGGGAAACGTGGAGATTTAAGCGCTCGTCGTCGTGCTGCTGCTATTGTACGTCACGAAATCGTAGGTTATGTAGAAAAAGAAACAACTGATAAAGAAGGTAAAACTGTGACTAAAACACGTCCGGTATACGCTTTGCAAAAATTATTTGATGATATTGCAGGCCGTTACACAGAACGTCAAGGTGGTTACACACGTATCTTCAAAAAAGGTCAACGTCGCGGCGATGGCGCACCAGTTGTAATTATTGAATTGGTTAAATAAGTAAATTCGATCATTTTTATGAAAAACGTCTAAAGCTTGGGCGTGTCATGATAAGGTGATTGACTCGTTGATCATCTTGTCTAGCGCTGTTGTGCTCCTTCTTTCTTTGCGGGGATAAAGGAGCACGGCTTTTTTTGTTGTAAATTTGATAGAAAATCTGGCTTTTGGAAATCGAGTATTCGATGGACAAAGGTCCTTTTTTTGTTGTTGAACAAAACGGATTGAAATCAGCTTTGTTGAGCATTAAAAGGGGCTGTTTTTTGGTGAATATCACAGAATATGCTAAAATGACAGTAATTGACTATGATAAAAGTTAGAGGAGAAACCAATGAAAGCAAATAACATCGTAACATTTGAACACGTGTCGTTCTCATATGAAGAAGACAAGACTGTTTTAGATGACGTATCATTACAAGTCGCAGAGGGTGAGTGGCTCGCTATTGTCGGGCATAATGGTTCAGGGAAATCGACGATGGCTAAGCTCATCAATGGTCTATTAGTGGCGCGAACAGGTGAAATTACTGTTAGTGGTTTACCGATGACTGAGGAGAACATTTGGGAGATTCGACGACGGGTGGGGATGGTCTTTCAAAACCCCGATAATCAGTTTGTTGGTGCCACTGTACAAGATGACGTCGCCTTTGGTCTCGAAAACAATGGCATTCCTCAAACAGAGATGGTGACGAGGGTTGCTCAGGCGCTTGCAGACGTCGCTATGAATGGTTTTGAAACATTTGAACCTAATCGATTGTCAGGGGGTCAAAAACAGCGTGTGGCGATTGCTGGTGTGATTGCACTACGTCCTGGCTTGATAATCCTCGACGAAGCGACATCAATGCTCGATCCTGAAGGACGCGTCAGTGTGTTGGCAACAATTAAGGCTCTCAAAGAGCAACATCAGTTAACCGTTATTTCAATTACGCATGATTTAGAAGAAGCTGCGATGGCAGATCGTGTGATTGTGATGAACAAGGGCCGCTATTTGATGGAAGGCAAGCCAGAAACTATTTTTAAGGAGACCACTAAACTGCAAGAAATTGGTTTAGATGTACCGTTTGTTAACCAAGTACAAGCAGATTTAATGACAGCCGGTTTCAAATTTAACACTGTTTATTTTTCGGAAGGAGAGTTAGTGAACGCCTTATGCCAATTACGTTCGAACAAGTAGGATACACGTATCAAGCGGGAGGGCCTTTTCAAAAAAAAGGCTTTAACTAATATTTCTTTTACGGTGAAGGATGGTGAATACACTGCCATTGTCGGGCGCACCGGTTCAGGAAAGTCGACCTTATTACAGCACTTAAATGTTATTTTAGAACCGACAGAAGGCCGAATAATCTTTGATTCACGGACAATTATTGCTGGTCAGAAACAGAAAAATTTAAAAGCTATCCGTCAAAAAATTGGTGTTGTTTTTCAATTCCCTGAGTCACAGCTGTTTGAAGAAACCGTTGTAAAAGACATTATGTTTGGGCCGATGAATTTTGGTGTGAGCAAGGCTGAAGCAAAGGAGCGGGCGTTAGCCTTGCTAAATGTTGTTGGTCTGCCAGAAGCAATTGCCGAGTCGTCACCGTTTGAGTTATCAGGTGGTCAAATGCGTCGGGTTGCGATTGCAGGCGTTTTGGCGATGGAACCGAGTATCTTGGTGCTTGATGAACCAACCGCGGGCTTAGACCCTCGTGGGCGGGCTGAGATGATGGCATTGTTTTATCGGTTACATAAGGAAAAGGGACTGACGATTGTGCTCGTTACGCATAATATGGATGATGTCGCCGCCTATGCGGATGCGATGATCGTTTTGCGCAACGGCGAGATTGAGGCTGTCGGTGAACCGCGGGCATTATTTGCTCAAGATGAGCAGGTCAATGCCTTAGCAATAGGCCAACCGAGTGCTTTGAGCTTGCAACGTCGCTTGGAGGAGCAAACAGGAGAACGATGGCCGGTGACCTGTTTAACACGTCAAGAGTTAAGTGATTACTTAACACTACACTGGAAGGAGGGAACCGTTAGTGAATAATATGATTTTAGGACGGTTTGTTCCCGGTGATTCGTGGTTGCATCAGTTAGATGCACGCGCGAAACTCGTTGCCGTCATGTACTTTATCGTGATGGTTTTCTTCGCAAATAATTTGCTGAGCTACCTGTTATCGTTTCTATTAGTGTTTAGCTTATTAGTACTTTCAAAAATCCCGTTTTTATTTTTTATTCGTGGCTTACGCCCGATTATCTTTTTAATTTTATTGACAGTCATCCTGCAATTATTTTTCACGACCGAAGGACAGGTATTGTTACAGTTTGGACCGTTACAAATTACCGATGCCGGCATTATTAATGCCGTCTTCATCGCGCTCCGGTTTATGCTGATTATTTTTATGACGACCTTATTATCGTTAACAACCAGTCCAATTTCATTGACCGATGGAATTGAGTCGTTGTTGAATCCACTGCGAAAAGTGAAATTCCCCGTACATGAAATGGCATTGATGCTCAGTATTGCCCTCCGTTTCATTCCAACATTGATGGATGAGGCTGAAAAAATCATGCAGGCGCAAAAATCCCGTGGCGTTGAGTTCAATAGTGGCTCGCTATTAGCCCGCGTTAAGGCGATTATTCCCCTGTTAATCCCGCTCTTTATTAGTGCCTTTAAACGGGCTGAAGATCTCGCGATTGCAATGGAAGCTCGGGGTTACCATGGCGGTGAAGGCCGTACTAAATACCGTATTTTAAAATGGGAAGCCCGTGACACGCTCATGATTGTGTTAATGATGGTGTACACGCTCCTCTTATTTTTAACACGAGGAGGTTAAGGTAGATGCGTTATAAAGCAATTATTCAATATGATGGTTCGCAGTTTTTAGGCTATCAAATTCAGGCGACTGGTCGAACAGTGCAAGATGAACTCCAAAAGGCCTTAACAAAAATGCATAAGGGCACGCCCGTTAAAATCCATGCTTCTGGTCGAACAGACACGGGCGTGCATGCTAAGGGTCAGGTGGTACACTGGGACTCTGAGCTTACGATTCCGCTCGAAGGCTATCAGCGCGGACTCGAAACCTTAACGGCGGATGACATAGCGATTGTCGCGGTTGAGCAGGTAGCTGATGATTTTCATGCACGCTACGATGTTGCGGCGAAAGAATACCGTTACTTTGTGAAAACAGCGGCGCAGCGTGATCCATTTACCCGTCATTACGCGTTGCATTATCCTTTTAGTCTCGATGAATCACGCATGAATGAGGCGGCTCGTTTACTTGAAGGGGAACATGATTTCACGAGTTTTTGTTCGGCACGGACGGAGCGCGACAGCAAGGTACGCACACTTTATGCAATTACAATTAATCGAAACGTTGATGGTTGGGAGTTCTCATTTAAAGGTAGTGGTTTTTTATACAATATGGTGCGTATTTTAGTCGGCGCCTTGTTGTCTGTTGGCCAACAAAAATTAACACCACAGGAGCTACAAGCTGCCTTAGAAAAAAAAGATCGGACAGCATTAAACTGTCGTACAGCCCCACCACAAGGGCTTTATTTATGGGAAGTTAGCTATAAAGAAAAGAATTAAGAATGTGACTCTTGACTTAATTTGTGAAAGCATGTATTATTGATTGTGGTATTGTTTACCCCATGATAAGCCCCGGAAACTTATTATGCTTATACAAACAATGACAGAATTTTTATAAAAAAGAATGATTAATTAATAGGAGGCAAAACAAATGCGCACAACATATATGGCAAAAACTGGCGAAGTCCAACGCGACTGGCATGTCGTAGATGCAACTGATGTTCCACTTGGTCGTTTATCAAGTGAAGTCGCTGCTATCTTACGCGGAAAACACAAACCAACATTCACACCCCACACTGATACAGGTGACTTCGTCATCATTATCAATGCTGAAAAAATCGCTTTAACAGGTAACAAAGCCGATGGTAAAATCTACCACCGTCACTCTGGTTACGCTGGTGGATTAAAATCTATCTCAGCTGGTGAGCTTCGTGCTACTAAACCAGAACGTTTGTTAGAATTATCTATCAAAGGTATGTTACCAAAAAACACTTTAGGCCGTAAACAATTTACAAAATTGAACGTGTACGCTGGTACAGAGCATCCACATGCTGCTCAATCACCAGTTGAATACAAAGTACGCGGATAATAGGAGGAGAAAAATAATATGACACAAGTACAATATTATGGAACTGGTCGTCGTAAAAGCTCTGTTGCCCGTGTTCGTTTAGTTCCTGGCGATGGTACAATTACAATCAATGGCCGTGATGTAGAAAACTACATCCCATTCGAAGTTTTACGTTCAGTTATCAAACAACCGTTAACACTTACTGAAACTGTAGGTAACTACAACGTTTTCGTAAACGTTGATGGTGGTGGTTATACTGGTCAAGCAGGAGCTATCCGTCACGGTGTTGCTCGTGCGTTATTACAAGTAGATCCTGAATACCGTTCAACTCTTAAACAAGCTGGTCTCTTAACTCGTGACCCTCGTATGAAAGAACGTAAAAAACCAGGTCTTAAAGGTGCACGTCGTGCTCCTCAATTCTCAAAACGTTAATAGTTACATATTGCCGTTTCAAACACTTTCCAAGCAATTGGGAAGTGTTTTTTAGTTGGAAAGAGAAATTTGTTTCTTGCAAACGTTGATTTAACGGTGTTATTTAATTAGGTTGTGAAAGAAATTATAAAGCCATAATTCTTTTTTACGTTTAGATAATTTATTTAGTTTAGTCAACCAATGAGAAATTTTGTCAAAATAAAAAAGTATAGGGGGTTCCTATACTTTTAATCGCTATCAATATACTCAGATAAAGCTGAAGCCGTTTTTCTTTTTTGGTCAGTGGATACATGCGTGTAGATTTGTAACGTAATTTCTGAGTTAGCATGTCCTAAACGGTCTTGAACTTCTTTAATGGTCGCTCCACTTTCAAATAGTAAACTTGCGTGGGTATGCCTAAATCCATGAATAGTGATTTTATCCAATTGGTGGTCGGTAGTAATTTTGCGTAACGCTCTATTTAAATAGTCAGCATCAAAAGCTACATCTTTTACTCCTTTAAGAGGAATATCCCTTGTGAATATTAAATGATTATCATTCACTTTTGCATATCTTGCTTGTTGTATCAGTTTCCATTTATTTAATATATCCATAGTTTTTTGGTCGATATCAATTATTCGATTTGATGATTTGCTTTTAGTGTCTGCAATATACTGAATCCGTTTAATAGTGGTTAGGCTTTTATTAACAATGATAGATTGATTTTCTATTATGTCAGACCATCTAAGTGCGTGTAACTCACTTTTTCTTAACCCAGTAAAAGCTAAAAGTCTAAACGAAGCAAATAACATGTAATCATAATTTTTTTCTACAATATCTGGAATGGCAACAGTAAATTGAACAAAAATTATAAGGGCTGTAATTTAAATTCGGTAGGCGTTAAATAACCCAATGTTCCATGAATACGGATGTTATTAAACCAATGAACGTAATCATTTAATTCAAGTTCCAGCTGATTAAGATTGGAAAAGTGAGCT
>NZ_AODH01000014.1 GCF_000525915.1 Brochothrix campestris FSL F6-1037 | reverse complement strand
GATTACGTACCATCAGTACGCGCACCGTCACTCGCTCGTCGTGCCTACTAGAACGAGAGGATATAACAACGTTTCTTTTCAGTCAAGTCATCTTGCAGCCAAAGTCACTTGAACTAACGTTCAAAGTAAAATCAGTTTAATTCGACTTTGTCTACAATCTGAAGGAATCTCACAGGAGATTCCTTTTTGTTTATAAAATTTTACGGAGCCACTTCAGTTTCTTTTTATACGGAGGGTATAAGAAGGCGACACGAATACTAGCACGTCGCTTTAAAATGCTTTTTTGATGTGAAAAAGTAGCGAAGCTGGCTTCACCATGATAAGCTCCGATACCTGAGGTACCAATCCCACCGAATGGCAAAGTCTCATTGGCGACATGAGAGATGGTGTCATTGACACAGCCACCGCCAAAATTGATTGTTGTATAGATGTCCTCACACACCTTTTTTGATTCGGTAAATAAATACAAAGCGAGTGGTGTCGGGTGTTCGGCGATGATTTTTTTTGCCTCACTCAACTCATTATAAGTAATGATAGGTAAAAGTGGACCGAATAATTCTTCGCGCATGGTAGCCGCTGTGGTATCTGATAAGCGTAGGAGCGTTGGAGCAATAAACAAGTCTCGTTGTGAAGATTGACCACCACTAATAATAAAGTCACGGTCAATTTCTAATAGATTGCTCAGTCGTTGGTAGTGTCGGTCATTTACAATTCGTCCATAGTCAGGACTCTCATGGGGATTCCTACCGTAAAAGGCAGCTATTGTTCGTTCGATCGCCTCGATTAGGGCGGTCTCTTGTGATTGGTGAACGAGCACATAATCTGGGGCAATACAGGTTTGGCCGGTATTCAAAAATTTACCCCAAACAATTCGCTCGGCCGCATTTTTAATTTTGGCATCAGAGTGAACGATGACGGGACTCTTTCCACCTAATTCGAGCGTAACTGGAATTAATTGTTGGGCAGCAGCCTCGTAGACAATTTTTCCAACAGTGATGCTACCCGTGAAAAAAATATAATTAAAGGGTTGGGTTAATAATTTTGTTGTAACAGTCGCGTCACCTTCGAATAAGGTGATATAATCTGCCGAAAAAGTGTTAGTAATTAACTGTGCCAATACACTCGAAACATGCGGTGTTAGCTCACTTGCTTTTAAGATGGCACAATTACCCGCGGCAATGGCGCCAATTAAAGGTTCAAGTATGAGTTGTACAGGATAGTTAAATGGCCCGATAATTAAAACAACACCGTAGGGATCGTGATGGATGGTGCTCTTAGCAGAAAATAAAGAGGGCGTTGTGCGAACCTTGCGTGGTTTTTGCCAGTGCGGCAACTTTTTCAAGGCCGTCTTAATGCTGCGAAAACAAAAACCAATTTCGGTAGCATACGATTCAAAGTTACTCTTTCCCAAATCTTGGGAAAGAGCCTCTAATAAGGGCTTTTCAAAGTCTATCAATGCTTGTTGTAACTGTTGTAACTGTTGCGTTCGAAACGCCAATGAACGTGTTTGGTAGCTGTTGAAAAATTGTTGTTGCTTAATGAAAATACGAGAAATATCTTCTGTCATAAAAGCCCTCCTAAAAATATTCGCTAATTATTATAATATTATTTTAAGTATAGCCTAAAGGAAGATTTATGTCAGAAGAAGAAATGGTAATAGCAACTAATCAAAAATATTCAGATTATGTATTGAAAAAACTAGTTAAAAAGCGTTATAATAAATTGAATAATATTAAGGTGTTATTATAATGTTGTATTTAATAAATATGTTAGGCTAGTTATTGTAAAGGAGTAATGTTAAAATGGGATAACATCTCAGGAGCAATGATACAGATAGTCCTACAATAGTTAGATACCATGACTAGACATATTTGTAAGCTTGTAGACAAATAAGGAAACGTCTAACTGATAGATTGTAAAGGGAACAATCTGTCGTGTAATGTAAAAAAATATTCATGGGATATTATTCAAAAAGATGACAATAAAAAGGGGATTTTTTAATTGGGACATATTGTTTTAGCAGGGTGTAATCATATTTATTCAGAAGGTTTGAAAATTATTTTAGCGCAAACAGAGCATACGCTAAGCTCAGCGGATTTAACGCTAGAATCCTTAAAAGAAAATGTCAAAGGTGCTCAAGATATCGTGTTACTTAATTCAGATAAAGGAATTACCGATGAAATTAAAGCTTATTTAAAAGCAGAAGATTTAATTGTGGGTTATATTGCCTCTAAATTTTCGAAAGCAGAAATTGATTCGAGCATAGAAGATGGTGTTAAAGGTTTATTAACCTTTAACATGGATACGTTAGGTTTGAATTTTGCGATTAGTACGATGATGGAAAATCGCATCTTTGTGGATCCATACATTGATTATTTCACGGTAAATCACCAAGAATCTGCAGCGGATAACATTAGTTATGCGATGCAATTACGTTTAACAAGTCGTGAATATGAAGTGTTGAAATTGATGGCTAAAGGGCAAAAAAAACAACGAAATCTCAAAAGAACTTAACATAAAAGAAAATACAGTAAAAAACCATGTGAGCAGTGTTTTGAAGAAACTGAATGTGCATAACCGTGTCGAAGCGGTATTGACGTTCCAAAATCATCAAAAAATTTCATAAAAGTAGTGGGAAACTTATCAAATTAAGCTTTTTGATAAGTTTTTTCTTTTGGAAAAGCAATATAAACGGTGAATTTAAAAAAAGCTTAGTTGCTCATACCTAAGAGGTGTGATATAATTCGTAGATGTGAGTAATGAAAATTATTCCTTGTTCTATGACTTGTCATAGAACCGCATAGTCCATAAGGAGGTGAAAGACGATGAGAAAGTACGAAATTATGTACATTGTACGCCCAGACATTGAAGAAGACGCTAAAAAAGCTGTTTTCGAACGTTTCAACGGTATCCTTGCTGAAGGTGCAGAAGTCATCGAAGTAAAAGATATGGGTAAACGCCGTTTGGCATATGAAATCAACGATTTTAAAGACGGTTTCTACCAATTGGTAACAATCAAATCTGAAGATGCTGTATCTGGTCAAGAGTTTGACCGTTTAGCTAAAATCAGTGAAGACGTTATCCGTCATATGGTAGTTCGTTTAGACGAAGCATAAATAATAAGATCACTAAAAGTAGAGGGGGTTGTGTCTGATGATGAATCGTGTTGTTCTTGTGGGTCGTTTAACTAAGGATCCTGAACTTCGATACACACCAGCTGGTGCAGCTGTAGCCACATTTACACTAGCTGTAAATCGTACGTTTACGAATCAACAAGGGGATCGAGAAGCTGATTTCATTAACTGTGTTGTTTGGCGAAAAGCGGCAGAAAACGTTGCTAACTTTCTTAAAAAAGGAAGCTTGGCAGGTGTAGATGGTCGTTTACAAACGCGTAATTATGAATCAAATGATGGTCGTCGTGTGTATGTAACTGAAGTGGTCGCTGAAAGTGTCCAATTTTTAGAGCCGCGTAATGCTAGCGCAGGAAATTCAGGTACGGGTGGTAACAATCAAGGCGGCAATAGTTATAATAACAACAGTTCTTATAGCGGTGGAAATCAACAGCCACAATCAAATCAAGGAAATGCGTACAATCAAGAGTCTCAACAATCGAGCAAGCCTGCTTTCAGCAATCCATTTGCAAGTGATGGCAAGCCAATCGATATTTCTGACGATGATTTACCATTCTAACAATAAACTAAGGGAGGTTAATAACTATGGCAGGACAACGCAGAGGTGGACGTCGTCGTAAAAAAGTATGTTTCTTTACTTCGAACCACATCGAATACATCGATTACAAAGATGTTGATATGCTTAAAAAATTCATTTCAGAACGCGGTAAAATTTTACCACGTCGTGTAACTGGAACAAGCGCTAAATACCAACGTAAACTTACAATCGCGATCAAACGTGCTCGTCAAGTGGCTTTATTACCATTTGTCGCTGAAGAAAAATAAGTTGACGAAAAAATCACTTCCACTTGGAAGTGATTTTTTTTGATTGAAAGTAAGAGCGAGCTTGAAAGTTTGTGATTGATTAAACTAGAGGAACGAAAGTGAATCAGCTTGTTCAACAGCATTTCTATTCAGCTGTACCATCTTGTAGGCAAAATCGCTTATCCTATTTTTACAGAAAAAGAAGTTTAAATAGATATTGTCTGTAATCTGAGAGTTATCCACAAGTGGACAACTCAGTTGTAAAAAAAGCAACGAATCTCTGATGAGAGACTCGTTGCTTTTTTTCGGTGTTAAACTTATCCGTTTGTGGATAAGTTGGTCTGAAGATAAACGTCGTTCTAGGTATTCAATCTGATGGATAAGTGTTGATTATGTGCCATCAATGCCTGCTCCAGCCGTTTCTTGTTATAGAAAGAGGCAACGTGCTCTGCAGAGGTAAAAAGCGTCTCAGGATGCCATTGAGCGATATCTGTGATGATGTTAACTTCCATGCTAGGAATGATATTTGTAAAGGTTAAGATGGTATTCGCAAGCGCTTGTTCTTCATTATAAATAAAATGGTGACTGCGTTGACTATATATTTTAAAGAAATGCTTAACGAGCTCGTATTTTGTAGAGTCCGAAAGTTGCGGATGTTGAATGCTTGTTGTGAGTAATTCGGCCAACGTAACGTAGAACAGGGCCATACCTTTTCCGCCTTCAAAAATGAACCCCCGATAATCGGTTTCTTCTGACATGTACTTGATTAACGCTGTTGCGGTATCTTCTAATTGATCAGATAATAGAAAGTTAGCGACTGTATTGTCATTAGCAATCAGTTGATTTAACATGACTAAACTATCAATTCGTTGAAAGATAGCGTCACTAGCGTGCAAAGAGATATTTTTAAATAAATAGTCTTTTGTAAGTAGTCGTTTAGTTAATGTTCTTTTTTGTTGTCTTGTTAAAATATTCGCTGTAATCAGTTTGCTACATAACGGGTGAAAAATCGTGTCACGTAATAGCGGGTTGGTCGAACCGAAGTGTGTCAGGAGCTGTTCAATCTCGCTATCTGTTAATATTTGGCGTGTGTTGTTTGTTAGTTCTAGCTGTAATGATTTGATGAAATAAATTGTCATGGTTGGTAGCCCCCTAGTCGATTTTATGAGTGTTTACCGCGTGCTTGGTAATGTTCACTATGATGTAATGGTTGTGGCTTGCCACCATTACGTTGTGAACGACGACGTGTGCGACGGCGGTATTCACGGTGGTTCTCTTTACTTTGTCGTTTTTTAAAGCTATCTTTCCGTTGTTTTCGTATTTCTAATGAATTAGTTTGTTCTTCTTCACTATGGTAATAGCCATTTAAGCGACGTGTTTCAACGATATCGATAAAGGCTGTAGGATCGACGCTTTTGATGGTGCGCTCAATCTCATAAATTTCATAATTGCTCACAACCATCATAATTGAATAAATCGGTTTTTTAGAGTAGCCACCGTAGGCCGGAATAATCGTCGCACCGCGGTCGAATTTTTGTTGAATAGCTGATACGACGAGGTCGGCATGTGGCGTTATGATAAAGACTGTTAATTTTTGATAATTCGTATGAATCAAATCAACGACATAACTGTTTACATAGCGTGAAACCAACGTATACAAGGCGTTTTGCCAATTAAAGATAGCACCAGCTGCGACGATGATAATGCCATTTAAAATCATAAAGTAGCGCCCTGTCGGGGTATCTTTTTTTCGGGCTAAGTACAGTGCGATGATATCTAATCCACCAGTTGAAATTCCGTGTTTTAAAGCAATACCAACACCGGCAGCAGAAATAACACCACCAAAAATAGAGTTGAGGATGATATCAGATGAAATCGCATAAGTGGGTAAGACTGAAATGAAGAACGAGGTAATCCCAATCACAATGAAACTGTATAAGGTCAGTGATTTGCCGACTTTTGTCCATCCTAACCAAATGATTGGTAAATTGAGTACTAAAATAAGTAGACCGAGATCTAAATTAACATGGAAAAAGTCATGGAAAATATCGACTACCAATTGAGCAGCCCCATTAATGCCAGAAGCGTAAACTTTGGCTGGAATTAAAAACAATTTCATACTTATTGCGCATAAAAATGCAGCGATAATAGCGATGGCAATCTTTTTTAAATGTTCATAGTAAGCTGAGTTTTTTACCGTAGACACATGTATTCATTCCTTTTTAAAATTAGTGAGAAGCTTCCATATTTCAATCTCTATCATAACATTTAGGGAAAGGTTTGCCTATTTTTGTATTGTTAATCAAAAGTCTATTTTACGATAATGAAACCTGATGTATCTGCCTACAATAGGGGCACTCACTCTTAGTGAAATAAGGATATAAGAGCTCGGGTGCAAATCAGGTGATGATTGTGGTAAAATTACAAGAGTAATTAGGAAACAGAATAGAGTGGAGTTGAAATGATGCCATCATATAAACAACGTCGCGATTTACGCTTTCTGATATATATCGTCGTCATCGTCTTTGTTGTCCTGGCAATTTTATCAGAAATATACCATTGGTGGTTGGTTTTTCCGTTTCTCATTGTTGCAGCAAGTGTGTTAGTTATCCTTATATTTGCCGAATTACGACTGAATCGTAAAATTAAGCAAACGACGGATGAACTAACACAACGTGTACATACAGCGGAGCAACAAGCTGTGAGTGATATGCCTTTAGGTTTAATTATGTACAATCAAGCAGCTGAAATTGAATGGTTGAACGATTATATGGCACGATATTTCAAAAATGAGCAAATACTAGGTTCATCTTTACGAGACGAAGAAACTGAATTGTGGGATTTTATTCAAGCCGCACCTGCAAAACAGACACAGACTATTTTTTGGCATAACCAATACTTTGAGTTAACCGTTAATAAAGTTGATCGAATTGTCTATTTACAAAATACGAATAAGCTTGAAGATTTGGTGCAAGAAAATGAAGACAGTCAAATTGTTATTGGCGTTATTTTCTTAGATAATTATGATGAATGGACACAGGGAATGGATGATCGTCGCCGAGGTGCTTTGAATAACATTGTAACGTCAACCTTGGGTCAATGGTCACGAACACATGCTATTTTTCTAAAGAGAATGTCTTCAGAAAGATATACGGTTGTTATGCGTCATTCAACTTTAGAAGAACTTGAGAAAACAAAGTTTGCCATTTTAGATACGATTCGTGAAAAAACATCGAAGAAGAACATTCCGTTAACCTTAAGTATCGGTTTAGCTTACAATGATGCTGATTTAACGGTGTTGGCGGAGTTAAGTCAGTCTTCACTTGATTTAGCGCTCGGTCGCGGTGGCGATCAGGTCGTCATTAAGCAACCTGAAGGCAAAGTCCGCTTTTATGGTGGGAAAACAAACCCGATGGAAAAACGAACACGCGTACGTGCCCGTGTGATTTCACAAGCGTTGCAAGAACTTATTTCACAAAGTGATAATGTCGTCGTTGTTGGTCATCGCTTCCCTGATATGGATGTTATCGGTTCTTGTTTAGGGATTCGAAAAATTGCTGAAATGAATGGCAAGGATGCTTATGTTGTCGTTGATACCGAAATGTTAAATGACGATGTGCAACGATTGATGAGTGAGATTGATAAGAACACGGATGTCACGCGCAATCTTATTTCACCGCAGAAGGTGAAAAATCATATTACGAAAAACACCTTGTTGGTGGTAGTTGACACACATAATCCAGCGATGGTGGAAGCGAATGAACTGCTCGAATTGATTGATCAATGTGTTATTATTGATCATCATCGTCGCTCAGAGAACTTTATTACACATCCGAATCCAGTGCTCGTCTATATTGAACCATACGCCTCATCGACTGCTGAGTTGATTACAGAGTTGTTTGAATATCAACCATCGGGAACATCGATTTCGGCGATTGAGGCAACCGCAATGTTAGCAGGTATTGTGGTAGATACGAAAAACTTTACGTTACGGACCGGTTCGCGTACATTTGATGCGGCGTCATATTTACGCTCACTTGGTGCAGATACGGTATTAGTTCAACAATTTTTAAAAGAAAACCTCGACACCTTTATTAAACGTAACCGTTTAATTGAAACAATGAATTTCTACCATGAAGATATGGCCATTACGAGCGGGCCGGATGACGCCCCTTATAACAACGTGTTGGCGGCACAAGCAGCTGACCGAATGCTGGGGATGGAAGGTGTCGGTGCATCCTTCGTTATTTTCAAACGTGAAGATGGTAGAATTGGTATTAGTGCAAGGTCGTTAGGTGAAATTAACGTCCAAATTATTATGGAAATGCTCGGTGGTGGCGGCCATCTTTCGAATGCAGCAACTCAGATAGAAGAAAGTAGCGTATTGGAAGCTGAAAACCGTCTAAAAGAAGCCATCGATGCTTATTGGAAGGGAGAAGAATAAAATGAAAGTTATTCTACTTAAAGATGTAAAAGGTACAGGTAAAAAAGGCGATATTAAAGAGGTGCCAGATGGTTATGCGCATAACTTTTTAATCAAAAAAGGTGTGGCACAAGAAGCCAATGCAGCCAGTATCAGCACATTAAAAGCGAAAGAAAAAAAAAGCGGATAAATTAGCGGCGGAAGAAGTGGCGAAAGCCGAACGTTTAAAAGCAACATTAGAAGCTGTTACCGTTGAATTAAAAGCAAAAGTAGGGGCAGATGGTCGTGTTTTTGGCTCAGTCTCATCGAAACAAGTCGTGCAAGGTCTAGAAAAGCAAGCCGGCATTAAAATTGATAAACGTAAAATGACGATGGATCCAATTCGTTCTTTAGGCGTTACGAAAGTACCTGTAAAACTACACCATGACGTTGAGGCGATTTTCAATGTGCATGTTAGTGAAGAAAAATAAGAGCATGAAACAAGCGATGAAAGGAGTTGCCTGATGGAAAATATCGATCGAACACCACCACAAAATAATGAGGCCGAGCAGGCGATTATTGGTGCTATTTTTATCGAGCCAAATGCGTTAATTACCGCGGCTGAAGTCTTGCAACCCGAAGATTTTTATCGCCAAGCCCATCAACATATTTTTAGAGCGATGGTAATGATGAACGAACAGGGCAAAGCGCTCGATGTCGTCACTGTCAGTGAAATGTTAAAATCACAAGGTTTAATTGAAGATATTGGTGGTATCACTTATTTAACAGATTTAGCCGTGTCTGTTCCAACCGCGGCTAATATTGCTTACTACATTGAAATCGTTGAAGAAAAGGCGTTATTACGTCGTTTAATCAATACCGCCACACAGATTGCAACGAGTGGTTTTGCCAATGAAGAATCAGTCGAAGCCTTAGTTGATGATGCTGAACGTCGCATTCTTGAAGTAGCCCAACGTAAAAATGTCGGTCAGTTTAAAAACATTACCGATGTTCTATCAGAAGCCTACGATAACATTGAGCTATTGAGTAACCGTGAAGGTGATATTACCGGTTTACCAACCGGATTCAAAGAACTTGATCGGATGACGGCAGGGTTTCAGCGTAACGATTTAATTATTGTTGCGGCCCGTCCTTCGGTTGGTAAAACAGCCTTTGCCTTGAATATTGCGCAAAACACCGCGATTAAGACGAATGAAACAGTCGCCATTTTCAGTTTGGAAATGGGGGCGAGTCAATTGATTAACCGGATGCTTTGTGCCGAAGGAAATATCGACGCCCAAAACATGCGGACCGGTAAATTGAATGATGAAGAATGGCGTAAATTAGCGTTGGCTATTAGCACGCTATCGAGTACAAATATTTTCATTGATGATTCACCAGGTATTCGCGTCAATGAAATTCGTTCCAAATGCCGTCGTTTAAAACAAGAACACGGTTTAGGTATGATCGTGATTGATTATTTGCAACTTATTCAAGGGAGTGGTATTGGTGGCGGTGAAAACCGTCAGCAAGAAGTATCTGAAATTTCGCGAACGTTAAAACAGCTTGCGCGTGAACTTGAAGTGCCAGTTATTGCGCTCTCACAATTATCACGTGGGGTTGAGCAACGTCAAGATAAACGTCCGATGATGTCGGATATTCGTGAATCTGGTTCAATTGAGCAAGATGCCGATATCGTTGCCTTTTTATATCGTGAAGATTATTACGACCGCGAAGCTGCTGAGGAAGATAACGGCACGATTGAAATTATTATTGCGAAGCAACGGAATGGTCCAGTCGGAACAGTACAACTTGCCTTCGTGAAAGAATATAACAAATTTGTTGATCTCGTTGTGAGAGACGATATGCCACCGATGGGGGCATAACAACTAAAGAGTCTGACCTTGTGTCGGACTTTTTTAGTTAATATTCATTTTTTGAAAAATAATGAGCAGAAAATGAACGAGTGCTGGTAAGAAGTAGTGCTATAATGAATTATTTGTTGAAAGAAAAAATTGATAAGAGGTGTAAACGATGAAAAAAAGTCATATTAAGTGGGTTGTTGTCGGTTTATTGCTCGGCATTTTAATGTCAGCGATGGATAATACGATTGTCGCAACTGCAATGGGTACGATTGTATCCGATTTGGGTGGATTAGATCATTTTGTTTGGGTAACAGCAGCGTACATGGTGACGATGATGGCTGGGATGCCGATTTTCGGTAAATTATCTGACATGTATGGTCGTAAACGTTTCTTTATCTTTGGACTCGTGGTCTTTTTAATTGGATCAATGCTTTGTGGGATTGCTGATAGCATGATTCAATTAAGTGTTTTCCGTGCCATTCAAGGGATTGGTGGCGGTGCGTTAATGCCGATTGCCTTTACCATCGTCTATGATATTTTCCCACCACAACAACGTGGTAAAATGACGGGGATGTTAGGAGCCGTCTTTGGTTTATCAAGTGTAATGGGGCCGTTACTCGGGGCGTACATTACTGATAGCTTTAGCTGGCATTGGGTCTTTTACATTAATGTTCCAATCGGTCTGGTTGTCATCGTTTTAATGAGCATCTTTTATAAAGAAGCGACCGCGCCCAAAAAACAAGTGGTCGATTGGCTCGGAGCGGCAACACTTGTCATTGCAGTCGTCAGCCTCATGTTTGGTTTGGAATTAGGTGGCAACACCTTTGCTTGGGTATCTGTGCCGATGTTAATTTTAGCCATTATCTTT
Organism: Brochothrix campestris FSL F6-1037; assembly: GCF_000525915.1. Classification (GTDB taxonomy): domain Bacteria; phylum Bacillota; class Bacilli; order Lactobacillales; family Listeriaceae; genus Brochothrix; species Brochothrix campestris. The sequence goes on along the minus strand of NZ_AODH01000014.1, from coordinate 9,325 downwards.
GTGGTATTTGCACTGCTCTTTATTTGGGCCGAAAAACGCGCCGTCGATCCGATTTTACCGTTTTGGATGTTCAAACGTCGCCTCTTCTTAACCGCCCAAATTGCAGCCTTCTTTTACGGTGCGACCTTTATTATATTAACGGTGTACATTCCGATTTTTGTGCAAGCGGTATACGGCGGAAGTGCTACTAACGCGGGCTTTATTTTAATGCCAATGATGATTGGTTCAGTCCTTGGTAGTGGTGTCGGAGGTAGCTTGCTAACCCGCGTGAAATTTCGTCACTTAATGAGTGCGTCAATTGTCATCTTCTTTATCGGTATGCTCTTGCTTGCAACGATTTCGGCTGAAACATCGCGTGTGTTATTGAGTACATACATGGCGATTGCTGGTATTGGTGTTGGTTTTTCATTCTCAGTCTTACCAACGGCTTCAATATATAATCTTGAAGGTCGCTTCCGTGGCAGTGCGACATCAACGAACTCATTCTTGCGTTCGTTTGGGATGACGATTGGGATTGCAGCTTTTGGTGCACTGCAAACAAATACGTTTGCAACGAAAATGAGCGAAGCATTTGCAGGCGTAAAGGTCGATCTTGCTCAGTTTGGCAATACACAACAATTGTTTGAAGCCTCATCACGGGCCAAAATTCCTGACGAAGTATTGAATCCAATTGTTGATGCAATGGCTTCGAGTGTTTCAACCATCTTTTTAGTCGCTTTAATTCCAATTGCGGTCTGTGCCGTGGCTATTTTTATGATGGGTAACGCCAAAGATGGCGAAAGTTTAAAATAAGAGGTTAAGGCTGTTAACGATAAATTGGCAGTCTTTCTCTATGAAATAACAAATTTATGCTTAAAAACGAACAGAATCACGATTGCGAGGGAATAATGTTCGTGAAACAGTTGACCTTTCGATTGAAACGTTGTATAATCGAGGGTGGATAAAATGTATAGTATAAAAATTTTGAATGAGGTGTTTGGATGTCTTCAGTTGTTGTAGTAGGAACACAGTGGGGTGACGAAGGTAAGGGTAAAATCACGGATTTTTTAAGTGAACAAGCTCAAGTTATTGCGCGCTATCAAGGTGGCGATAACGCCGGTCATACAATCAAATTTGGTGGCGAAACATATAAATTACAGTTGATTCCATCAGGGATTTTTTATGATGATAAGTTAAGCATTATCGGTAACGGAATGGTTGTCAATCCGAAGTCTCTTCTTCGCGAAATGAAATACTTAGAAGACAAAGGTGTTAATACATCAACATTGCGTATTAGCAACCGTGCACATGTGATTTTACCGTACCATATTCGTTTAGATGAGGCTGATGAAGCACGTCGTGGCGATAACAAAATTGGTACAACAAACAAAGGAATCGGACCTGCATACATGGATAAAGCATCACGTGTTGGTATTCGAATGATTGATTTGTTAGACAAAGAAGTGTTTAAAGAAAAATTAATGTACAATTTGGGTGAAAAGAATCGTTTGTTTGAGCGCTTTTATGAAGTAGAAGGCTTTACATTCGAAGAAATTTTCGAAGAATTTTATGAATATGGTCAAAAAATCAAAGACCTTGTGTGTGATACATCAGTTATCTTAAACGATGCTCTTGATGAGAATAAACGTGTCTTATTTGAAGGTGCTCAAGGCGTAATGTTAGATATCGATCAAGGTACATATCCTTACGTGACATCTTCTAACCCAACTGCCGGTGGTGTGGCTAACGGTTCAGGTGTAGGTCCTTCTAAAATTGATTACGTAGTTGGTGTTGTTAAAGCATACAGTTCACGTGTTGGTGATGGTCCATTCCCAACGCAGTTAGACGATGCTATTGGCGATCGTATTCGTGAAATTGGTCATGAATATGGCACAGTGACAGGACGTAAACGTCGTGTTGGTTGGTTTGATTCAGTGGTTGTATCGCATGCTTGCCGTGTGAGTGGTTTAACCGATTTATCAATCATGTTGTTAGATGTTTTATCAGGTCTTGAAACAGTTAAAATCTGTACCGCTTATAACTATAAAGGTGAAATCACACGTGAATTCCCTGCAAGCTTAAAAGATTTAGCTTTATGTGAACCTGTTTATGAAGAACTTCCAGGTTGGAGCGAAGACATTACAAGTGTCACATCGTTTGAAGAATTACCAGTTAATGCGCAGCGTTATATCGAACGTATCGCCGAAATTACAAAAGTACCTGTTTCAATGTTCTCTGTTGGACCAGATCGTGTCCAAACAATTGTTTTAACGGATGTTTGGTCTAAATAAGGTGATTGAAAACCGTACATATCATTAGTGTGTACGGTTTTTTTTAATTGCTCAAAAATAAAAATGTGATAAAGTTAAGGAGAGTAATATTACGTTTCATGTGAAACAAAAACGTGTAATGGGGATTGCACGGGGATAATTTAGGATAGGGAGGGAAACATTGATGTTTTCCAATAAAAGGGGACGCCTAATGATGACTGCGATTAGTCTCATTATGGTGGTATTATTTGTGTTTGCGATACGAGAACAAATAGAGGCGAAGAAAGCTGAAAAAACGAATGCTGTCGTCCAAATCGAACAAGCATTAACGAAGGCAGAGCAAAACTTAACAACAGCAGATATCGCAAAGGCTGAGGCGGTATTAAAAACAGCTACTCATCTCACGGACACTTCGGACTATGCGAAAACTATCGAACGGATTAAGCAAAGACAAGTGAAAAAAAAAACAACAGCAACAAGCGCAACAACTTGATGTACCCTTAATCAATCAAATGGATGCACCACGATTATTTAACGGTTGCGAGGTAACGAGTTTGGCTATGTTGCTTAATTATGAGGGGGTGACAGTCACAAAAAATGAATTGGCTCAACGAATACCAACTGTGCCATTAACATATGATAATGGTCAAAAAGGCAATCCACATGAAGGATTTGTTGGGAGTGTGTCAGGAGATACTCCGGGTATAGGGGTGTATCATGAACCGATAGCAACCCTAGCTAAGCAATATGTTGCGAGTGACCGTGTCCGTGATATTTCGGGAGAATCGTTTGAAAAGGTGTTGGCAGCTGTGCTAGAAGGGTATCCCGTTTGGATTATTACGACCAGTTCATTTACTCCGGTGACTTCGATGCAAGAATGGCAGACGCCAACTGAAACGTTAGAAATGACGTACGATATGCATTCTGTTGTCATCACGGGGTTCGATCAAACGCATATTTACATTAACAATCCATATGGTGAAAAAAAGCAACAACTTAAGCGCTCAGACTTTATTGCTGCCTGGAAACAAATGGGACAACAAGCAGTTTATATTAGTAAGTGAGTACGGGCTTGCATCTCTGAGTGAAAGTGCTATAATAAAGCGTGTAAAGAGAAATTATCGGGTTGTTAGCTCAGTTGGTAGAGCAGCTGACTCTTAATCAGCGGGTCGAGGGTTCAAGCCCCCCACAGCCCATTATAAAAGTGAAAAATCCTGACAGCTTAGCTGTCAGGATTTTTTTGTTTATCATAAAATAAAATATTTGTATAGCTAGCGTATGCAAAGTGATGAAAAAAGTGGTTATTTATGTCTAGTTAGTGACATAATAGAGCGTGAATGAGTTTCTTTTATCACTTTACAAGTAAAATAAGGAATAAAGACCTACGTTATTTAGTGAGAAAGTATCTTTTAATTATTTAATTAAATCGCTATACTTATAAAAGGAAGTTAGTTCGGGATAATTAATTTCCTCTAGTGTTGTTAGTAAGGGGTTACTGACAACGATACGGGTTAAGTGATATTTCTAAGGGATAATTATGAATACAGGGGGAAATATAGGGATGATTAAGAAACTTAAAAAGAGTTTTGTTTTATTTGTGTTGGTTATGTTTATCGCACAAACAGTCACAGCCAACATGGTAGTGACGGCGAGTACGACACAAACGGGTCCGGTAATTGACGATGTTATTGTGTCAGCAACGGAAGAAGCTGAACAAGATGTTGAGACGTTAACGGACGGACAAACAGTCTATGTAAAAATGGGATTTACATGGACACCAGGGAAAGATGATAAGTCGACATCATTAACAGTACCAATTCAATTACAGGGGAAGGTAATTGAAAATGGCACTGTATTTAATGATGCCCAAAAAGATGTTGGACGTTATCTCATCGAGGACGACGAACTCAAGCTCGACATTGATGACAGTAATGAGGCAGACGGAGCATACGTATTAACTTACAAAGCGACATATCAAGCGACAGAGAATGTAGCGGATACTGTCTTGTTAACGTTTTTAAGTGGAGAGCAAAGTATTGTTAAAACGTTTGCGAGTAAGGAAACAACGCAAACGGACAGCGAATCAGACGCTGATAGTTCGGATTCAATGAGCGATATAGCATCTGATTCCGGTGCCAGTGATACGGAGTCAACGGATGAGAAAACGGTTAAGGCAGAGGAATCAGCGACAACATCAACTGAAAAAACAATAGTACCTGCTGAAAAAGCAGTGAAAAAGACCGCTCTGAAAGCAGTCGACATTGCTAGTGCAGCACGTGAGCCACATAAAATCACAGAAAACATTATTACAGCAGTGGCAGTAACAGATAAAACAGGCAAGCCATTTACAACGAGTAATCCGGCGACAACTGATGATGATGTCACAATCGACTTCACTTGGGATCTTCCGGATGAGTTAGATATCGTGGCGGGTGATACATATGAGTTCCAATTGCCAAATGTCTTCAAGATGTTGTCCACTGTCAAAGGTGAGATGCTCGATTCAGATGGTGCCGTTCTTGGTAACTATGTAATTGGCACGGATGGTAATGTCGTGATTACATTATCAGATGAAGCAGCTACGCGTTCAAATGTAAAAGGTCATATTAAAGTAACAACGAAATTCAATAAAGAAAAAATTGTAGGTGAAGTTGAGCAAGAAATTGTTTTTCCACTTGCTGAAAAGAACATAAGCGTTCCGATTACATATAAGCCAGAAAAAGGAACTGATATTAGCAAAGAAGGAAAGCTAGATAAGCAATATAATTCTTTAAATGTACAATGGACAGTCGACATTAATACGAGTTTAGACACGATTGCTAATGCAGTTGTGACAGATGCTGTTCCGAGTAGTTTAAGTATTACTAAGGTCAGCGTGTATGAATTATTTGTTGATGTTAAGGGTGGAATTGAAAAAGGTGCACTCGTTGACCCGAGCAAGTATACGGTTAGTGGTGGCACTGTTACGTTTAAAGATTCAACCATCAACAAGGCGTATCGAATTTTCTACGATACAAAAATTAATAATGCCGACAAATTAACAGGAGTACAAACATTTAAAAATACGGCGACTTTAACTGGCACAAATAAAGTAGCTACTTCTGCTGCCAGTGTCAGTGCAAAATATGGTAAAGCATTAGCTAAAGAAGAAACCGGTTATAGTTCTAGCAACTTAGGACATTATTATACAGTTAGATATAATTATAATGAGCAGCCGATTGCCAAAGAACAGGCGACTATCACCGATAAATTTACGAATTCGATGATTTTAATCGGCAGTCTATCTGATGTGAAAATTTACCCCGTCTCGATTGATGAAAACGGGAAGGAAACGATTAGTAATACGCCGTTAGATGCCAGCCAATACGACATTAAAACAGCGAACGATGCAAGTAATAATGGCTTTACAATTAGCTTCAAAAATAACGTGACATCGGCATATGCCATCAAGTATGGCATTAAAGATGCGGGTATTGTTACTACTGAAAGTAACTTTAAAAATACAGTGTCAGCACCTACGTCTGAGGACGTAGTGGTTAATGGTCGTTCTGTTCAGAGTAGTATTATTAAAGAAATCGATGGATCAGATAACGATGCCGAAACAGTCAACTGGAAAATGACACTAAATACGACAGGTTATACAATGAAAAATATGAAGATAAATGATACTTTTAGTAGCAACGCGTTAACGTTAGTACCTAATTCACTAAAATTAGTTGATAAGAGTGCGAGTGATAAAGTATTAAAAGAAGGAACAGATTACACGTTGACAGCAAAAACAGGCGATAAGACTGGTTTTGATATCACCTTCATTGGTAACTATGCAACGACAAACCATCAATTCATTCTAACGTATCAAACACATTACGAAGCATTTGCTAATAAGACAACTAAATATGATAACACAGCACAATTATCATGGACGAGTGAAGATGGTAAAAACTATAATTCGACCAGTTCGAAAGATTATACTGCTCCAGCAGAAACATTGAGTAATGGTTCAAAGTCAGGTAGTTATAATGCACAAACAAAAGAAATCACATGGCTCATTAATGCAAACTATAACCGAGCTGATTTGAATAATGCCAAAATTACAGATAAAATTCCTTTTGATGAAACAACAGCAACGAATCAGGTTTATGTTGATAAATCAGCACAGGTATATCATTATAGTGTTACAAAAAACGGAAAAGTTGTTAAAGGTGTCGCACTTGATCCGAGTGAGTATACGTTAACAACACCAACAGCAGCAAACAATTATACCATTGAGGTAGTATTTACAAAAGCGTTTAAAGGTAATGAAAGTTCAGTTGCTTTAGAGTTTAAAACCTCGCTTGCAGGTCAAATAATAGTAGAGAAGTATAATAATACAGCAACATTTACGAATGATGGTACTGACTATCCGCTAACAGCAACAGTATCAGTGCCAAATGGTCAATTTCTTGTTGATAAAGCAGGGAAACAAGAGGGTGATAAAATTGACTGGGTTATTACAATCAATCGTAACCAGTCAACTGTTAAAAATTACAAAATCAAAGATGATCCAACATCTAATCAAGTATTAGATCAAGACTCTTTCCACTTATATCCAACTGATGTATCTGCCAATAGTGGTATCACAGCGAAAACAGATACGCCGCTAGTAGAAGGTGTTGACTACAAGTTAACGATTAGTACAGATGGATCAACAGGGAAGCAAAGTTTCGAGTTGGAATTCTTAAAAACAATCGATCGTCCTTATGTATTAAACTATTCGTCAGTCATTGATGCTGATAATGGTGAAAAGGTAAACAATGTAGTTGAAATGACAGGCGATAATGTAACAATGCAAATTCAAAAGCACTCCAAAGAAATTACCGTGCAACTATCATCCGGTTCGGGTGATATTGTAGGTGTACGCGGTGGTTTGAAAATCACTAAAATTGATGAAACAACAAAGGCAGCGATTGCAGATACAACCTTTGTCGTTTACGATAAAACAGGAAAAACGGCCTTGCGTTCAGGTAAAACCGGCGCAGATGGAACATTAACATTTAACGGTTTACGTGCGGGTGACTATCTTATTAAAGAAATGGATGCTCCGGCAGGTTATTCACTTAACCCAGCTTATGCTGCAGGTAAAAAAGTAACTGTCAAAGTTACAACTGAAAATCCGATGATGGATTTGACAGTCGAAAATCCGAAAACATTAGTAACAGTTAAAAAGATTAATCAAGCGGGCACAGGCTTAGCGGGAGCAGTCTTTAATGTACTTGATAAAGATGGAAACATCGTGTTCCCGAATTTAACCTCTGATACTAACGGGCAGTTAGCGATAGAAGGTTTAATCGAAGGTGATTATCAATTAAAAGAAGTTGGAGCACCAATTGGTTATGTGCTAAACACAACACCACAACCGTTTACAGTGGCATTAAATGCAGATGGTACAATGGTTCCAACGACAGTTACGATGACAAATTATCAAGGTAGTATTAAAGCAACAAAAACAGCCGCTGATGGCACACCGTTAGCAGGCGCAACATATAAAGTAGTTAACAGTAGTGATGAAACAATTAAAACAGCCGTTTCAGACAATAAAGGCCAAATCAATATTAATAATCTTGTGCCTGGTTCATATTATTTAGTAGAAGACAAGGCACCAGACGGTTATATCCTAGATTCGACAAAAACACCGTTTACAATTGATGAAACAACAGCCATAACGCCGGTTACAATCGATTTAGGAACGTTTTTCAACTATCAAGGGAAAGCAAAACTAGTTAAGACAGATGCAGAAGGAAAAGCGATTAAAAATGTGGCATTTGATATTGTTGATGCTAATAATAATGTGATCAAATCAGGAGTATCCAATGACAAAGGTGAAGTTTATGTCAGTGGTTTAGCGCCAGGTAGCTATAACTTTGTCGAAACGAATGCAGCACCGGGTTATATTTTGAATACAGCTAAAAAACCGTTTGAAATTAAAGATAAGCAAGTAGGTGAGCCTCAATTAGTAGAAGTAGGTTCGTTAGTAAACTATCAAGGTAGCATGACTTTAACGAAAACTGATACTGAAGGTCATCCACTAGCCGATGCAGAGTTCACCATTAAAAAGGCAGCGGGTGACATCGTTAAAACGGTTACCTCTGACAAAGATGGCGTTATCAAAGTAACTCATCTTGCACCAGGGGACTATACTGTGACAGAAACAAAGGCACCATCGGGCTACATTAGAAATACGGTCGAACAACCGTTTGTGATTACGGCAGCAACAGATAATGAACCCGCTATCGTTGAACTAGGAACGTTAGCCAATTATCAAGGAACTGTTCGTTTACATAAAGAAACGGCAGACCATAAGCCACTAGCGAATGCAGTCTTTAACATTGTAGATAAAGAGGGCGTACTTGTGAAAACAGCGACTTCAGATGAAGCGGGTGAAGTAACAGTTGCTGGCTTAGCACCAGGCAAATACAGCTTTATCGAAACAACAGCACCAACAGGCTACATCTTAAACACGACTCCAATCGACTTTGAAATTAGTGAAACACAGGCAGGCCAACCAACAGTGTTGGATGTAGGTGAAGTAATTAACTACCAAGGCACAGCAACAATACTAAAAACAGATGCCGACGGCAAACCATTAGCAGGAGCAGCCTTCGATGTAATCGATGAAACTGATGCGGTTGTTGCATCAGTAAAAGCGGACGACGAAGGAAAAGTAACGGTTAACGATTTAGCACCAGGAAAATACAGCTTTGTAGAAACAAAAGCGCCAACAGGTTACATTTTAAACACAACCCCGGTTGCGTTTGAAATTAAAGCAGAGCAAGCAGGCGAGCCAAAAGTGATTGAAACAGGCGCGTTTGTGAACTATCAAGGCACAGCAACATTACTAAAAACAGATGCCGACGGCAAACCATTAGCAGGAGCAGCCTTCGATGTAATCGATGAAACTGATGCGGTTGTTGCATCAGTAAAAGCGGACGACGAAGGAAAAGTAACGGTTAACGATTTAGCGCCAGGCAAATACAGCTTTGTAGAAACAAAAGCGCCAACAGGTTACATTTTAAACACAACCCCGGTTGCGTTTTGAA
>NZ_AODH01000013.1 GCF_000525915.1 Brochothrix campestris FSL F6-1037 | reverse complement strand
TTTGATAGTTCGGTTTGAATTGAGGAGACCATTGGTGTAAAGCACGATTAACAGTAGTTGTTGAAACACTCTGTCTAAAAGCGATATCTTTTTTCAGAAGTAATAAACTGTCCTTCGGCAGCTAGTGTTTGGATGACACGTTTGGAGATAAAACAATTTCGTTTTACCATCGAAGTTGAAGCGATAAAGGTTGTTTTACATCCTTTACATAAGAAGCGTTAGCTTCTTTAAAAAGAGATAGGTTGGAAGGTTATTTGTTTTAGGGAGTGTAAGAGAGTGTACCAAAATAACAAGTGCTTAAAACACCTTTAATTAACTGAGTTAAACACCATGTTTTTGGAAAAGAAATAGTTTCATCTGTAATTCCAGAGGGATTTGCGATATTATTACAAGTGATAGCTGACATTGTCGAATCCCCCTTATAAATTTGTTGTGATGACTTAATATTATAGGGATTTTGAAAATGTTGCTATTTTTTCGCGGAAAAATAGGCATCAGTGAAAATTCACCAACACCATAAATTATAGAACCAAAATAGCCTTCTGCCAGGAATGATGCTGGCAGAAGGCTATTTTTTGTTTACTTGAAGAAGGACTACATTTCTCTGAATACCCCAACGACTTTACCCAGAATGGTAACATTTGTTAAGTAAATCGGTGCCATCGTATCGTTCTCTGGTTGTAAACGAAAGCGATTTTCTTCTTTGAAAAAGCGTTTACAGGTTGCTTCATCTTCGTCGGTCATCGCAATCACAATGTCATTATCATAGGCCGTATTTTGTTGACGGACAATTAACTTATCGCCATCGAGTATGCCCGCATTAATCATACTTTCACCATCCACTTTAAGCATGAACAGGTTCGCATCACTGGTAAGCATTGATTCAGGTAACGGAAAATATTCTTCGATGTTTTCAATGGCCGTAATTGGCACACCCGCAGTGACTTTTCCAAGTAAGGGAATATTGACAGTTGCCACCTTAGGTGAATCATCCATAACTTCAATGGCACGTGGTTTTGAAGGGTCACGTTTAATCAAACCTTTTTGTTCCAATCGTTCTAGGTGACCATGAACAGTAGAACTTGAAGCTAAACCGACAGCTTCACCGATTTCACGGACCGAGGGTGGATAACCTTTCGTTTTCACTTCATTTTTGATAAATTCGAAAATTTCACTTTGTCGTTTAGAAAGTTTCATTAGACACCTCTGTATCGTTATTTAATAACTATAGTATAACACCACAGTTGTTAAAACACAAACGTTTGTTCTGTTTTACTGTTGACAAGAACGTTTGTTCTGTTTTACTGTTGACAAGAACGTTTGTTCGGTTTATGATATAAACACGAACAAACATTCGATTGGGGGATTTATAAATGAAAACAGTAATTGATCGTATTTGGTCTAAATTTGCTTTTGTCCTTGTTTTAATCGCTATTTTAATTGTATTCACATTGGTTGTCGGATTTACAAGTGGTGATTTAGGCAAGGGGAAATATGAAACGTACACAATTGTCGAAGCTGATAATCTCTGGTCTATCGCTGAAGACTACACACAAACTGCTAAAGAAACACAACATATGGTTAAATGGATGAGTGATCACAATCCCATCATGCACGAGAATAAATTAGAAGTCGGACAAGAAATTGTTATTCCCGTTAAAAAGAAAAGCAATGCACACACGATTTACTATGCAAAAGATTAATAAATGGATCGCCGAGGCATCGAAGTGAGGATAATCTCAAATCGATGTTTTTTTGTGCAAAGCGTTTCCATTGTTAATTTAAAAGCATTTTCCGAACTTTTCTCTAGTTGTTTTGCTAGAAATGGTTTATAATTATGCTTGTACGAATTAATACATTACTGTTCTTTCAACTATAGAAAGACAAATGAATTATCTGTATACGTATATAATTATATCTTGAGAGGATGTTTTTTAAATGTTTGATAAAGTAGATCAACTCGCAGTGAATTCAATCCGAACTCTTTCTATGGATGCTATTCAAAAGGCTAATTCAGGACATCCAGGCTTACCATTAGGTGCCGCTCCAATGGCTTATACTTTATGGTCGCGTTTTTTTAAATGTAAACCCTAGCAACACAACGTGGTCCAACCGTGACCGTTTTATTTTATCAGCAGGGCATGGTTCAATGTTACTATACAGCTTGTTACACTTATCAGGCTTCAAATTAAGCATTGAAGATCTTAAAAACTTCCGTCAATGGGGTAGCTTGACTCCAGGACATCCTGAATTTGGACATACAGACGGCGTCGAAGCGACAACAGGACCATTAGGTCAAGGTGTGGCAATGGCAGCCGGTTTTGCAATGGCAGAACGTCATTTAGCAGGGATGTACAACAAAGATAACTTTAACGTTGTTGATCACTATACATACGCTTTATGTGGTGATGGTGATTTAATGGAAGGTGTTTCAGCTGAAGCTGTTTCATTAGCTGGTCACGAACAACTTGATAAATTAATCGTGTTATACGATTCAAACGATATTTCATTAGATGGCGACTTAGATCGTTCATTCTCAGAAAGCGTGCAAAAACGTTTTGACGCTTATGGTTGGCAACATTTGTTAGTTAAAGATGGTAACGATTTAGCTGAGATTGAAGCTGCAATTGCCGCTGCTAAAGCTAACAAAACACAACCAACAATCATCGAAATTAAAACAGTTATTGGATTTGGTGCACCAAAACAAGGTACAAGTGCTGTCCACGGCGCGCCATTAGGTGCTGACGGCATTGCTGCTACAAAAGCGGCATATGGATGGGATTACCCTGAATTTACTGTTCCTGATGAAGTATACGCACGCTACACAGCTAATGTGGCTGAACGTGGTGCAAAAGCTGAAGCAGAATGGAACGCTCTATTTGCTGAATACAAAGCTGCTTATCCAGCATTAGCGCAACAATATATTGACTCATTCGCAGGTGAATTACCGGCTGATTGGCAAGCAGAAATGCCGACATTTGCTGAGGGTTCGGCAACAGCTTCACGTGCGTCAAGTGGTGATGTTATTAACGCGATTGCAGCCAAAGTACCGTTCTTCTTCGGTGGTTCTGCCGATTTAGCAGGATCAAACAACACAACGATTAAAACGGATGAACAATTTACAAAGGATGCCCCAGAACAACGTAACATTTGGTTCGGTGTGCGTGAATTTGCAATGGCCGCTGCCATGAATGGGATGTCACTACACGGTGGGTTACGTGTGTTCGGTGGAACATTCTTCGTCTTCTCAGATTATTTAAAAGCGGCTGCTCGTTTAGCTGCGATTCAACATCAACCAGTAACTTACGTGTTAACACATGATTCAGTTGCAGTTGGTGAAGATGGTCCAACACATGAGCCAGTTGAACAACTTGCTGGTTTACGCTCAATTCCTAACATGGTTGTCATTCGTCCAGCTGATGGTAATGAAGTGAAAGCTGCATGGAAAGTAGCCTTAGAGTCACAAAGTCACCCAACGTCACTTGTCTTAACACGCCAAGGCTTACCAGTCATTACAGGTTCTGCTGCTAAGGCTGAAGAAGGTGTCTTAAAAGGGGCCTATGTTATCTCGCCAGCTCAAAAAGAGGTCGCCGATGCAATTTTAATTGCCACAGGTTCTGAAGTTAACTTAGCAGTTGAAGCCCAAGCGGCTCTTGCTGCAAAAGGAACAGATGTGTCAGTTGTCAGCATGCCGTCATTCAATCTATTTGATCAACAATCAGCTGAATACAAAGAGTCTGTTTTACCAAACGCTGTTCGTAAACGTGTCGGTATTGAAATGGCAAGCTCATTTGGTTGGGGTAAATATGTTGGGTTAGATGGTGCAGTCATTGCCGTTGATACTTTTGGTGCTTCTGCACCGGGTGACACGGTAATCGCTGAATACGGCTTTACCGTTGAAAACGTCGTTAAAACAGTCGAAGCATTATAATGTGATACGTTAGACGCAGAATGAGGCAACAGCTTGCCGTTTTTTCTCGGTCAGCTGTTGTCTTATTTTTGTGTAAGTCGGTGCTATTCGATGGATTCCATCGTCTAGGCTATTGTCATACCAGCGCTTTTACAGTACAATAATAGAGATAAATGAGAAATGGGGGAAACAGATAATGAGTTTATGGTTAGCGATTGTATTAATTGTAGTAGCATTATTAGCGGGAGCGGCATTAGGTTTCTTTATTGCACGTCGTTACATGATGAAATACTTACAAGAAAACCCACCTGTTAACGAACAAATGTTAACAATGATGATGGCTCAAATGGGTCAAAAACCATCACAGAAAAAAGTCAACCAAATGATGTCTGCAATGAGCAAACAACAAGCAACTGCAGCAACTAAAGAAAAAGCTAAAAAAGAAAAAAGAAATAATGAACGAAAACTGACAAATGTTATTTTTCGATATATTTCAATTTTAATTTAATGATGAAAAGGTATAACTCATAGAAGTTGTACCTTTTTTTTATTTTATTTTTTTTTGTTTCGGAGAGATATATTATTAATGCTGATAATCATCTTTTTCCTGACGATAGGTAATGTTAGTGATTGACATAGTCGTAAAGTAATGGTAATTTTAAAAAGTTAAGAAAATGAAAAATTGTTAGGTGAGGCTCCTATGCAAACATAAGCCACTGCCCGGAAATGTCGAGAGACACCAACGTGGTAGAACAGGAATTGCCGGATTAAGGCTCTTCATAAGGTGGCTAAGATGTACTCTTTACGTTGCACAGTGCTAAAACTCAACGAGGTTTTTGCTATTTTGTTATGCCCTCGTTGTAAATTACAACGGGCTTTTTTTGTTTTCAAATTAGTAACACGAAAGGGTGAGACGATGAGCGGAGATGACCCCAAAAGTCATACGACGCAGTCACTGACAGTAGTGATCGTTATGAAATCAACAAAAGTATCTGACGGTTAGGTCGCTGTCAGCTGATTGCACAAACAATCAGAAAAGAGGCGAACAAAAATGACAAAGAAAACAATTACACCATCTCAAAACAAGTACGATTTTGCAACACGGGCAAGTGAGGAAGAATTATTTTCTTACTTTAACAGTGCACATACAGGGTTAACAACTGAAGCAGTCACTCAATCTCTTACGGAGTATGGTGAAAATCGCTTGGAGGCAGTTAATCAAACACCGTATTGGCGGATAGTGATGAAAGCCTTTTTAAACCCGTTCACAATTGTTTTAATTGCATTAGCATTTATATCCTTTATAACAGATTATACGTTGGCAACGGCTGCCGACAAAGATATGACAGCTGTTATTATTATCATGACGATGGTCATTTTAAGTGGTTCTGTCAGTCTTTTTCAAACGGTTAAAACGAATAAATCACTCGAACAGCTCCAAAACATGATTGAAGTTACGGCTGCTGTACGTCGCAATGGTCACAAAGCAGTCGAGCAGCCGATTGAGTCACTTGTCGTTGGAGATATTATTGAATTGTCGGCGGGAGATATGTTGCCGGCTGACCTTCGCATCATTGAAGCGAAAGATTTATTTGTGTCACAAGCATCAATGACGGGTGAAAGTGTTCCTGTTGAAAAAAATGGTGCACGAGCGATGCCAACTAAAAGTAAACTTGAGGCTGAGAACCTTGTCTTTATGGGTTCAAACGTCGTCAGTGGAACAGCTGTTGGGATCATAATTGCAGTCGGACAAGCAACTCAGTTTGGTCAAATCGCGACTGACATTAGTGCTGTGAAACTGAAAACGTCATTTGAAAAAGGCGTGGGCTCAGTATCGTGGCTCTTAATACGGTTTATGCTGCTCATGGCTCCGACCGTTTTTATTATTAATGGCTTAACGAAGGGCGATTGGCTCGAAGCATTAATGTTTGGTTTGTCTGTCGCTGTTGGATTAACACCTGAAATGCTACCGATGATCGTAACGGCCAATCTTGTCAAAGGAACGGCAGCAATGGCAAAACAGGGAACAATCATTAAAAATATTAATGCCATTCAAAATTTTGGTGCGATGGATGTGCTTTGTACAGATAAAACCGGTACGATTACACAGGATAAGGTCACACTCCAATATCATCTCAATGTAAACGGTAAGGAAGACGATCGTATTTTACGCCATGGTTTTTATAATAGCTTTTATCAAACGGGTTTGAAAAATCTGATGGATGTCGCCATAATTGCGGAAGCCGAAAAGCAACTTGCAGTTAACACTGATAATTACCAAAAAATCGATGAGATTCCTTTTGATTTCAATCGTCGTCGGATGAGCGTCGTTATCAAAAATCAAAAAGGTGAGACAGAAGTTATTACAAAGGGTGCAGTTGAAGAAATGCTAGCGATTTCAACAACGGTCGAATTTGATGGTCATATTCTGCCGTTAGATGAAGACATGCGTGCTAAGTTGTTGCGGGCAGTGACTCAGCTAAACGAGCAAGGACTACGTGTGATTGCAATTGCCCAAAAGAAAACAAACCCGCAAGACCATGCTTTTTGTATTGCCGATGAAGCTGAGATGACGTTGATGGGCTACTTAGCGTTCTTAGATCCACCGAAAGAAACAGCGCAGGCTGCTATCTCCTCGTTGCAATCGTTTGGTGTCGCTGTGAAGGTGTTAACCGGTGACAATGCCGAAGTAACACGAACTGTTTGTCGACAAGTTGGTTTAACGACTGAAAACTTTTTTCATGGTCATGACTTAGATGAATTATCTGATATCGAATTAGAAAATATCGTCTTGGATTATCAAGTGTTTGTGAAGTTATCACCGAGTCAAAAAACGCGGATTGTACAAGCATTACAAGCAAATGGTAAAGTGGTCGGCTTTATGGGCGATGGCATTAATGACGCCGCCGCTATGAGAACAGCCGACATTGGCATCTCAGTTGATACCGCGGTTGATATCGCCAAGGAATCAGCTGATGTTATCCTCCTTGAAAAAGACTTAAATGTATTAGAAAAAGGGATGTTAGAAGGCCGCCATCTGTTTGGTAACATCGTAAAATACATTAAAATGACCGCTAGCTCAAACTTCGGTAATATGTTCTCAGTCCTTGTTGCCAGTATCTTTTTGCCATTTTTACCAATGCTACCGATTCAAATTTTATGCTTGAATTTGATTTACGATACAACTTGTATCTCACTTCCTTGGGATAAAGTTGATCGCAGCTACTTAGCGAAACCGCG
The DNA here is from genome assembly GCF_000525915.1 of Brochothrix campestris FSL F6-1037. GTDB lineage: Bacteria > Bacillota > Bacilli > Lactobacillales > Listeriaceae > Brochothrix > Brochothrix campestris. The sequence continues at coordinate 66,136 of NZ_AODH01000013.1, read as the reverse complement.
TAAATGGGAAGCGAAATCGATTGGTAACTTCATGCGATGGATTGGACCAACCAGTTCGATCTTTGACATTATCACCTTTGTGCTACTATTCTTTATTATTTGTCCACAGGTTGTGGGTGGTCAGTTCAGCACATTGACTGGTAGTGAACAAGTGGTATTCATCGCCTTGTTCCACGCCGGTTGGTTTGTCGAATCATTATGGTCCCAAACATTGGTGATTCATGCTTTACGAACAGAAAAGATACCATTCTTACAAAGCAATGCGGCCCGAATTGTTACTTGTGTGACGGCAATTGGCATTTTGATGGGAACAGTCTTACCGTATACCGCAGTAGGAACAACATTAGGAATGAGCGCTCTGCCACTGAGTTACTTCGCATGGCTGGCCGCGATTATACTTGCCTATTTAGCATTAGTGAGCGTGATGAAAGGCGTTTACATCCGCCGCTTTGGTGAACTGTTATAAAGTCGAAAATGAAAGCTGCGTGAACGCTTCGAACATATGAGTGAAAGTAAAGCGTCGACGATGATGTCGTCGCTTTATTTTTATAATTAAAAAGTTATTTCAAAAAATAATAGTTAGAATTATCAGAAAACGATGGAGTGTTGATCGTTATTATGCTATCATTAAAGTGCTAAATTGGAACGGTGGTGAGAGGCAATTTTTAATCATCATGTTGTAGCTACGAATGTATGTTTAGTGACTTGTTTAATTGTTTCACACAACAATTAAACGGCGGATAGCTGTCTTTTTTTACAATCGTAGGCAACAAGCTACAATGCTTAACAATGTGATCACATAGGGCTATCGGGCGATTAGATAGCTCTTTGCTTGGATCAAAGAAACAAACAAGTCAACAAAAACAGTGGCAGAAAGCGCAGGTACCAGATGAACACATTTTCCAACAATACAAAGGTTACATTACTGACCGCTTTTCTTAGCAGTTTAGTATATGGTTCGACGATTCCATATTTAATCATCTACTTAGCAAAACATGTACCGACACAACTAGCCGGTGTCATCGTCATGAGCAATGTTGGAGTTTCATTTGTAGCCGGTTTAATCGGTGGTTATTTGGCAGATCATTGGCAGCGTAAGCATATTTTGCTCGTCTGTCAACTTTGTTATGCTGGTGGTTATTTTCTAATGGCCGCTCAACTAGGAGGGTTTTTTCAGTCGTTAAGTTGGCTTGTCGTCGGTTATTTTATCGTCGGTATCAGTTTCAATCTTTATTACCCGGCTTTTGGAGCGATTATATTGGATAGTTCGACCCATAAAAATCGCAAACGTGTGTATCAATATGAGTATTGGCTTTTTAATTTAGCGATGGCCTTAGGTGCTTCGATTGGGGGTTTTGCCTTTAGGCATTATCTCTTACCATTATTCATACTGTCGGGCGTCGTTCTTCTGGGTGTAACGCTGGTTATTCAATTGAAGTTAACGTATGAAAATGCCGTTAATCGACGGCAGAAACAGGCACTATTCGGGCAAATATTTGCCAATTACGCCATTGTTTTTAAGGATAAACGCTGGGTGGTATTTATGATTGGTGTAGCCCTCTATCAGATGGTGGAATATACACTAACAACCTATACCGGCGTTCGGCTCTCGCAACAATTCACCCCTGTGACGCTTTTTAATCAGTTGCTTGACGGTGTGCGGCTGTTAAGTGTACTCCAAGTCATCAATACCGTAATGGTCGTCGGTTTAACCTTTTATTTATCACACTTAACCAAGCGCTTAAATGAACGACTTGTTATTTGCGGCGGACTCTTACTTTATGTTGTTGGTTACGGCATAATGGCAAGCAACACTACGATGTCGTGGTTAATTATTTTAATGGTGTGTGTCACAGTAGGAGAGCTTGTGGCGACACCATTATTAAATGCACGCCAAGTGGATTTAATTCCACAGCACAAACAAGCGTCCTACTTAAGTTTTGCGGGACTTGGAACACAACTATCTCAGTTGTTAGCTGGATTCGCGCTGACGCTCGGTGGGTTTATGTCAGCAGGTTTAATTAGTGGCTATATTATTATTTTGGGATTGGTAGGTATTAGCCTCGTGCTATTTTCACTCTATCGACCACCTATATCTGACCATTAAAGTAAGGTATAAACGTTGTGCTTGACCGTCTTTCGTTCTTTTTAGTATGATGATTGAATGGATAAGCCTTGTCTGAACCTAATTTATCTAAGAGAGAACGATCATAATAGAAAAACTTGAGGTGACTGAATGAAAATATTTAAAGATTTATGGTGGTTTTTCAAACAAGAAAAACGTGCCTATTTGATTGGGATTATAGCGCTCGTTACAGTTTCTGTATTAGCGTTAATACCCGCCCGCTTAATCGGTTTAACCGTTGATGCGATTGCAAGTCAAACGTTGAGCGCTACTCGTTTGGGTGTAATTGTGGCGATTTTAATAGGGGCGGCAGTTTTAATGTACGGCCTTCGTTACGTGTGGCGCACTCATATTTTTGGGTCATCCTTACGGCTCGAACGACAATTACGCAACCGTCTGTTTAAACATTTAACGAATATGTCGGGTGATTTTTTCCAAAAACATCGGACCGGTGACTTGATGGCTCATGCAACCAACGACTTGAAAAGCATTCAACAAGTAGCTGGCGTAGGTATTTTAACCTTAGCCGACTCCGTCCTCACGGGTGGAATGGTGATTGTCACGATGGCGACGCTTATCAACTGGAAATTAACAGTGATTGCCTTATTACCGATGCCATTAATTGCTTTATCATCACAGTTTTTAGGCAAACGGCTTCACATTAGTTTTCGCAATGCCCAAAGTGCTTTTTCGCAAATGAATGACTACGCTCAAGAAACAATTGGCGGCACAAAGGTCACTAAAACATTTGGCCAAGAAGCGGCTGAAACCACTCACTTTGAACGTCAAATTGATGATGTCCGTCACAAAAATGTCGTCGTGGCTCGCCTTGACTCTGCGTTTGATCCGGCGATTAACATTATCGTCGCCATGAGTTATGTACTCACCTTAATTGGCGGTGCTTATTTAATCCGTCAAGCTGAAATGACGGTCGGAGACCTCGTATCCTTTATTACTTATTTAGGCATGCTCGTTTGGCCAATGTTAGCCTTTGGTTTTTTATACAACATTTTGGAACGTGGCTCGGCGTCGTACGATCGCGTCGCAGAATTAATGGCGAACGAACCGGCTGTTAGCGATCGCGCAAACGCGAGTGCAACAACACCTGTAGGTGATATTAACATGGCGCTCACAGAAGTGCGTTATGCGGATGAAAAAATTGCCCTCCATCACATTGACGTGCAGCTTGGTGCGGGAGAAACACTCGGAATTGTTGGGCGTACGGGTGCCGGTAAAACGACCCTCGTTCAACTATTACTTCGTCAGGTCGATGATTACAATGGCTCGATTACGATTGGTGGTCGAGACATTAAGGACTACACACTGGCAGCCTTGCGTCAGTCAATCGGTTACGTGCCGCAAGATCAGTTTTTATTCTCAGCGACAATCCGTGAAAACATTCGTTTTGGTCGTCCTGAAGCGACACAAGCTGAGGTTGAAGCGGTGACTCGTTTAACGGCAATTCATGACGATATTTTAGCCTTTAGTGAGGGCTATGATACATTAGTTGGGGAACGGGGCGTATCCTTATCTGGTGGTCAAAAACAACGAATCGCCATTGCACGTGCCTTGCTAATGAACCCGCAACTGCTTATCTTAGATGATGCCTTATCAGCGGTTGATGCAAAGACAGAAGAAGCGATTGTTTCTGCTTTGCGTGACACACGCGCGGATAAAACAACGATTATTTGTGCCCACCGCTTGAGTTCAGTACAACATAGTGAACAGGTGATTGTACTGGAGGAAGGGACCATCATTGAGAAGGGCAACCATGCGCACTTAATGGCGGAAAAAGGCTGGTATGCGAGCATCTTTGAACAACAACAACTGAGCGCAACGAGCGAAAGTGAGGTGGAGGCGCGTGTCTAAAAATGAACCGCTTGAAAAATTAACCGGTAAACAACAAGTGCAAACGTTAAAACGTTTGTTAAGTTATGCTGGCCCTTATAAAAAAAAGCTTAGCACTGACCTTAATCTTGACACTCATCGTCACCATAGGTAACTTAACAACGCCGTTGCTCATCAAATACATTCTCGATCACTTTATTCAGGTGAAGAGCACGGATACAGCGGCCTTTACATTATGGACGAGTCTTACGTTTGCAACCTTCGTAGTGACTTCACTCATTTGGTACGTCGAACAGCTCCGTTTCCAACAAACGGCCTTTACAATTGTCAAAGACCTTCGATTGGCTTTATTTACCGACCTGCAACGTAAAGGCATGCGTTTTTACGATAAGGTGCCGTCAGGTAGCATCGTGTCGCGTCTAACAAATGATACTGAAGCGATTACTGACATGTTTGTCTCTGTTTTATCAACAGCGGTATCAGCTGTCTTTACGCTGATTGGTATTTATATTACGATGTTTTTCTTAAATGTGAAACTGGCTTTAATTTGTTTAGTATTGTTGCCAATCTCAATTTGGATTATATATCTTTATCAACGTTACAGTACGGCATTTTACCAACAAGCACGTGAGAAATTAAGTGAGATGAATGCGAAATTGGCGGAATCAATTTCGGGGATGCCGATTATTCAACAATTCAGTCAGGAGAAACGCCTGCAAGACGAGTTCTCCGAAACGAATGAAGCGTATTTTACCGCAAGCTTTCGTAATACGAAATTAAATGGTCTATTACTGGGACCAGCGATTCAGTTGTTATCAGGTATCGGGATTGCGATTGTGTTATTTTACTTCGGTTGGGCTTCGCTTTCAACAAGTATAACGGTTGGTCTCGTGTTCGTGTTCATCAACTACATTCAACAACTGTTCAATCCCATCCAACAAATTATGGAACGGTTGGCATTTTTCCAACAAGCAGTTGTAGCGGCATCTCGTATTTTTAAAATGATGGATGATACGGAGTACGTGCCAGCCCAAGTGGAGACAGCTACGCAACAAATCAAGGCTGGTCAAGTCGAATTCAAGAACGTCTCGTTCTCATATGATGGGCAACAAGACGTTCTATCCAATATTTCGTTCATTGCTCGACCGGGTGAAACGGTCGCTCTAGTTGGCCATACCGGTAGTGGAAAGAGTTCAATTATCAACTTGATGATGCGTTTTTACGAATTTGAACGCGGGGATATTTTAATCGATGGTGAATCGATTAAAACGTATGCCACTGCTGAATTACGTGCCAAAATGGGCTTAGTGCTACAAGATTCCTTTTTGTACTACGGCACAATTGCCGATAATATTCGCTTGAAGAATGAGGCGATTACGGATGCGCAAATTCGAGCGGCGGCAGAGTTTGTTCAGGCAGATCGTTTTATTGAAACCTTTGCCAATGGTTATGATCACCGGGTGGTAGAACGCGGCGCTGCCTTTTCTCAAGGGCAAAAACAACTGCTATCGTTTGCGCGGACAATCGTCACCAATCCGAAAATATTGGTGCTCGATGAAGCAACCGCCAGTATTGATACCGAAACAGAACAGCTCATTCAAGAAGGGTTAGTGCGGATTCGACAAGGGCGCACGACCTTAGCGATTGCGCATCGTCTATCGACTATTCGTGATGCTGAACAAATTCTTGTGCTCGATCATGGTCAAATTGTCGAACGTGGCACACATGACGAATTGATTGCACAACGTGGCATTTATTTCAGCATGTATGAACTGCAAAGTAAAGGCGAAGCAATCACAGACAGATAAAGCCCACTTTAATTCAGGTACGAACAAAGCCGGTTTGTATTACTTTCGCTTTAATATGACACATTCACTCTTTTGGGAGAATGTGTTTCAGATTGTAGACAAAGTCGAATTAAACTGGTTTTACTTTGGACGTTAGTTCAAGTGACTTTGGCTGCAAGATGACATGACTGAAAAGAAACGTTGTTATATCCTCTCGTTTAATCTGCTAACTTCTATGATATTTCATGGAAAAGTAGTGACGGGAAATAGTCGCTATTCTTTTCCATTCCAATATCTTCAAAGTGTTCTAGTAGGCACGACGAGCGAGCAAGTCGTAACGACCTAGAACAGCGTTTATCTTCAGTCTGTGACACATTCACTCTTTTGGGTGAATGTGTTTTTTGGTTACTTTTGACGGATATATAGAAAAAGCATATAATAACGGGTGGAATGTAATGAAAGGGAGGAAGGAATACGATGTCTTTTTGGGGCTCAGCAATTATTACCTTATTATTTGGTCTGTTTGTGATTGTAATTCGGATGAAATCATCGAAACAACCAGCGACATTTAAAAAAAATCTGGATACCGCCATTGGGAATGTTGAGCGGCGGGCTAATGTTTGTGTTTCCCATCTTTCGAGTAAGTCAAACGAACATCATCGAAGCGGTTGGCCTCGGTCTCGTTTTTTCAATCGTGTTAATTTGGACAACAAAGTACGACATCCGTGGCGAAGATATCTACATTGTGCGGACAAAATCGTTTCCGTTTATTTTGATGGGACTGCTCATTATCCGTCTGATTATAAAGTATTACTTGAGTGATACAATCGCCTTCGGAGAGTTGGCGGGGATGTTTTGGATTCTAGGTGTATCGATGATTTGGCCGTGGCGTTTTGCGATGCATTTTCAATTGAAGGCAAAGCTAAAACAACAAACAAAAGTGAAAACAATACGATAAAGAAACGCTTACGACTTTGTCGGCAACCTCAGAGGTGTCAATTGCTGTCGCCTCTTTTTATTTTTCAATCAGAAAACGGTGCCATTACTATTGCTTCATCATATTTTAGGGTATAATAAAGTGAACTAAAAAAATGAAAAGAGGTATGTCTGATGAAAAACTGGATGAAACCTGTCATTGTTATTGTTGTTATTTTAGCAATCATTGCGATTCCGATTGTAACTACATATAATGGCTTAGTGACAGCTCAAAATGATGCTGAAGAACAATTCGCTAATGTTGATTCAAAATTGCAACGTCGTTATGATTTAATTCCCAACTTAGTTAATAGTGTCAAAGGTAGTATGAAACAAGAAAAAGAAGTATTTGGCGCGATTGCGGATGCCCGTACACAATATGGTTCAGCGAAAACGACAAATGAAAAAGTTGAAGCGAGTAATGAAATGGATTCCGCGTTATCACGTTTATTAGTTATTACCGAAAATTATCCCGAGCTTAAATCAAATGAAAATGTGACGAAATTAATGGATGAATTAGCAGGAACAGAAAACCGTATTTCAGTTGAACGTGACCGTTACAATAAAGTCGTCAAAACATACAATGCTAAAACACGAAAATTCCCAGCAACAATTGTCGCGAGTATGTTTGGTTTTGAAAAACTAGCATTTTTTGAAGCAACTGCTGGAGCAGATAAAGCCCCAACGGTTGACCTTGACTAATTGCTGCAAGAAAGAGGTGAAGTGGTGATGAGTCGATTGAGCAAAACACTCGTCTTCTTGATCGCATCAGCCATTTGTTTTTTGCCAAGTATTAGTTGGGCTGCTACGTATCCATCGGCGACAACTGCTTTTTACGTTAACGATGGTGCTCAATTGTTAGGTGACACAACCGCAAAATACATTATCGATGTCAACAAACATTATGAAACTACGACACAAAAACCACAAATTGTCGTAGCGACTGTTAAAAACCTTGACGGGGATGACGTCGATGATTATGCAGTTAAGTTATTTGAAAAATGGCAGATTGGCCAAAAAAAAGAAGATAACGGTGTGTTGATTTTATTTTCAAAAGAAGATCGCAAAATTCGCATTGAAGTTGGTTATGGGCTTGAAGGCGCCTTACCCGACGCAACAACGGGTGCGATTCTAGACAATAGTATCGATGATTTACAAAACGATAAGTTTGAGGTCGCATTAAAACAAATCTTTACAGAGGTCGCTCTCAAGGTTAATCAAGAATATGAATTTGATGACGACACGATTTTTGCGGGCTATACTGTCGAATCAACCATGGCCGATGACGACACTGGTGGCGGTGGTTTTATCATCTTTATTATTATCGTCATCCTCTTTATCATCCTCTTTAGTGGGAAAGGTGGCAAGGGAGGCAAAGGCGGTGGTAGTGGGAACGGTTTGGCAACCGTCCTCTGGCTTTTATCTCAATTCGGAGGCGGCGGACGAGGTGGTGGCTCCGGCGGCGGTTATGGCGGCGGATCAGGTGGTAGCTTCGGTGGCGGCGGTTCTAGTGGTGGTGGCGGTAGTAGTCGAAGCTTTTAACGCAAGCGCCCTATTGTACCACTAAAAAGAAGCTAGGCCTCAGCCACTCTCAAAAGAGAGAAACAGCTAATGCTCAATCGATACCATTCGATGAGGCGTTAGCTGTTTTTTTGGCAGTGGATGTTATAGCAGCTAAAGTTGAAACAATAATCGTTTTTAGCTTCCTTATTTTGACAGCAAAAAACCGTCCATAAAACGGTTAGTTTTAGGACGGCTTAGCGATAATGTTTGGTTTACTTGCTTTTTGTTGCTTCAAGCTCGCTCCGCAACTCATCGAAGGCAGCAATAAGGACGGCTGATTTTTGTTCGAGCGCTTCTTTCGATTTGGCATCTGCCATCGAAATCGGTTCACCGTAACGAATCGTTACTTGTTTTCGTTGAAATAACTCTTTTAAGTTTTGTGGTCCGTCATAATAAGCTGGTACAATCGGTACTTTTGCCATTTTAGCGATGGTTACGGCACCACGTTTCAATTGGTTATGCGTATTTTTGCGAGTGCCAGAAGGAAAAATGCCAAGGACATTACCATCCTTTAAAAGCTTAACGGGCACTTTTAAAGCACTTGGTCCAGGATTGGTGCGGTTAACTGGAAACGCATTTAAGCCTCGCAACACCTTACCAAATAATTTGTTTTTGAATAATTCTTCCTTCGCCATAAAGTGAATTTGAATCGGTTTAATGGTGACGCCCAAGTATAAAATTTCTAACCACGAGGTATGGGGCGAAACAAGCACAAAAGGTGCAGGGATAACTTTAGCTCGATTTTGGATGTTAATCCGTCCGTTGGCTAAAAATAGAATTCCTGCAATTAATGATCGTGCAAACTTATAAAACATAGGTGGACACTCCTGTCGATTTCATTCTCAACACTTAGTGATACTAAATGTATGGATTACTTTCTAATTATAGAGGGTTCTTGTCAATTTTAAAAGGGGGTAGACAAACGTTTTGTTAAATTAAATGAAGTGAACATTAATTTTATTATGTAAACTAGATTGAGAACACGTTTAAAAGTGGCCGTATCGGGAAAGAAAGCTACGGCAGTTTTCGTTTTTAGTGTATAATTAGACTATTAAAGTGATTTTATGAGAGGGCGTTGCACAGATGAAGATTATCCATACAGCCGATTGGCATTTAGGGAAAATAGTTGCGGGTCAATCAATGACAGCTGACCAAGCGTTTCAGCTTAAGCAGCTCATTGCCCTCATTGAGACTGAGCAGGCTGACGCCTTAATTATTGCCGGTGATTTATACGATCGTGCGATTCCACCGCTCGATGCGGTTGAACTATTAAATGACACATTGGCCACGATTAACTTGACCTTGAAAATTCCCGTTTTAGCGATTAGTGGTAATCATGATAGCAGTGACCGATTACATTTTGGGAGCAACTGGTATCAAGCCAATGGTTTTTATTTGACGACCCAACTTGAACAGATTTTCACACCCATTACACTTGGTAATACGCAATTTTGGCTCATTCCGTTCTTTGAGAACCTTGCGGCTGCCGCATATTTTGAGGATGCCACCATTCGTACCCAAGAAGCAGCGATGCAACGCATTATTGCAAAAATAAAACCACTCCAAGATGCAACTAAATATCAGGTAGCGATTGCACATTTATTTGTTACGGGTGGTGAACCAAGTGAATCAGAACGTCCACTGGCAATGGGTGGCGTTGATGCAGTCAGTACGAAAGTATTCGATAGCTTTGATTACACCGCCTTAGGTCATCTTCATCGCCCACATGCCTTAGGCAAGTTGGTTGACGGACCGCTTGCGAAGGGAACGGTGAGTTATGCTGGGTCTTTATTAAAGTATTCGTTTTCAGAAGTGGCGGATAAAAAAAGTGTCCGTGTCTTACATATTCCAGAAGCAGGACCGATTACGACGACTGAGGTGATGCTGCAGCCACTGCGCGACATGCGCTTAATTAAGGGGAATATGACCGAGTTACTCGAACAATCATCCACATTCGCACCGTTGGATGATTACCTCCAAATAACGTTGACTGATACGGGGGATGTGTATGAACCGATGCGTCGACTAAAAGAAGTTTATCCGCGTCTATTGCATCTCGAACGTCCAGCACAAACGGCAATCTACCAACAAGGTCAACAGTTTAAAGACTTAAAACAGGCCGATACGTTAACGTTATTCAGCCAATTTTTTGAAAGTGTTGAACAGCAGCCAATCGCAGCGTCACAACAAACCGTTATCAGCGAGATTATTCGCGCTATTCGTCAGGAGGATCAGCATGAAACCGATTGAGTTAACGATTGAAGCCTTTGGTCCGTATGCAACAAAACAAGTGATTGATTTTACTGAGTTGGCTTCGGAGCATATCTTTTTAATTACTGGTAAAACAGGTGCCGGGAAATCAACCTTGTTCGATGCGATGAGTTTTGCCCTGTTTGGCGAAGCAAATGGGGAAATGCGTGACGCCCAATCGTTACGCTCTGACTATGCCGACGCAGACACACCAACCGAGGTTAGTCTCACATTTGATATCAATCAAACCCGTTACCAAATTACCCGTCGACCACAACAGTACCTCAACAAAAAACGTGGCACTGGCCAACGTCTCATCAGTGGTGAAGCAGCTCTTTATCGCCTTGATAATGAAACACCAACGCTGTTAGGGGCGAATATTCGTGAAGTCCAAGAGCAAATGCAAACCATCATTCCGTTAAGCGTGACACAATTCCGCCAAATCATGATGATACCGCAGAATGAGTTCCGTGAATTACTGGTGAGCAACAGTAAGGATAAGGAAGAAATTTTACAAAAACTGGCGGATACATCGTTTTATAAGTTAATTCAAGATCAACTTTATGAACGTCAGCGTCAAGCAGAAGAAACGGTTACGCTCATCGAGCAACAGTTACAAGGATTGCGTGAGGAATATTATAAATTACCACAGGCCGACACTGAAAAACAACAACATCTCGCTATCTGTGATCATGTTGAACAGTTGCATACAGCAACTACGATTGAACGCGACCGTTTAACCGCGGCAAAAGCAAACTGTGATCAACGTTATACGGAGGCCCAAAAAGCGAAGGCGGTCGCTGAAACTTTACTGCGTCAATGGCAACAACTTGCAAGCGTAAAAACGGAGCAAGACGCGTTAGCACTGCGGGCCGATGAAATGGCGCAGCTTGAGCAACAAGTTGAACGCGCTCTGGCAGCACGACCAATCATGACATGGATTGAAGAAAGTATTACAGCCGTGCAACTGGCGCAGCAAAAAACAGCTGAATTAGCAACAGCTCAAGCAGATCTGGTTGAGTTGTCAACGAAGATGACTGCAATAACCACTCAAGTACATCAACTTGAGCAACAACGACCACAAATAACAGAACTGGCAAATAAAACTGAGCAGTTGAAGCAACATTTACCAGCGTGGCAGCAATTGTTTAGCTTACAGCAGCAGATGAACGCGACCGTTCAAGCACAAGAACAGCATCAGGTCATTTTTAACCGTCAAACAGAACGCCTAGCTACCGATGCAGCCTTGCTCGCCACGGCGAAAAGTCAGTTTGAAGCGGCTCAAGTTAGTGATAATCAGCGCTTTCGTATTGAACAACGTGTAACGGACGCGCAACGGTGGTTGAAAAACTATGCCAAGAGCGAAGCGCTCATTGATGAAATGACACGGACTGAAGAGGCGATAGCCTACTTAGAACAGCAACTGATTGAGGCACAAACCACGCAAAAACGCTGGGACGAAGAACGGGCAGCCGTGATTTCGACTGAGAAACAACAGCTGTTACAGCAGTTAGCGTCGCAACTAGCAGCGGGTCAAGCTTGTCCTGTGTGTGGTTCGCTCGAACATCCTCAACCGGCTAATGAAGATGAACCATTAAACGTCGCTGAAACATTAGCTGATTTAGATAAATTAATCGCTGGCATCCTCGCACAAATTGCTGAAACCAAGGTGCAAATTACAACAAATAAATATAAAAATGCGCAAGCGAAAGAACGCTTAGGTGAACTTTATTTGGAGTTAAATATCGATGACAGCACGATTATAGCGCAAAAAGAGCAACAAGAAGCCAACTTAATGGCAGCTCAAGCAGAGCTGCAAACATTTACTGTGACAGAAACGCTCAATGAAGCCGAAGCCAAATACACGCGTTTACAGGAAAATTTCAAACGTCAAGATGAGGCACACCGGGCATTAGAAGTGACGATGGCAGCCAATGTCGCGCGGATAACAGCAATCGCGAATGACCGTCAGCGACTTGAACAAACCACGCCACCGTTGCCGGCAGATATTGAAGCAGTGCAGACAGATGTGACAGATAGCACTCAAAAAGTGGCTGCGTTTATTGCTCAAGAAAAAGACTATCTTAAGCAACAACAAGCGGCGCTTATTCGACAAACCGCATTAATTACTCAAGAAGCCGCCGCCAAAACTGCTGTTGAAACCGAACAACAACGGGTGTCACATTTACATCAGCTGATTAACACGAAAATTGCCGAAGCGCAATTTGCGGATGAAGCGGCTGTTTTGCAAGCGGTGCTGCCAGCCACAGAGCTCGAACAATGCCAAACGACTAGCAATACTTATCGACTACAGCAGCAACAGCTTGAACATCAACGGCAAACACTCGCACAGTTATTAGAAGGTCATTCTATTCCTGATATTGCCGAACACGAAGCGGCTGTGGCAGCGTTAGAAGAAGAACGTCAGCAGCTCGCACAACAGTTGGCTCACCTTCAACAACTATATGCAAATGAGGAACAACTGTTAAATAATTATCAAACGAGACGAGCGGCGATAGAACGAGCTGAAGCGGTCTTCAATGAAATTAGTTATTTGGCAAACGTAGCCCGTGGTAAAAACGGTTCGAAATTAACGTTTGAGCGTTATGTCTTGACGTCATTCTTGGATTTGATTCTAGAATACGCCAATCCACGTTTGCGGACGATGACTGATGGACGCTATCAACTGCAGCGTCAAAGTGGACTGGCAAAAGGCAACGCCCAAAGTGGCTTAGAACTATTTGTTATCGATGCGTATACGTCTAAAACGCGTCATGTTAAAACGTTGTCTGGGGGAGAAAGTTTTAAAGCCTCGTTGGCACTGGCACTAGCATTAGCCGACTGTATCCAAGAGTTGAGTGGTGGCCTTTCACTAGAAACGATTTTTATCGATGAAGGCTTTGGGACACTTGATCCCGATTCACTCGAACAAGCGATTGACATGTTGCTCGATACACAAGCAAACGGTCGTTTAGTAGGAATAATTTCACATGTACCAGAACTGAAATCACGCATAAATAGCAAATTGGTCATAAATCAGACAGCAAATGGCTCAACAACGCATTTTAGTTTCAATTAAAGGTTGTTTTGTGCTATTCTGTAGAGAGATAGTTCTCTACTAGCAAGTTAAACAGATAGATTGAACTAAACGACGGTTATCTCGTCTAGCAAATAGACGATGACGGATGATCAGCTTGTTATGAAAGGATTTTGCCTTATGATAAGACCTGCTAAACGAACAGATGCAAAGCAACTGGCACCGCTACTTTCAATTATTTTACGTGATATAGAATTGCCTGTGTTTGCTCAATTTAATGATGAAGCTTTAAATAATAAGTTGATTCCGATTATAGAAGGAACTGAATCACGCTATAGTTATACAAATTTTCATGTGTATGAACGCGAGGAGGAAATTCTCGGTTTCTTATGTGGATACAGCGGTGGGGCCTTAGCTCAACTCGATGCTCATTTCAAACCGTTTCTCGCATCATTTAATCTAAGTGAGACGCAACGGCTGTTTGAGGACGTTGAAACCGTTGCAGGTGAATGGTACATCGACTCACTTGTAACTGCACCTACTGCCCGTGGTTTAGGCATTGGGACACAGTTGCTCAGCTATGCCAATGTCGCTGCTAAAGCAGCTGGAGAAACACAGGTAGCCTTAAACTGTGATCAACAAAATCCACAAGCCCGTGCGCTATACGAACGCTTAGGCTTTAAAACAAAAGGCACATTAATGATTGGCGATCATACGTACAATCGCATGTTTCGACTATTACCTTTAAGGGATGATAAATAAATGCTATCAATAACTCATTTACGTCAAGATAAAGAGCATAATATGATAATGGCAACGGTTAAAGATACCCGGGTGAGCTACATCGTCTCGGCTTTTCACTTAGATGAGAAAGATCCGACCTATCGATGTGAATGTCATCAATACGAATCAAATCCAAAAGAAGGTTGTGTTCATATCAACACAGTGATTGATGAACTTGTCCAACAAAAAGTGATCAAACCGCGACCGAAAAATACAACGATATCTTTAATTAACGATTTCGCAGCTGATTTAGCAGAAGATACGTACAGTTATGACTTTGAAAAAGCAGAACGAATTCCGTATGAATTAACATACATGCTAATGCCTTTATTCGTCTCAGAAGCCGATCGTAAAATGGCGATCTCGCTGCAAATAGGTAAGGTTGGTCAAACACATTATGTGATTAAGGACATTCGTGCCTTCTTAAAATCATGGGAGAATGATACGTATTACATTGTCAATCCCCGTTTGACGGTTGATTTTAAAGATATAGCGCTCTCAAAAGCCCATTTGAAAATCTTAGCGGATTTAAGTGAATTGGCACGTGTTGCGCGTATTTATGATACAAACGATTGGTCACGTACATACGCTGAAGAAAAACAACTGACGTTAACAAGTGAGATGATCATCCGTGTATTACGACAAATGCCAATGCAGTTAGCGACATTTACATACCAAGATGTCAGTTATCCCATCCAAGGGTTTTATGATAATCGGAAGGTTCCCATTCATTTAACACATCAGTTTAATGACGACGGCGTTGCCTTCGATTTTCAAGAGTTTGAACAAGCACTTGTGTTCGAACAAGAACAACTGCTCTTTTTTGATGGCTCTTTTTATCATTTTTCCGAACATACGATCAAGCCGTTTATTTTAATCAAAAAATGGCTCAAAAAGACCGAGCAAACAATTCACACTGTCTTGAAAGAAGATTATTCCAATTTCTTCTCGTATATTTTAACGAGTCTTGAAAAAATAACTGACATTCAATTGCCTGAATTCAATGAAATGAAGGTTGTTCATTATCCGATTCATACCGTTATTCGGATTACGGCGAACGAAAAGGAACATGCCCTGCAGGTGACACATTATTACAATGATTTTGGCTATGATCCGTTCTTTGATAAATGGACGCCCGCACTTAGTGGCGATGCGCTCTTTATTAGAGACACGTATGCCGAACATGCTGTAATGCGCATTTTAGAGCAGGCGCCGTTGCATGTTAAAAAGAACACCGTGTTAGTGAGTACGAAAGCGAATGAGCGCTATGTCTTTTATAAATACATTGTTCCTTTGCTACGAGAGCAAGCAGAAGTCATTATGGATGAGTCCCTTGAAAATATTATTACCGAAATGCCAGTTGAAACCTACTTCAATGAAGATGCACAAGACGGTTATGTCAACTTTTCAGTCCAGTTTAAGGATTACGAAGGTGAACATTCTAAATCATTGATTGAACATATTCTCGAAGGTAATTTAGTGTACGAAGATGAAGCGGGTCGTTTGATTTCGCTTGAGTCAGAAGATGCACTTGCACTCCATGAATTGTTACGAAAAATGCGGATTAAGCCGGCCGATTGGCAAAAAGATCAGTTGCGTCTGTCAATCTATCGGGCGTTGCCGTTAATGCAAAACCGCGAAACACAAATGCATATTACGGATCAGCTCCATGATTTAATGGTACTGATGCAATCAGGGAACTGGGAGCTAGAACAAGTGAGTCCCCAATTGACTGGCGGCACACTCCAACCACATCAGGTTGAAGGTTACAGCTGGTTAACATTACTAAGCCAATATGGCCTAAATGGTATTTTAGCTGATGAAATGGGGCTTGGTAAGACCATTCAAACGATTGCTTATATTT
Source organism: Brochothrix campestris FSL F6-1037 (assembly GCF_000525915.1). Classification (GTDB taxonomy): domain Bacteria; phylum Bacillota; class Bacilli; order Lactobacillales; family Listeriaceae; genus Brochothrix; species Brochothrix campestris. The sequence goes on along the minus strand of NZ_AODH01000013.1, from coordinate 49,904 downwards.
GTCGCTTAATCGATAAATACGAGACGTTAGAACCAACCTTAATCGTTTGTCCATCCTCAGTTGTCTACAACTGGAAAAACGAGTGGTTGAAGTTTGCACCGGGGATTCAAGCAGAAATAATTGATGGTAATAAGGTGAAACGGCAAGATGCCATTGCAGGCATGAAACAAAATCAAATATACATTACGAGCTACGCGATGTTGCGCGAAGATTTAACTGATTATCGTCAACATACATTAGGCTGTTTTGTGCTCGATGAAGCGCAGTCGCTTAAAAATTCACGTTCGCTCATTTCACAAGCGGCGAAGCACGTCAATGCCTTGCACAAGGTGGCCTTGAGTGGAACACCGATTGAAAACCGCATCGATGATTTATGGGCACTGTTCCAAATCATTTTACCGGGTTACCTTCCGCTATTAACACAGTTTAAAAAACTGCCACCGGCTGAGGTGAAGAAACTAACCGAACCGTTTATCCTACGACGCTTAAAGGATGATATTTTATCCGATTTGCCGAGTCTCAATGAAAAAAATGTGATGATTGATCTCAATGACGAACAAAAGAAAATCTACATGCAGGTTATTAATAGCCTCCGTGTATCACTCGAAGAAGACAATAGTGAGCCGCAACAACGGATGCAAATACTAGCAGCCCTCACACGTTTACGTCAGATTTGTGATGATCCCCGCTTAATCTTAGAAGATTATAACGGTGGCTCAGCGAAGTTAGGTGAATTGCTTCGCCTGGTGATTGAAACAACATCAGCCAACAAGCAGATGTTAATCTTCTCACAGTTTGCCTCAATGTTGCCGTTAATCGGGCTAGAACTCGATAAGCTAGGTATCCCGTTCTTCTTACTCGATGGTAAAACTAATGCCTCAAAACGGATGGAAATGGCAACCGCGTTTAACAACAATGAACGCGCCGTCTTTTTAATCTCCCTTAAAGCAGGAGGAACAGGCTTAAACTTAACCGGTGCTTCACGGGTCGTGCTATATGACCTGTGGTGGAACCCGGCAGTTGAACAACAAGCCGCTGCGCGAGCGCATCGAATTGGTCAAACGAAGGATGTCGATGTTGTACGGATTATATCGGAAGGAACAATCGAAGAGAATATTCGTGAGTTGCAACAATCCAAACTCTCACTCGTTGATCAAATTCTGCCTTCAAATGAACAAAAGGCGAGCATTAATATTAATGAATTAAAACAATTATTATTTAACACGGATAAATTATCATAAGAGAGGTTGAAGCGAATGAAACTGTTAAAAACAGCTGGACGCGCTTTTGATTTTCTCTTACTCGCAACTGTTTTTCTAGCGTTACTTTTTGGGAACGTTTGGCAATCACAAGCAATGAAAATTAAAGGGCATATTCCTGCGAAATATGTGTCTACTTATCAAGCAGCCGGACAGGCTTACGATGTCGATTGGTATTTATTGGCCGCGATTCATCGTGTTGAAACGAACTTCTCTCAATCAAAATCAATGGTATCCAATGCAGGCGCGTTAGGACCAATGCAATTTTTACCGTTAACCTGGGTCGGATGGAATTACCCAGGTAAAAATGATGACGTCACCGCCGCTGATTTAGTCAATCTCGATGTGATTGCCAAGTACGGTGGTTATGGAATTGACGGTGATAAGGATGGAAAAGCTGATCCGATGAACCTTAGTGATGCGGTTTTTAGCACAGCCAATTACCTCGATAAAACGAAGGCAAGCGTCGACCGCAAACATCTCAAAAAGGCGATTTTCGATTATAACCATTCTGATATTTATGTGACCGATATTTTATATTATTATGACCTGTATAAAAAATTGGCACAAAACTAAACAGCACAGACGTTTAACAGTACTAGTTAAACATCGGTGCTGTTTTTCTAATGTATAGAGATAAGTAAAACTTATCTCTATTTTAAAATACAATCTAATTTACTTATGTTAGAAAGAAGGCTATAGTAAGGAGTAGATAAGCGTCAGTAACACAACGGGCGCATTTATTCTGAACAGAATTTTCTTATTATTCTGACAGAAAATAAAGCGGTGAAAATGGGGGTATTCGATGTTAAACAATGAGCAATTTGTAGCAAAAACAATGGTCGATGGGGAAGAATACACATATTTTGATATTGCGGCTTATTGCGAGGCGCAGCTGCGCGATGTTACCACATTGCCATACAGCATTCGTGTGTTACTCGAATCGGTGTTACGACAACACGATGGCTTAATCATTACGGAAGAACATGTACAAACATTAGCGCAGTGGCAACCGACCGACCAATCCGGCGAAGTGCCGTTTAAACCAGCTCGGGTTATTTTACAAGATTTCACCGGTGTACCTGCGGTGGTTGATTTAGCAGCAATGCGCGATGCCCTCAAACAACTGGGGGGGAATCCTGAAGCAATTAACCCTGAAGTGCCAGTTGATTTAGTGATTGACCATTCGGTTCAGGTTGATACGTACGGGACGCATGAAGCGTTGCAACGGAATATGGTGATGGAGTTTAAACGCAACCAAGAACGCTATGAGTTTTTAAAATGGGCCAGAATGCCTTTGATAATTATCAAGCAGTGCCACCAGCAACGGGTATTGTACATCAAGTTAACTTAGAATTTCTAGCGCGGGTGGTGTTTGAACAGACGACTGAACAAGGCACGGTCTTGTATCCAGATACACTCGTCGGCACCGATTCGCATACGACGATGGTTAATGCCTTAGGTGTACTGGGGTGGGGTGTTGGCGGAATTGAAGCAGAAGCAGGGATGCTCGGTCAACCGTCGTACTTCCCTGTGCCCGAAGTTGTCGGCGTCACTTTATTAAACGCATTGCCAGCCGGTGCGACCGCAACTGACTTAGCCTTAAAAGTGACACAAGTGCTACGTCAACATGGTGTTGTCGGTAAGTTTGTTGAGTTTACCGGGGCAGGATTAGCAAGCTTAACCTTGTCTGATCGAGCAACGATTGCCAACATGGCACCTGAATACGGAGCAACCTGTGGCTTTTTCCCAGTCGATGCCGAATCATTAGCTTATTTAGCCCTAACAGGACGAAAGCAAGCTAAAATAAACGTGATTGAACGCTATTTAAAAGACAATCATCTGTTCCATGATACAACAGAAACAATTGCTTACAGTTCGAGTGTGACGATTGATTTGGCAGAAATCATGCCGAACTTAGCGGGACCAAAGCGTCCGCAAGACTTAATACCCTTGACAGAGATGAAAACGGCGTTTGAAACCGCTTTGCAAGCACCGGTCGGAAATCAAGGTTTCGGTTTAAGCGCAGCCGAGACGCAAAAGACAGCGCAGATTACGTTTGATGATGGTGAAACGTTAGCGATGCCGACAGGCGCTGTGGCGATTGCTGCCATTACCTCTTGTACGAACACGTCAAATCCGTATGTGTTATTATGCGCAGGTTTGATTGCGAAACGTGCCGTTGAACTTGGCTTGAAAGTGCCACGCTACGTTAAAACCTCGTTAGCGCCGGGATCAAAAGTAGTGACGGCTTATTTAGATGATGCGGGCTTAACGCCTTATATGGATCAACTCGGTTTCAACCTCGTTGGTTATGGCTGTACGACCTGTATTGGGAACTCCGGTCCGTTATTGCCTGAAATCGAAGCGGCCATTCAACGCGAAGACTTACTCGTATCGTCGGTCTTAAGTGGTAACCGTAACTTTGAAGGTCGGATTCACCCGTTAACGAAGGCGAACTACTTGGCTTCACCACCGCTCGTGGTGGCCTATGCTTTAGCGGGAACGACTGCCTTTGACTTTGAAACGGAAGCGCTCGGAACAGATCAAAGCGGCACTTCAATATACTTGCGTGACCTCTGGCCGGATAAAGCAGCGGTTGAGGCATTAGTGAAAACCGTTGTAACACCAGAAATATTCAGCAAACAATACGCACAAGTGTTTAATGACAATGAGGTGTGGAACGCAATTGAAACAACTGATGAGGCTGCCTATAACTGGGATGAAACATCAACTTATATTGCAAATCCGCCATTCTTTGATGCGTTGCAAATGGCAATTGAACCAATACAACCGATTAGCGGTGGACGTGTATTAGCTTACTTTGGCGATTCAGTGACAACCGACCATATTTCACCAGCTGGTGCCATCGGAAAAGATACACCGGCAGGCCTTTATTTAAGAGCGCATGACGTACCAATTCGTTCGTTTAACTCGTATGGCTCACGACGTGGTCACCACGAGGTGATGATGCGTGGTACCTTTGCTAATATTCGGATTCGCAACAAGGTTGCACCGGGCACAGAAGGTGGCTATACTACCTATTGGCCAACAGCTGAGGTCTCATCAATTTATGATGCTGCAATGCGTTATAAAGAGACACAAACACCATTGGTTGTACTTGCGGGTAAAGATTATGGAATGGGGTCGAGCCGTGACTGGGCAGCGAAAGGGCCGAAATTACTCGGTGTTAAAGCCGTAATTGCTGAAAGCTATGAACGAATTCATCGTTCTAACCTTGTGTTAATGGGTATTTTACCGTTGCAATTTATTGATGGACAATCAGCAGCGTCGCTCGGATTAAACGGCGACGAAGTGTTTGATATTGCGATTGATGATACAGCAGGTGTTCGTGAAATGGTCGAAGTAACGGCTACGCAAGGGGAGAAAATCCTGAAATTTCAAGCCATTGTAAGATTTGATAGTTTAATCGACGTAATCTATTATCGTAACGGGGGTATTTTACCGCTGATTTTACGCCAGAAAGCCGTGCAGAAATAGGGCAGTTGTATTCGTCATAAGATTTGTGCAACAGAGCCCTTGTGAAAGTAAAGACCCTTTTTTTTCTAAAAAGGCTGTTAGAAAGCCTTGCAATCATAAAACAGACATGCTATAATTACTAATGTTGTTAAAATCACATATAAATTGATATGCAGGGTGGTACCAAAGGAAATGGTTCCCGGTATAGTTGATGTTTATAGAGGGCGATTTTTTCGCAAAAATAATAAAACCACAGGAGGGAATAACATCATGGCAGTTATTTCAATGAAACAATTATTAGAAGCAGGCGTTCACTTCGGTCACCAAACTCGTCGTTGGAACCCAAAAATGAAAAAATTCATCTTCACAGAACGTAACGGTATTTACATCATCGACTTACAAAAAACAGTGAAAAAAGTTGACGAAGCATTCAACTTTGTTAAATCAATCGCTGAAGACGGTGGCCGCGTATTATTCGTAGGTACTAAAAAACAAGCACAAGAATCAGTAAAAGACGAAGCGATTCGTTCAGGTCAATTTTACGTTAACCACCGTTGGTTAGGTGGAACATTAACTAACTTTGGTACTATCAAAAAACGTGTACGTCGTTTGAAAGACATCGAAAAAATGGCTGAAGATGGTACGTTTGACGTATTACCTAAAAAAGAAGTTGTTTTACTTAAGAAAGAACAAGAAAAATTAGAACGTTTCTTAGGCGGAATCAAAGAAATGCAAGATATTCCTGATGCATTATTCATCGTTGATCCTCGTAAAGAACGTATCGCAGTTCAAGAAGCTCGTAAACTTAATATTCCAATCGTTGGTATCGTTGATACAAACTGTGATCCTGACGAAATCGATTACGTTATCCCTGCAAACGATGATGCAATCCGTGCTGTTAAATTATTAACAGGTCGCATGGCTGACGCTATCATCGAAACTAAACAAGGACAAGAAGAAGTAGTTGAAGAAACAGTTTCTGAAACTGTAGAAGGCTAATTTCTAAAACGTTCCGAACAACAAAAGGTGATAAGCAGATTGAATTGTTTATCACCTTTTTTTTAAAGAAAAAAAATAAAAAAAGACATTTATCCTAGGAGGAAACATACAATGGCTCAAATTAGTGCTGCTTTAGTAAAAGAATTACGTGAAAAAACAGGTGCAGGCATGATGGACTGTAAAAAAGCTTTAGTTGAAACAGAAGGTGACATCGACGCTGCAATCGATTACCTCCGCGAAAAAGGTATCTCAAAAGCTGCTAAAAAATCAGATCGTATCGCTGCTGAAGGTCTTACTAACGTATTAGTAGACGGCAACGACGCTGTCTTATTAGAAGTTAATGCTGAAACTGACTTTGTTGCGAAAAACGAAGAATTTTTAACAGTTGTTAACGACTTAGCAAAACATTTATTAGCTGCAAAACCAGCTGATTTAGCTGCTGCTTTAGCATCAGAAATCAACCCTGGCGAAACAGTTGAAACATACATTACTTCTGCAATGAACAAAATTGGTGAAAAATTATCATTACGCCGTTTTGTCATCATGAGCAAAACTGATGCAGATTCATTCGGTTCATACTTACACATGGGTGGCCGTATCGGTTCTTTAACTATCGTTGAAGGAACAACGGATGAAGCTGTCGCTAAAGATGTTGCAATGCACATCGCAGCTGTAAACCCTAAATATGTTTCTCGTGATCAAGTAGCCCCAGAAGAAATTGCTCACGAAAAAGAAGTGTTAACACAACAAGCATTAAACGAAGGTAAACCTGCTAACATCGTTGAAAAAATGATTGTTGGTCGTTTAAACAAATTCTTAGCTGAAATTAGCTTATTAGATCAACCATTCGTAAAAAACCCAGACTTGACTGTTGGTAAATTCGTTGAAGAAAAAGGTGCTAAAGTTGCTAGCTTCGTACGTTACGAAGTCGGTGAAGGTATCGAGAAACGCGAAGAAAACTTTGCAGAAGAAGTTATGAACCAAATCAACAACTAATTACGTGTCGCGTAGTTAACCAGACGAATTGTGAACTGGCGCTACTTAGCATTAGTTCGCAATTGAATAAACCTATATCATGGATAGGTTGTCTGGGGGGAGCATTAGCTCCCCTTTTTTTAAAGAATATCAATAAATCGATTGCAAAATTGAGCGGAGGTTAACAATGAATACACCTAAATATAAACGTGTCGTATTAAAATTAAGCGGTGAAGCATTAGCAGGCGAAGAAGGTTTTGGGATTAACCCAACCGTTGTCAACTCTATTGCTAAACAGGTGAAAGAAGTTATCGAGTTAGGGATTGAAGTCGCAATTGTATGTGGTGGCGGCAATATTTGGCGCGGTAAAATTGGTAGCGAAATGGGAATGGACCGTGCAAACGCCGATTATATGGGCATGTTAGCGACAGTCATGAACTCACTTTCATTACAAGATTCACTTGAAAACGTTGGTGTACCGACACGCGTTCAAACATCGATTGAAATGCGTCAAGTTGCGGAACCTTATATTCGTCGTCGAGCAATTCGTCATTTAGAAAAAGGCCGTGTGGTCATCTTTGCAGCGGGTACGGGTAACCCTTACTTCTCAACAGATACAACCTCAGCATTACGCGCAGCAGAAATTGAAGCAGATGTTATTTTAATGGGTAAAAACAACGTCGATGGTGTATACACTGCCGATCCTAAAACAGATGCAACTGCAACGAAATACGAAGAATTATCATACCTTGATATTATCTCGGGTGGACTTGAAGTAATGGATACAACTGCCTCATCATTAAGTATGGACAACGATATCCCATTAGTCGTATTCTCATTAAACGAATATGGTAACATTAAACGTGCCGCTATGGGCGAAAAAATCGGAACAACTGTTAGGGGGAAATATTAAAATGTCAAAAGAAATTTTAAACTCAGCAAAAGAGCGTATGACAGGTGCAGAAAATGCGCTAACACGTGAATTAGCAAACATCCGTGCTGGCCGTGCCAACACATCAATCTTAGACCGTATTACGGTTGAATACTGGGGTGCGCAAACACCTTTAAATCAATTAGCTTCTATTTCAGTACCAGAAGCACGCGTCTTACTCATCTCACCATTTGATAAAGGCACATTAACTGAAATTGAACGTGCGATTTTCGCTTCAGATTTAGGTTTAACACCTTCAAACGATGGCGAAGTCATTCGTTTAACAATTCCAGCCTTAACTGAAGAACGTCGTAAAGTTTTAGCGAAACAAGTTAAAGCTGAAGCTGAAAACGCAAAAGTATCAGTACGTAACGTCCGTCGTGACGCGAACGATGAGCTTAAAAAAGGCGAAAAAGCAGGCGGTATTACTGAGGATGAGTTGCGTTCATTATCAGATGATATTCAAAAATATACGGATGCAAGTATTAAAAAAATCGACAGCATAACAAAAGATAAAGAAGAAGAGATTATGTCTGTTTAACGTTAAAACGCATAGCCGGCCATCCACCACTCGTTCTTTGGTGTTTGGTCGGCTATTTGATTAGAAAACGGGTCCGATTATGATAAAACACTAATAATTGGCTAAGTTTCGCCACTAAATCATGCATCATACGTCTTATTTTGGTATGATTAACGAGAACAATAAGTTAGGTTTTGCATAAAAACCTTGTGGGGGATAAACTATGTTTAATAAACTATTTAAAAAAACAAACGGAACGAAAGCCTTACCTCAACAGCTAACGACAGACAAGATACCGCAACACATCGCAATTATTATGGACGGAAACGGTCGTTGGGCAAACAAACGTTTGTTACCCCGAATTGCAGGTCATAAAGAGGGCATGGACACCGTGAAAAAAAATTACGATGGCAGCGAGTAAACTTGGTGTCGAGGTGTTAACCTTATATGCCTTTTCAACTGAAAATTGGAAACGTCCAACCGATGAAGTCCAATTTTTAATGAAATTACCCGTCGATTTTTTTGATACATTTATGCCTGAATTAATGGCTGAAAACGTTCGTGTCAATGTCATGGGGTATCATGACGCCTTACCACTGCAAACGCAAAATGTGGTAAAACAAGCAATGGAAACAACTAAAAATAATACCGGACTCGTGTTGAACTTCGCCTTAAATTATGGCGGTCGTGCTGAGATAATCTCAGCAGCGCAGTCAGCAATGCGTGAGTTGCTCGCTGAAAATGGGACAGTCGAACAGTTAACAGAGGAAAGACTAGCAGCGCATTTAATGACATCTTCTTATCCCGAACCGGATTTATTAATCCGCACGAGTGGTGAAATGCGCGTCAGTAATTTTATGCTCTGGCAAATTGCTTACAGCGAATTTTACTTCGTCGACAAACATTGGCCTGATTTTAATGCAGCCGATTTGACAGAGGCCGTGGCAACATATCAACACCGTACACGTCGCTTTGGCGGCATTTCAAAGTAAAAAAAGTGGAGTGTGAACAATAAAATGAAAACACGTATTATTACAGCAATCGTGGCATTAGCTGTATTTGTACCATTTCTTGTCATTGGTGGGAACGCCTTTCAAGCCTTGATGTACATTATTACAACGATTGCCATTGGCGAAGTGATTCGCATGCAAAAACGCTCTCTGGTTGCAATCGATAGTATCCTGCTCTTTTTATTAGGCTGGGTTATCTTATTGCCAAATGAAGCTGTGACATATTTAGCAGATTATAACATTAGTTTCATCTTAATTGTGTCCGTTATCGTGATGCTAAACTTAACTGCAAGTGTCTTATCTGCTGATAAGGTCAATGTTGCGCAAGCTGCCTTAGGGATTATTTTAACGTTATATATCGCAGCTGGTTTCCGTTCGTTTTTGACGATTCGAAACGAGAGTTTAAACCTGATTGTATTTGCGATTTTAATCGTTATTTTAACCGATAGTTTTGCTTACTTTGTCGGACGAAAATTTGGTAAAACTAAATTAGCACCGACAATTTCACCGAATAAAACAATTGAAGGATCAATTGGCGGAACCCTAATTGCGACGATCGTAGCAGTTGCTTATACATTGATTTTTCCAATCGATGTCGGCCTGATTCATATTATTATCGGTACGATTGTCTTATCGATTGTCGGTCAATGTGGGGACTTAGTCGAGTCAGCCGTTAAACGTTATTGTGACGTTAAAGATTCGGGTAAGATTTTACCAGGACACGGTGGTTTATATGATCGCTTTGATAGTTGGTTATTTGTGTTCCCAATGATGATTATTTTACAATTTATGTAAGCACGAGGAGAAATGACTCTAAATAGGGGGAACGTTAGGGGAATAACTGTAGCAGCTGCATAATTCGCAACAACACGATGTACATCCGTTACCTGTAAACGAATGACCTTAAATTTAGATTCGATCGCGCGGTGCAGAAGCATTGCTAATCAGAAGGAGTGACAAATGGAAAATATACTAGCATTTATCGTTGTCTTTGGCTTACTTGTGTTCTTCCATGAACTCGGCCATTTCCTCTTTGCTAAAAATGCAGGGATTTTGGTACGAGAGTTTGCCATCGGCTTCGGTCCGAAAATATTCTCATATAAGAAAAAAGAAACATTGTATACTGTACGCTTACTTCCGTTAGGGGGCTACGTGCAAATGGCGGGGCAAGATGACGAACCCGTTGTCTTAACGCCAGGTTATCGCGTGGGTTTAATGTTTAATGAGGCTGGCGAAGTAAGTCAAATTATGACATCCAACCTTGATAAATATCCAAACATTGAACCGATTGAAGTCGCAGCTGCGGATTTAGAAAAGGACCTATTTGTTCGTGGAATCGTCTTAGGCGATGAGAGCGAAACCGTAGTCACTTATCCCGTTGCCCGTAATTGTGAGATGGTAGATGGTCATACAACACGCGCGATTGCGCCGCTCGACCGTCAATTCAACTCGAAATCATGGTGGCATCGTTTTATGACCATTGCAGCGGGGCCACTCTTCAACTTTATTTTAGCATTCTTCCTGTTCATCGTGTTTGCCTTCGCTTCTGGTGGCGTGCCGACCGATGATGCGAGAATGGGTGAGGTTCAGTCTGGTTCAGCAGCAGCAATAGCTGGTGTTAAAGCAGATGATGTTATTAAAACAATTAATGGTGAAAAAATCGAGTCATGGACAGACATGACAACCATCGTTCGTGCAAATCCACAAAAGGAACTTGCTTTTTCACTCGAACGAGATGGGGAAGTTAAAAATATTACGATTACACCGAAGAAAGTAACACAAGATACCGAAAAAGTGGGCCAAATTGGTGTAATGGCACCAAAAGATAGTACGATTAGCGCGAAATTAAACTATGGTGTTGATCAAACTGTTTTCTGGTTTAAACAAATTTTTGTGTCACTTAAAAACATGGTCTCTGGTGGCTTTTCATTAGATAGCCTTGGCGGACCGGTCTATATTTACCAAAGCACCGCAACAGTTGTCAGCAATGGGGCAATTATGCTCTTGCAATGGGGTGCCGTCTTAAGTATTAACCTAGGTATTATTAACTTATTACCAATACCAGCGCTAGATGGTGGGCGCTTACTCTTCTTAATTGTAGAAGCAGTTCGCCGTAAACCGCTAGACTCTAAAAAAGAAGGTCTTGTTACTGTAATTGGGTTTGCACTGCTAATGTTATTGATGGTGCTCGTTACATGGAACGACATTACCCGTTTCTTTTTCAAATAAAATGAACATCGAGGAGAATCTAATATGAAACAATCAAACATTTTAATTCCGACTTTAAAAGAAGTCCCAAGTGACGCTGAGATAAAAAGCCATCAATACCTAATTCGTGCGGGCTATGTTCGCCAAAGCGCTCGTGGCATTTATTCATATTTGCCACTTGCACAAAACGTTAAAAATAAAATTGAAGCAATCGTTCGTGAAGAATTAGCTGAAATCGGTGCGACTGAAGTGTTAATGCCGGTCTTACAACCAGCTGAAATTTGGAAAGAATCAGGTCGTTGGGATAAATACGGCGCTGATTTAATGAAGATGAAAGACCGTCACAACCGTGATTTTGCGTTAGGACCAACGCATGAAGAAATGGTGACGGACTTATTACGCGATGATATTAATTCATACAAAAAATTACCCTTGACTGTCTTCCAAATTCAAACAAAATTCCGTGACGAACGTCGTCCACGTTTTGGCTTACTCCGCGGCCGTGAGTTCTTAATGAAAGATGCGTACTCATTCCACTCAGAAACGGAAACATTGGATGCAACCTTTGATGATATGGCTAAAGCGTATGGTAAAATCCTCGACCGCTGTGGTTTACAATGGCGTTCAGTTATTGCTGATTCCGGTGCAATTGGTGGTAAAGGCTCACGTGAATTCCAAGTTATCGCTGAGGTCGGCGAAGATACTATCGTGTATGATAAAAACAGTGACTATGCTGCCAACGTTGAAATGGCTGAGGTGTACTACGAAGCGAAGCCTTCAACAGCAGCAAAAGAGAGCCTTACAAAAGTGGCTACACCAGGCATGAAATCTATTGCTGATGTTGTTGCAGGACTAAATGTGCCAATCGAACAAACGATTAAATCATTATTAGTTCAAGCAGACGATGAAGTTGTGATGGTATTAGTGCGTGGCGATCATGAGTTTAACGATGTTAAATTAAAAAACATGCTAGATCTCGATACAATTGCCTTAGCAGACGAAACAGTTGCGATGACAGTTATGGGCGCAGATTATGGTTCACTCGGACCGATTAATGCACCAGCAGAAATGAAAATCTATGCTGATAATAACGTGCAAGATATCGTTAATGCTACAGTGGGTGCCAATGAGTCAGACTTCCACTTCCAAAATGCGAATCATGGTGTTGACTTTACGGTCGAAGCTTTTGCCGACTTACGGATGGTACAAGCAGGCGATTTAACACCGGATGGTAAAAACACATTAAGCTTTGCTAAAGGTATCGAAGTGGGGCATATTTTCAAATTGGGCACGCTCTACTCTGAAGCAATGAAAGCGACGTACTTAGATGAAAATGGTCGCCAACAACCATTTATTATGGGGTGCTATGGTCTGGGGATTTCTCGTTTAATGGCAGCCATCATCGAGCAAACAGCAGATGATAAAGGCCTCGTTTGGAACAAATTATTGGCACCATATCACGTGCATTTAATTCCAATTAAACCAGCTGATGAAGCCCAAGCCGCATTAACGACAGAAATCGAACAATTATTGAAAGAGAACAACTTAACGTCATTAATTGATGATCGTAAAGAACGTCCTGGTGTTAAATTCGCTGATAGTGAATTGATTGGTTTACCTGTCCGTGTGACAATCGGTAAACGTGCAGCAGAAGGCGTTGTTGAAGTTAAAGTTCGTGCAACTGGCGAAAGCTTTGAAATTGAAGTCGCTGAACTTGTCGCAAAAATTAATGAGCTTTTAAACTAAAAGTGAAGTCTGCTCGTTCAACTATCTGAAAGCTATTAATTATTTTCACAAAAAAGTTTCATTAGACATTGTCTACAATCTGGAGCCGTTTAACGGCTCCTTTTTGATTCATAGGAGGATTTATGACATTATATCGATACGGTAAGCAAAAATACATTCAAATTGCGTTGCTACTATTTGTTTTTTTTGTTAGTTATACTAATTTGAATCCGGCTGAAATAAGTCGTGGTTTTAAGATTGTTACGGCCATTATTTTCGCATGGCAACTTTATCGTTTAGGTGCGAATATAACGATTTATCCGGACCAGCTGGCCTATCGTTTTTTTGGAGTAACCTATAAAACGATTGCTCTAAAAGGACTAGACTATCAAGCGCCAGCACTGAAACGAAAATTCGGCTCAAAGCCGTTTGCTTTTTTTAGCCATCATCATGAGATTGGTATTTATGAAGGCAATCATCAAGTCCACCAACTAAGCTTGAACACAGGCGCAAAAAAAAGCTGAAATGGTGTACAGTTATTTAAAAAGTTTAAATTCAAACAATCGTTAATTTTTAGCTTCGGCCTTATTATCGCGAAAACAAAGTCACTGTCAGCGAATTCGAAAAAAAGCAGTTTAATTTGACTTTATCTACAATCTGACGCCAGCTTAGCTGGCGTTTTTTGTTTTTTTTATCCTTAAATATATTTAAAGTGTTTATGTGTGTTCTTTTAACAACAGCTGTGTTAATCTTTACGTGTACGAGGCGTATAATTGATACTAGAAAGGTGAGGGGAACATAAATGAAGCATATTACATTGTGGAGTCCAGCAAACACGGGGGCAGCGCTTAGCACAACAGCTATTATCCAAGCGCTTGAAGTATTAAATGAAGGTGGTTTTGAAGTAAATATCCCACAACGAGACCTCTTTAAAGCAACTGATTTAGGTGTGATAACACAGGAAAGTAACCGTAATCTGCTGCGCCAATTCAATCAGGAAAAAGACACGACAATCTTGATGTCACTTTATGGTGGTTACACAAGCAATCTCCTGTTAGATGAGTTGCTTCATTTTGATAAAGCTACCGATAAGTGCTTATGTGGTAAAAGTGATTTAACCTGTTTATTGAATGGCCTGTTTTTCTTGCATGGTATCAAATCGATTTATGGCATTGATTTTGCAAAATTCAGTAACCAAAATTATTCAAAAGCACAGACTGACCAATTTATCGCCGCTTTACGCCAAGAATCATTAACTTTTTCAAAAGCAGCTAGTTTTAATGATGGGTTTTGGTACATCGAGGATCATCTACAAGAACAACATCTAGCATTGCCGTGGGGTGTGATTGGGAACCCGAACATCGCTCAAATAAGTGGCACTGCTGTGGGTGGGAATCTCGAGAGTCTGAACACCTTAATCGGGACGTCTATTCCACTTGATTTTGAGGATAAAGTGGTTGTACTGGAAGGAATCTCGAATAGTTTGCCTGCTAAATTCATGATGGATTTGAAACATTTATTGATGACGACCAATATTGAGCAGGCACGTGCGCTTGTTATCGGTACGTTTGAACCGAGAAGCCAATTGAATGAGGTGACGGTGTTGGAACGCATCTTTAAAGAAGAACTAAGGTGTCAACGTCTACCGTTAGTTATTACAAATGTGGATGTATCACATACCGAACCGTCTGTACCGTTTTATATTGGGGGCGAGATGACTTTAGATCTTCGCTCAAATACACTAAGTATTCAATGGTAACTTTACTATTATGATTTAACTGAAGTGATGATAGAGCAGCTATGCAACAGCGGATGGCTGCTTTTTTGTCGTTCAAAAAGGGAGTGAACGTTGAGCTTGATTGAGACGATAGTTAAAGTGAATAGCGTATTAACAAAAATATGAGCGAAAATAAATGAAGTTTTGGGAGCGAATATTTTTTTTGCGGAATTAATAAAGCTTTCATAATAATATTATGTAAACCACGAAAAGGCGGTTGATGTGGAATATTTGTTTTTTGTTACATTGTATATGTTGTTCGTTACATTTTGAGCCCATTACAGCAATTGTGTGTATATGATGATAAGGAAAGGTGCGATTACTACAAGGGGGAATGGGAATGAAATCACTGATGATATTGCTAAGCTCTCTGTTTTTAATGCTGTTATTAGCTGTTCCCATCACTGCAAAGGACCTGACACCAACTTATTCTGACGAGCTTGTTACTGTCGATCAAGCAAAAACAACAAGTGTTGCACAGCCCGCGCAGCCGAAAGCACTGATTGAATTAATTGAAGAAACCGAACTAACAAAGGCTGCTTTTATTGAGCATTTAAAACCGCAATTAGATGCAGCGTATGCAACAGATTTAGTAATTGAAGCAGCTGATAAGGTGTTAGGTCCTGCGGTTGGTGATATCCTGGAGGCATATGTCGAATTACCGGTGCATGCGACAATCTCGCACGAGTGGCATTTATTATTTTATGGCTTTCGGTATTTTCCAACGATAATTCCTTATCATAATAATGTTGAATTTACCTTTAACCATGATAAGGTCGTTTACGATGTGAGAGTGGTATCGGTGGAGTTTCCAACCGAAGAAGGGGCACGAATAAAGGCGCCTAACATCGGTTTGTTAGGAAATAAAGCTCGTTTTAATCTTGAAATTGAACGCATGCGCGCAAGTACGGCATCACATCTAAACATACCGACTGACCTCAGTTGGCAAACAACCTTCTTTCAAATCAACAGCCCGATATTACAATATTTTCTTTTGAACTGGTCGTATAATGCGTCAAAAACTTATGCGATCAATGTCCAACGTTCCCCTTTGATTACAACGACGAACACAACCCTCTACCAAAAGCAAACGTATAACCCAAAAGACAATTATGTGCGAGGGTTTGATATACACAATAAGCCGCTTCATTGGGATTCAAAAACGATGACGATTAGCGGTACAATAAATACGAGTAAACCAGGGAAATACCGGCAAGTATTAACGTATCATTACCTGTACCAAGGCGTTCCAAAAGAATACACCAAGGTTTATTTTGTTGACATCATCGCTGACCAAACAGCGGTTCTATTACAAGATGTTTCACTGTATCAAGGCCAAGCATATAATGCGAATGCGCCGTTTCTTAATGTAACGAATAAAGATGGTGAACCACTTAAAGCGGAAAATATTCACTATTACTATGTCAACAATCAACTGACGAAAGAAATCGATACATCTGTTCCTGGTAAACATGATGTTCGCATTGTGATTCAAGATGCTACGAATGCTTGGCGTTATAGTGAAACAGCCAGGGTAACGGTTAAGCCGGATCAAACAACGGCGGTTTTAAAAGATATTGAGCTGTACCAAGGTCAATCGTTCGATGCGAATGCACCGTTTGACACAGTCACGAATAAAGATGGCACACCATTAAAAGCAGAAGGCATCAACTATTACTACATCAATAATGTGCTGACAAAAGAACTCGATACGACACAACCTGGCAGTCATCAAGTGCGGATTGTAATTCAGGATGCAACCTCTAAATGGGTGTACAGCGATCCTAAAACAATCACGATTAAAAAAGACTATACAGCGATTGAAGCGAAAAATACGAGCTATTATGTTGGCGAAACGTATGAAGCGATTAAAGGCTTTGTAAGTGCGACCGATGAAGATAATCGAGCATTAGCTTTTGCAGCTGAGATGAGTTGGATGAATGATCAGAAACCGGTTGATATGTCACGTGCCGGGACGTATCAGGTCTATTATGGTTTGACAAATATGAGTGGTCAGCTTGTGATAAAAGCTGTCGAGGTGAAGGTAAAAGAACGTGATCTCATATTAACAGTGGCTCCGTCACAAGCTTTTGGCAATGTTAACTTAGGAGAAACGATGACGAACCTATATTGGAAAAAAGAAAATAAAGTAGCTGTGAGTGACGAAGGTGATAAAGGCTGGCAATTACAAGCCGCTTTAGTAAATGCAACTCAATTCGAGCGTTATTTATTTATCCGTGATCAATCATTCGCGGATGGTGCAGTGTTAATTAGTGACGGCCGAGGCTCGCAAGTCGTAAGTGATCAATTAGCTACAGTTGATTTTGTTTATGTGAACTATCAAGCAACCACGCAATTACGGACAGATTCAGGTGTAATTGAGTGGATGCTCAGTCCTTCAATTAGGGCGGTGACAGAGTAATGACTTTCTTGAAACGACACATGTTCAAGCTACCAATAATAAGCGGTATATTTATTTTGGCAACCGCTCTCAAAGGCAGTGCCCACCAATCAGAGGTGCTACTCGTGTTACATCCTGCAGAAATTGAGCTTGATCAGTTGCCAGCCTTAGGTGAC
This sequence comes from Brochothrix campestris FSL F6-1037, assembly GCF_000525915.1. Taxonomy (GTDB): domain Bacteria; phylum Bacillota; class Bacilli; order Lactobacillales; family Listeriaceae; genus Brochothrix; species Brochothrix campestris. The sequence continues at coordinate 32,443 of NZ_AODH01000013.1, read as the reverse complement.
ATCACGTTGGGTTGGCAACCGTTACTATGTTTCATCGCGGCCGTTTGCATCGTTGTGTGCATCTCAAACAAGCAACGGCATCAACTTGAAATCGGAGTAGTAACAGCTTTAATGATAGTGCTAAGTGCTTATCCACTAACCGCTTCAGTGTCTGATTCGACACGGATTCAAGCAGCAACTAGCCCGGGAGAATTTAGCCTGTCGCAACCGAATGATGTTCCGTTTGAATTGACGTTAAACGGCAACCAACAAACAGTTAGACCACAAGCCATCACAACGACTGTGACGGATTATCGCGGCATTAAATCTGGCTGGCAGTTGTTAGTTAAAGAGTTGTCGATACCGACTGAACGGCAGCCTTTTCAAGTAACTATTAATGAACAACCAATTTCACATGTAAATACACTTGTGTATGATCAAGTACGACCAACAGTGAAAGAAGTCCTCACATTGGTTACAAGTGTAACTGTCTTTTCAGAGGCAAGTGCCGGAACATATTTAACACAACTACAATGGCAACTACAACCGCAAGTCATTACAAATATTACGGAATAGGAGTGTTGACAATGACAACTAAACAAGCGTTTTATCCACTAATAGGCTCATTAGCACTGCTTACGCTGATGACAGCAGGTGCAGTTAACGTACACGCAGATGATGTTTTAACGGGCAACACAACAATTGATGCTCAGGTGACTAAAGGCGATTTAATACTGGCGATGGATGAAAAAACAGATTTTGGAACACAGCCACTCGGTGATAAAATCGATTTTGGAACGAAAGATATTGCCTTTACGGTGACCGATTTCACTGGAACAACGACAGGATTTACACTGACTGCCCAACTCGGGGATACCGATGCCAAACGATCATTAAAAGTAGGCGGTGTTGAACTGTCCGAAACAGCAGTGACTGTGTTGTCAAAACCAACAAACATCATTGGTGAAAACAAAGAAAAAGTGGGAGCTCAACTCGTTTACACAAACGTGAATGAAACAAAGGTTTTCCAAACACTTGTTAAATGGCAGCTAACAAATGCAACAACGAAAGATATTGCAGAATAGGCGCAAAATAGTGGCAGCGGTTTGGAAGGAGTTACAAATGAAAAAAATACTAACGGGGTTAACAGTCGTGTTGCTGTTAGCTCTTCTTTTTTAAGACAACAGCAGTGAGGGCAGAACAAGTCGGAGAGTATGCGGTTAGTCCCTTATTACCAGCATATCAAACGGAAGGGGTCGAACATTTTTTTGATATTCGTTGGACACCAAAGCAAACAGCTGAGTTTGGTGTCCGCATTACCAATAAAACAAACGTCAAAACGACTTATACGCTACAACTAAATAAGGCACGTACGAATCGGAATGGTGTCATTGATTATGCTGATAGTCGTCCAGAAGCTGCGCAAACACGTTACAAGTTAACGGATTTGATTAAGCTACCTGAAACCGTCGTCGTTGAAGGGAAAAGCAGTGTTGCAGTAATGGGGAAAATCAGCTTCGGTGCGGCTGATTTTAATGGTATTCTCATGGGTGGCATTCATGTTGCTAAGCAAGCGGAGACACGAAGCGAGGGGATTAGTCATAGCGTCTCATACAATTTACCGCTGATTATTAGGGGGAACGATGACCACCGACCAGTGCCACAATTGGCTGTAACAGATGTAACTGTTACACCCTTGAAAAATAACCGAGGATCAGTTGATCTAACCCTTGTTAATCAAGACGCTAATTTTTTAAAAGAGGTAACGTTTGCAGCAGTGATAAAAAACAAACAGGGTGATCGGATGGATAGTCAAACGAGCCAATGGGATTTGACACCAGAAACAGCGATGCAATACCCGATTAAACTCAATGGCCGTTATCGACCAGGACGCTATCAGGTTGACCTCACAGTGACACATCGAACGAAGGGGGAATGGCAGTTTAATGAAACATTTGAATTGACAGCAGCCGCGGCCAATCAATTGAATCAAAAAACGACCGGGAGTGCCAACTCCTGGATTAGTGTGATGCTGGCAGGTGTAATCCTGCTTGCCTATTTTATTAGTAAATATGTCAGACGTCAGTATGATAAACAAGGGAGGCGAAATGATACAAACATTAACCCTTAAAAACATTTCTAAGCAATACGCAGATGCAAAAACACTAACAAATAATCAGCTGCGTATCTCCTTTGAAGCCGGTGAAGTGTTAGCGTTAACGGGGCAGAAAAAACAACTTTACTCAAGCAAATTACTCATGTTTGATGAACCATTTAATGGCCTTAATCCGGATGGCAGTCTGTTGTTAATTAGGCGAATCAACCAAACAGCCCGGTCACACCTAACACTTGTCAGTAGTCATGCCTAGGCCGAACTCCAGCAGTTTTTTTTGTGGGCATGTATCAGCAAATCGTTCACTGACCGATATTCGTGACACGTATCCGACGGGAAGAATGGGGTATTACGATGCAACGAAGCGTCACTCGATTGAGTATCGTTCGCTGTGAATACCGTCTGATTCGGCATCATTTGTTGAGCGTTAGCCTGATGAGTGCCGGCTGTCCCTCGCTTTTTTCGCTTTTTTGCCGTGGTTGGTTTTTATGAACGAACCGATTCAATTCAAACGCATTTCGAGGTGTTTTTTCGTTGGCAACAACGATTACTATAGCATTTGTCGCTGTTTATGGTGCGGTAATTGCTCGCAAGGAATTGGTGAGCCACTATGTTGGAACCGCACGTACACACATTTTTTTATGACCTGTGTCACGAAAAAAAAATGTTCCCAATTAACAGTCAGCTGTTGACTATCACTGCCCGGTTTTTCGCTGGAACGTTGGCCACAACTATCTTAGAACTGTTAGCGATAAAACTGTTGCAAGTGATGACTGTTGCATTTATGCCACACCTCATTCTCGCCATCTTTGCGTTTGCGAATGTAACCGCAATCGCCACGAGCTAATTTTTCGGCATTGCACTCATCATCGCCTTCTGTTTAACGGTAAGCTCGTAGTGGTTTTTGCACAGCTGTGGTGCGACACTAATTAGTATTGGCAACTCCCGTATTAACACTCTTCATATGCATATGTAACACACCTTCTCTCCATACAAAGGTGTGTTTTTTTTGTTTTTTAAAACCGTTGGTGCCTTAACTGTTGCAATGCGTGCTGTTTGAAGGTGCGACCAAGCGGTAAGCTGATTTTTTCATGATGAGCATCTTTGAGGGTGACCGTTGTCGCATTATAGGTCAACACAGAGCGACTATTAATTATATACGACCGATGAATTTGAACAAACTGATTGTCAAGCTGTTGCTTGACTGCGGCCGTTGTTAAATAGGTCGAGTAGCTCTCACTATCCGTCACAATGATGACTAAACGACGGTTTTTTTCGAAATAAAGAATATCGGATAAGGGCAGTCGTTGCTGTACATGGTGCTCGTTGAAACGAAAGTAGCGTTCGGACTGATTTAAAAAGTGGAGCAGGCGCTTAATAACTGCAACAAAAGGAACCGTTGTTAAAGGAGTTAAGAGGCAATCGAACGGCTGAAAAGAGAGTAATGTTGGTAATTGATGGACTGAAGAGACGACAAAGAGAACCGGAACGGTCTGATCATGGGATCGAATGGTTGTTACTAAGGCGTGTGTCTGAGGGAGTTGTTCAGTGGTTACGATAATGAAACAATCAAAACGAGTTGTTGTGAGGTGTTTACGTAGTTTAGCGGCTTTGTTATAACTGTGGATAGTAAAGGTCTTGTGCGAGCATTGTTGAAGCATCGTTTCAATCGTGAGAGAGGTTGTCAAATGAGTGGCATAAAGGGCAACATGGAATATTTTTATCACCTCCTTCCATCCATTAGTATACCTGTTTATGTCGATTGGAGGCGAGTAACTAGCGGTTAAAAAGTCGTGGTGGACTAGGCAACGTTTGAAACAACCGTTATACTTAAGTTATCTACTAAAATGAGGTGAACGAGCATGACAGAAGTGCAAATCAAACAGTTTTCATTTCAAGAAACGGCCTTAGCGACGATTTCGGATGAATTGATAGTCGATTATCCCACCGTTTATTTACTGAATAACCAAAAAGAAGTGTACATCGGAGAAACAGTCGCCCTTAAAAATCGGATTAAACAGCATTTGAAAAACCCTGCGCGTAAACAGTTAGTCGATGTCCGTGTTCTCAGTCATCAAGCCTTTAATCAATCTGCTACTTATAATATCGAAACGAAGCTAATTAATTATTTCTTAGCGGATGAAAAGTACCTCCTGCAAAATAAAAGTCAAACGGCTCAGAGTGTCACCCATAATTACTACAATAAAAATTTTTTTGATGATATTGTTTTTAGTGATATTTGGCGCAAATTATTACAGGCCGGTTTTGTAAATCATAGTGCCGATCAAATTGAAAATAAAGATATTTATAAGTTATCACCGTTTAAACAACTCTCAACCGAGCAACTCGAATTAAAAACGACTATTATTGAACGCTGTGAAACGCATATTAATGATGCTAAACCGTTTGTGTTTTTTATTAAAGGTGAAGCGGGTGTTGGAAAAAGTATTATTTTAAGTGCCGTTTTTAACCAATTGCAAGAGTTGTCACAAACAAAAAATTCACCCCTTTATCAGACGACTAACCGGTTACTCGTTAATCATGGGGAGATGTTAAAGACCTACTTGAAAATCGCCTCCCAAGTAAAGAGTTTAAAGAAAAACAATTTCAAAAAACCAACGACCTTTATTAATGAAATGAAACAGCATCAAACTAAGGCTGATATTGTCCTAGTTGATGAAGCCCATTTACTGTTATCGCGGCCGGACCGTTTTAATGGCTTTCAAGAACAAAATCAATTAGAAGAAATAATCAAACATAGTAAAATTACCATCGTTGTCTATGACGATAAACAAGTACTTAAATTAAAAAGCTATTGGGATGATACAAAGTTAGCTCAGTTGAACGTTGATTATACGACTGAAGCCCCGTATGTCTTGAAAAATCAATTTCGGATGAAGGCAAATGATACTGTTATAAATTGGATTGATGCCTTTGTTAAGCGTGAAATATTGCCATTACCAACTGATGAAAATTTTGACTTCAAAGTATTTAATGATGCACAGCAGCTGTTTGAACGAATCAAAGAAAAAAATGGAGCCGGTGGTTTAGCTCGAATGGTTTCTACGTTTGATTATCAACATAAAAAAGATGGTGCAACCTATTACGTTGAAGAAGGTGCCTTTAAATTACCATGGAACATCGTCGATAAAGAAACCTGGGCCGAAAGAAACACATCGATTAATGAAGTGGGCTCTATTTATACAGTTCAAGGCTTTGATTTGAACTATGTCGGCGTTATTTTAGGTCCGTCTGTTTCATATGATGAAGAAACAGGCGCTCTAAAAATCATCACGGCTCATTATGCTGATACAGGTGCCTTTAGTGGTAAAGAAGGATTTGCCGATGTCGAAGCGATTAAAGAACAAATCATCCTTAATTCAATTAACGTTTTAATGAAGCGGGGGATTCATGGCTTATATATTTATGCTAGTGATCCAGCCTTGCGAGCGCGGTTAGCGAAAAGATAACGAGTTAATAGTCAAGTGAAGCAAGCATCGCCCGCAGTTTGGGCGATGCTTTTTTGTGGAGCATCAAATCAGTTGAGCCTTGATTCAAAAAATGTTACGGTGAAATAAGAAGGGCAATAACCGTTTGAGGAAGGGAGTGAGGGCTTGATACCCAAGCAATACTTACCGACGAACGACTTATTATTCAAGAAGGTGTTTGCATCGTCAGGAAATGAAAACGTTTTAAAAGGCTTGATAACTGATGTCCTTGGTCTGCCGATTGAGACCGTAACGATTACGACACCGTATGCCATTGATACTTTTTATAAGGATCACGCCACACATAAGCTTCAAGACACCGAGGTTGATCTTAAAGCGGAACTAAGTGATGGCAGTGTGGTCACGATTGAAGTGCAGTTACAGCAACATCAGTTTTTCAAAGAAAGAGTGCTTTATTATGCGCTCGAAACCTACATTGCCAATTACAGTAAACAAACAGTGGGTAATAAATACCGTAGCTTAACACCTGTTTTTGGCATCAACATCATTGATTTTATTTTGTTTCCTCAAAGTGAAGGCGTACTCCAGCACTTTGAGTTATATAATAAAGCGGCTAATTTGCCATACCAAAGGTCCGGGGCGCAGCCGCCAATAGCGCTAACTTTTTTTGAATTAGCAAAGCGACAACCACATCAGCGTTCGGTCATTAATGAGTGGAGACGCTATTTTAAAACGGGCGTTGTTTCTAAGCAGGCACCGCCTTATTTACAGCAGGCTTGTCATTTAGCACAGTATCAAAACCTATCGAAGGAGGAGCGAACGATGGTAGATGCAACACAAAAAGCACGAGATATTCAAGAGGCCTTTATGGCAGATGCAGAAGAAAGAGGAATTGAAAGAGGAATTGAAAGAGGAGAAAGACAGAATCAAATGAAAATAATCCACCGAATGCGCACGAAGGGAATGTCAAATGAAGAGATAAGTGTGTTAACCGGAATAGAGTCTTCGGAAATAAAACGTTTGATGAAAACAGCATTAATTGATTGAATCGGTGAAAAACAAAGAAAATACAAATTGATGGACTTTGTCTGCAATTTTAGAGATGAAGTCTCTTTTTTATTTAATCAACAATATATTACATGAAAAAATGGTGACAGTAAGCGAAAGTCGCGGTATGATAAAAATGTAAGGGCTTACTAAAAAAAACGCAAAAAAAAAAGACCTGATGGCAGGTCATCTAATGAAAGACGCTAAACAAAAATGTTTATTTTAACTCGCTGTGTTAAATTGAATGGTATCAATTGAATGAATGATACAAGTTAATTGTATAACGAGGCTGACAAAATGTCAACATACTAACTGAAAGAGGGATGAAAATGACGAATGAAAACAAAAATACAGACTATAATATCGGATTGGATATTGGCGTTGCCAGTGTTGGGTGGGCAGTAACGGCTAGTAACGATAACGAGTTACTACAGGCTAAGAAAAAGAATTTATGGGGTGTGTCATTGTTCGAAGAAGGGCAAGCCGCTGCCGAACGACGTGGCTATAGAAGTACACGTCGCCGTTTACGTCATCGTAAATTCCGTTTGCAATTATTAGAAGATTTATTCGAAGCAGACATTTTACAAACAGATCCATCTTTCTTTATTCGTCTAAAAGAAGCCTTTTTATCACCTAAAGACAATCAAAAAACATATAAGGGATCGCTCCTTTTTCAAGATGAATCTTATAGTGATGTCGATTATTATCAAAAATTCCCGACTATTTATCATTTGCGCCAACATTTAATGACTACTACTGAAGCGGCAGATATCCGTGAGATTTACCTTGCATTACATCATATTATCAAATACCGAGGTCATTTTGTTTATGAACAACAAACATTTACAATGAAGGGTAGTCAAGTGGGTGATGATTTGCGAGACCTACAAGCGAAATTCCGCTTGATTGATAATTATTTGCTCGATGACGTCAATATTGCGAGTCTTTCAGCAATTTTAACAGATAATCAGCGAAATAAAAGTACTAAGGTGAGAGACTGCGTGTCGTTAACTGGAGCCATTAAAGAATCCAAGAAACGTCTCACACAGCTGTTTAATCTCATTGTTGGATTAAAAGCTAATATCGCTATCTTATTTGATAACGACAGTTTTCTTGAAGTAGGCAAAGATGTTACCATGGCTGCTGAGGACATTGATGTTAAATTAGCAGAGCTTAATGATGTATTGGATGAAGAACAGTTTAGTATCGTTGAGAAGGCGCAATACATTTATAGTAGTATTGTTTTACATGAGATTATGAAAGGCAAAAACAATGTGAGTGCAGCTAAAGTCGCTACCTATCATAAACATGCTGCCGATTTGGCAGCAGTTAAAACGCTTCTACGCCAAGACGATGTCACCATGAAAGAGCGTCAACTATTTGAAACGAGCTATGCGAATTATATCAAAAATACGAATTTAAAAGAAGATTTCTTAAAAAGAGCCAAAGGTTTACTCGAACACAATCGCTTCGCGGGAAATGATGTTGCTCAACAACTCCTCGCTGATATCGATGTAGATGACTTTATGGAAGTTCAACGTCATCGCGGCAATGGTGCGATTCCTTTTCAAGTCCATCAGCAAGAATTGTTAGCCATACTAGAAAATCAAGGCCAATTTTATCCGTTTTTACGAGAGCAAGCAGCTAACATTCAAAAGTTACTGACTTTTAGAATTCCTTATTATGTCGGTCCACTAGCGGATGAAAAAGATAGTCAATTTGCATGGATGATTCGTAAACAAGTCGGTAAAATCACACCGTTTAACTTTGAAGAAATGGTTGATATTGATGCGTCATCGGAAGCTTTCATTAAACGCATGACAAATAAATGCACCTATTTATTACACGAAGACGTCTTGCCAAAGAACTCCTTGGTTTACGCCAAATTTGAAGTTTTAAATGAGTTGAATAAAATCCGCTTAGATAATCGACCACTTGATGTTGCTTTAAAACAGCGCATTTATGAATGCCTCTTTATGCATAAGCAAAAAGTGACCCATAAACAATTAAAAAAATGGTTGGCGGAGCATGAGCATCTTACGGTAGCAACAATTCAAGGCACGCAAAAAGAAACTGAATTTGCGACATCATTAACGGCTTACCACCGTTTACAGTCTATTTTAGGTGCTGAATTTGTGAATCAGCCAGAGAATCAAGCAATGGTGGAACAAATCATCTACTGGTCAACCGTTTTTGAAGATAAAAAGATAATGCGCCGTAAGTTGGAAGCTTATCCGCAACTGACAGCAAAACAAGTGACGGAGCTGGCCAATTTACGTTTAAGAGGTTGGGGACGATTGTCACGAAAATTATTGACAGAGATTAAAGTTGCGGCACCATTAGTCGATAATGAACCACAGTCATTGCTCGCTTTATTATGGCAAACGAATGACAATTTAATGCAGGTGCTACGTCAGAAAGACTACGGTTTCCAAACGATTATTGATGAGCAATTTGAGGGAGAAACACGTGGCCTTTCGAAAGAAGTCATTGATGAATTGGCAACATCACCTGCAAATAAGAAGGCAATTTGGCAAGCCATTAAAATCGTTAAGGAACTTGAGAAAGTAAAAAAAACGACCAGCTAAAAACATCTTTATTGAATTTGCTCGTTCGGATGAACAATCAAAACGGACAAACACACGTGATAAATTCATCGAAAAAGCCTTTGCTAAACTAAAAATTGAAACAGATGCGTTTAATAAAGAGCTGTTAGCCGAATTGAGAGAGCATCGCAAAAACATCAGTCAACAACGGTTATTTCTTTATTTCATTCAAAATGGTAAATGTATGTATACGGGTGAGACATTACAGATTAACGACCTATCTTCGTATGAAGTTGACCATATATTACCGCAAAGTTATATAAAAGATAACAGTATCGAAAATTTAGCGTTGGTCAAACGGAGTGAAAACCAACGAAAGGGTGCCGACTTATTATTAGATTCCACTGTGATTACTAAAAATCGCACCCGTTGGGAACAACTGAAACGCGCTGGCTTAATTGGTGAAAAGAAATTCCGTAATTTAACACGCACTAAAATCACTGATCGAGATAAAGAAGGTTTTGTGGCACGGCAATTGGTCGAAACACGACAAATCACGAAGCATGTGACTCAGTTGTTGCAAAAAGAGTACCAAACAGATACGAAGGTTGTGGCAATTAAGGCAGGGCTAGTGAGCGATTTACGACATAAATTTAACTTTATCAAAAATCGTAATGTGAATGATTATCACCATGCGCAAGATGCTTATTTAGTAAGCTTTATCGGTACGTATATCATGTCGAAATACCCTAAATTAGAAATGGAATTTGTTTACGAAGGCTATAATAAGTACTTGGCCGATTTGCGTAAAACAACGACGAAGCCGAAATTTTCTTTCATTGTTGAAAGTTTGGCGAAACCGACATTCAATCATGAAACAGGTGAATTGTTTTGGAACCCTGAAACCGACATTGCCAAAGTGAGACGAACCCTCAATTTTAAACAATGTAATATTGTTCGAAAAGTGGAAGAACAGTCGGGGATGTTATTTAAAGAGACGATTTATCCGGCGTTAAAAGCAGCGGATAAAACGATTCCATTAAAGAAAAATTTAGGGGTATCACTCTATGGTGGTTACACAAATGTTAATTATGCCTTTTATAGTTTGATTGAATATCCTGTGAAAAATAAACAAAAGCGTCGTTTGTTAGGGATTCCGATGGCTACGAAAGTATTGATTGATACGGGTCAAACGACTTTACAAGCCTATGTGACAGATTGTATCGGTGGGCCATGTCAAATACTAAAAGAGCGGGTTTTAAAATATCAATTAATTCAAAATGACAACTGTGCCCTTTATGTGGCAGGACCGACGGAACGTCATAATGCGCGTCAATTAGTTGTTAGCGAAGCAGCGGCACAAATCATCTATCTAATAAGTGCAAAACAAGCAGCCGAAGCAAGCTTTTTGGAGCAGTACCGCAGCAGTGATTTAACCGTCGTTTTTGACGAACTGCTGTTAAAAATAACCTCTGATTTCAAGATATTCAAAAATGTCGCAGTTAAACTGACAGCGGCCGCGGAGCGATTTAACGTGTGTACCTTCAATGAAAAAGTCATCATCATCGAAGAAATCATCAAAGTAATGCGTGCGAATGCCACAAATGGTAATTTAAAACTGCTTGGTCTGACAGAGCGAGAAGGACGGTTAGGCAATGTACCAATCTCGAATAACCTGAAAATAATCAACCAGTCCATTACAGGCTTATATCAATCAATTGAGGATTTTAGTTAATCGAAAGAAGGGATGTTATGAGTTGGCGTACGGTAGTCATTACCAAGCATGTGAAGTTATCCTATAAAAACGGGTATTTAGTTATCCGAGGTGAGCAACAGCAAATGATTCATTTGTCTGAAATACATACATTGCTAATCGATTCTACACGAACAGTCATAACAGCATATTTAATTTCGGAGCTGATGAAGAAAAAGGTGAAGGTCATCTTTTGCGATGAAAAACGACAGCCTGAAAGTGAGTTGGTTCCCTATTATGGTGCCCATAACACGAGTAAGAAAATTAAAGAACAAGTTGCGTGGCCGCAAGCGGTGCAACGAGTAATCTGGACAGCTGTTATTAAAGCTAAAATTGAGCAGCAACAACTATTATTAGCACAACTAGCATTACCAGAAGCAGATAAGTTGCAGCAATACGTGCAAGATTTACAACTCTATGATGAAACAAATCGTGAGGGTCATGCGGCTAAAGTATATTTCAATGCGTTATTCGGTAAAAAATTTACGCGTGATGAGCCTGGTTCAATCAATGCAGCGTTAAATTACGGCTATACGATATTATTATCAAGTTTTAATAAAGAAATTGTGAGTCAAGGGTACTTAACACAAATAGGTTTAAAGCATACGAATCAATTTAATTTCTTCAATTTGTCATCGGATTTGATGGAGCCGTTTCGGCCGTTGGTCGATGCCTTTGTTTATCACAATCAAGCGCAAGTGTTCGATCAATCATATAAAATGGGTCTTGTGAACCTGCTGAATGACAAGGTCATCATTCAACAGCAAAGCCATTTTGTTAGTTTAGCGATTCAAATCTACTTAAAAAGCGTCTTTAAAGCGATTGAGACAGCGGATGCGAATCAAATAAAACAGCTTGTTTTCCAACATGAGTAGTTATCGCTTTATGCGACTGATTGTCTTTTTTGACCTACCGATTGAAACAACCGAAGAAAAAAGAGCCTATCGTCATTTTCGAAAATTTTTAATCCAAGAAGGCTTTATCATGGTGCAACAATCTGTTTATGCTAAGCTCGTACTAAATGGCACAGCGGCCAATTTATTGCGCAAGCGCATCAAGAAAGCTTGTCCGACGAAAGGGTTAGTGCAAGTGCTGACAGTCACTGAAAAACAATATGCTGCTATCGACTTAATGGTTGGAAAAGAGCAAGACCACGTCGTAGCTAATGAGAAACGGTTGGTGATTTTTTGAACCTTGAAATCTTCCAATTGGAACATTCGCTTGCGTTTGATGACGAAAGTGTCGTTATTCTGGCAATTGAGAATCAGCGTTTTTATCGTGAAATAATTGAGAGTTTCGTCCAAACACTTAACGACGAACCAGCTCCGATTGAAATTCAATTGTATGAAGCGGGCGAACGGCTAGTCTTAGCCAAAGAACTGCTACTCATTACCGATGTGTTTGGGTTTGACTTTAAGCAGCGCACCTTGGTTACTAAAATTTACAAACAGCTTGAAAAGCGGTATCATATAAGTAAGGAAACTGATGTTATCGATCAAAAAATAGTTGAACTAAGAAGTTTGATTACTGACCAACTAACCGAGTGTGCAATTGAATTAACAGTGGATGATGCGACGAGTCTGGCAACCATTTTTAAAATGTTTAATTTGCGCATTGATATCGAAGAAACGACGATGTTCCAACGTCTGTTAGCGATTATTGATGTAATTGCCGAATTAGTATTGGTGCGGGTACTAGTGCTAAATAACATTCGCTGTTATTTTAACGCGAACGAACTAGTTGAAATTTATAAATATGCATTGTATCACCAAGTGAAATTGTTGGTAATCGAGCCACAGTACCACCAAAAAGCACTAATGTACGAAAAAAACGTTACATATCGATGAGGATTACGTCGAATTTTGGCGGTAATACCATTCAATTTTGAATCGCGCAACGAGAACAGCAATGACAAAATCGACGCATTTGAGGTTTTAGAGCTGTGTTAAATTGAATGGTATTAAAACCACCCTCTGTGTAATCATTTGCTTGTTCGTGTTTTAGAGCTGTGTTAAATTGAATGGTATTAAAACTAAAGTTTCTAAGATGATTAAAACAGTGAAAGTTTTAGAGCTGTGTTAAATTGAATGGTATTAAAACACAGTCTTTTTGACAAAGTAGAAGACTGGGGTTTTAGAGCTGTGTTAAATTGAATGGTATTAAAACCCGTTGTCTAATCTTTTCTATATCATTGAAGGTTTTAGAGCTGTGTTAAATTGAATGGTATTAAAACTTGGAATAAAACGCGCAGGCCATTTGTTTTGTTTTAGAGCTGTGTTAAATTGAATGGTATTAAAACAATGGACGGTTACGCAAAAGGCGGTATCGTGTTTTAGAGCTGTGTTAAATTGAATGGTATTAAAACTTGTTCAAACGCGTCACCTCCGCTTTCGTGGTTTTAGAGCTGTGTTAAATTGAATGGTATTAAAACATCTTTTTTGTGTTGTTCTAATAATCGGGCGTTTTAGAGCTGTGTTAAATTGAATGGTATTAAAACAGACAGTGTAACCTTTTCAAATGGTACTAGGTTTTAGAGCTGTGTTAAATTGAATGGTATTAAAACCAGCGCCTACCAAAGAAGCGCAAAAAACAAGTTTTAGAGCTGTGTTAAATTGAATGGTATTAAAACCTATCTCTTTACCGAACATATAACCGACTTGTTTTAGAGCTGTGTTAAATTGAATGGTATTAAAACTACTTTTCTATTGCACTATGTGGTTCACTAGTTTTAGAGCTGTGTTAAATTGAATGGTATTAAAACTGCTATGTTATGGTGTATAATTAATATATAGTTTTAGAGCTGTGTTAAATTGAATGGTATTAAAACAATCGGAAAAGGTCATGGTTATGCAAACGGGTTTTAGAGCTGTGTTAAATTGAATGGTATTAAAACGACTAACGAGATAGCAGATTACATCGAGAAGTTTTAGAGCTGTGTTAAATTGAATGGTATTAAAACGTTCATTTCTATTCATTTCAACGCTGGCGGGTTTTAGAGCTGTGTTAAATTGAATGGTATTAAAACTAGCTTACTAGATAGAGAGATAGAGCAGCAGTTTTAGAGCTGTGTTAAATTGAATGGTATTAAAACCTTCTTTTATTATTTCTAGATATTTCTTTTGTTTTAGAGCTGTGTTAAATTGAATGGTATTAAAACTAAGGCTATCTGTTATGACCCTTATAACGCGTTTTAGAGCTGTGTTAAATTGAATGGTATTAAAACTTCAGAGGACGCGCCAGCGAAGGGGAACGCGTTTTAGAGCTGTGTTAAATTGAATGGTATTAAAACAATCTGATTTGATTAATGATAATGAATATGGTTTTAGAGCTGTGTTAAATTGAATGGTATTAAAACTGGTGGTTTAGGCGCTGGAACAGTAATGGAGTTTTAGAGCTGTGTTAAATTGAATGGTATTAAAACGTTAGTTAGTAAACTCAATATCAAGTTGAAGTTTTAGAGCTGTGTTAAATTGAATGGTATTAAAACACAACTTTCAAACCGCTGGTGTTCGTGTTCGGTTTAAATACGATTCCTGGTTTACTGGTATTTACGTTGTTAGCCCTTGGTTTGTGGACGTTAGGTATCCATGGTCCAAATCTATTGGCAGGAATAACAACACCAATTTTTCTAAATAATATTGCAATGAATATGGAGGCATTTCGCAGTGGTCAGCCGATTCCAAACGAAGTTGCTGATGGTTTGTGGACCTTATTTATGAATGTAGGGGGATCGGGAGCTACGATTGGTCTGGTATTGGCGATGGTATTTGCAAAAAGTAAATCGTATCGTGAACTAGGTAAATTATCGTTCCCTTCAGCCATTTTTTGTATCAATGTTATATTAATAACTTAGATGAAACAGCGGTTTTGCCAGGGGTACGCCGTATCTTAGAAACGTTAAATGAACGACAAATACCAATTGCTCTAGGTTCGGCGAGTAAAAATGCTAGTGCTATTTTGACGAAAACAGCACTACTGCCTTACTTCAATTCTATTGTCGATGGCAATATGGTTTCTGAGGCAAAACCGGATCCGGAAGTGTTTCTTAAAGGGGCGCAGTTGTTAGGAGTTGAGCCTGAATGTTGTTTAGTGTTTGAGGATTCACAGGCGGGGATAGAAGCAGCAAATAAGGCGAAAATGGTAGCCGTTTGCATTGGTCAAACGGATCAATTACAAGGAGCCGTGACAGTGTTACCTGATTTAACAATGTTTGAAGTATCTCAGTTTTTCAAGCATGATGAAATGGTTTAAAACAATGACTAACTTCACGAGAGAGGCCACTATTGGTCTCTTTTTTTAGTCAATCACATCAATTGTGAAGCTAGAGCACTGTCCCCTGCAGTAATTGCGTCGAACAGAGCTGTTTGTGCGGAGCCATCATCGGCAACAATCGTGCGGTATTTTAACATTAAGAATTGTTGCAGTTCGATAGTCGCGCGCAACTGCTCGATTGCTTCTATTAATGGCGTATAATGGGTTGCTTGAGCAAGTGACCGGTGGAAATAAAAGGCCGCTTCTAAATAATAATCATCGTTTAAACGAGTGGGGCTGTTGAGTTCAACCAACAAATTATTTAAATAGAGCCGCAGTTGTTGGATGTCAGCAGCGGTTGCTTTGAGTGCAGCAATACGAGCAGTCTCAGTTTCAAGCGTACGTCTAACGAGAAAAGAGTGCATCAAGAGGCTGTTAGAACTGAAACACTCTGTTATGTCATTATCGCCTCGCAGTGGTATTACTTTAAAGCCGACAATCATTTTACGGCCATTTGTCTGTTTTTGGAGAACACCGTTTTTGATGAGGTGCTCGATTGCTTTTCTTACAGGATGTGCGCTTACTCCAAGCGTTTGAGCAAATAACAGTTCCGCAGGTAGTAATGAACCAAGCGGAAACTTTTCTGTTAGAATACCGTTCTCAATGTAGTTTTTAACGGAATCTGTTAAGGCTGCTTTACGCATGTTATCACTCCTTGTCATATGAACTGAGCATAGCACGGCTTTTTAATTTAATCGAGTAATTAGCGAAAGCAAAGGGAGACAATTAAATGAATTTTTTTAGTGGATGAATTAATAGTTGTATATCCCAATATAACGCAATTAATTTATTTTTAAATGAAGGAAGTCGATGTGGCGGTGCAGCCACTACAGTTTGCGAGCGTTGAAGCGGTTCGTTCTCAAAGAAGGCAGTTGCACCCATCGATTGTCGTCATTAAAACGGTGTTGAATGGTTAGTCTTTTATGACTAGCTAAAGCAAATTAACTCCGTTATACTAGCGGTAAGTAGAAAGGGGGAGAGCGTTGTATTTCGATCAGAGTTTAGTATTAATTCCGTTGACTTGCCTCATGATTCTGCTCATTGTAAGTACTGCGGTATTGCTTTATTTAACAATCACAAAGAAACAACAGCGTCATTTGCGAATCATCGCTGCGCTATTGCTCGGATTAGGTCTTTTTCAATTGTTTTTTGCAACGATTATTTTTCCGGTGCTTGCAAGTGTCGTGTTACTGTCGTTGGCAATGATGTTACTGCCACTTTTTTATCGAGTGAAGTTAACGGATGTTGTGATGATACCAGTGATGGTGGTAGGATTTATCCTCTTTATCCCAGCCATCTTTCTTTTTATCGCTGGTGTTTCGTTTGTAATGAACTAAAAGATAAGGAGTGGTTAAATGCTAGGGTATCTTATCCAGGAACGTTGGCTTATGCTGCTGAGTGGTATTATCGGCTGCCTTGTTAGTATGGCGTTTTGTTATAGTGGTTGGCAGTTACGACGCAAAATAGCACCTGTTTTAGCAGTGACTATCATTGGAACAGGCTTTTTGTTCACACTCTGTGCGTTGCTATTCCTAATCATCGTTTTCTTTTTCGGTGTTAATACATAAGGGTTTGTTTTTTTTGCTTATAAGGGGATAGCAGTAAGAAGCAACAATGAGAGACATAAGGAGGCGATTTGATGGCTATTATTGAAATAATGAAGGAACGATACTTATATATCTTACTTTTCGTGGCTGCCTTCGCAGTCAGTGCCGTTATTTTATGGGGTGGATGGCGTATGCGTTTTAGCGTACCGCGAATAGTGGCGATGTTGCTCTTTTTAATTGGGCTTAGCTTGGCCATCAGCACGCTCTATTTATTACTGTACGTCATACTAGGCGATGCTACTGTCTAACTACTCATTTCAACTTTCAAACAAATAGTCGCTAGCACGACCTTTCCAATTTATACGCTGTTGAACGAGCAAATTTCACTTTCAAATGTAACCGCCATCGGACATGGTGGTTTTTTTGATGGCAAAGAAACCAATGTGATGAAAAGGAGCGCACCTTTCGAATCGTAAGTTTGGTTAATTGTTTGCCCGGTGATTTTCGAGACGACCCTTTTAAAATAAGAAAATGACCACATAAAGTTACTAAAAATAAAGAGAGAGGGCAAAACGAGCAATCTACTCATGTTTTTCAGCTGATTCTTCAGGTCGTCTGTTTGAGAATAGCTTGAAGTTTGCTATAATTAATCTTTGTAGAAGAAATATCCCAATTGGAGATGAACACATGGAAAATAACAGTCAATCCAACAAATTACACATCTTGCTTGAACAAATCGGCTTGATGGATAATGACCTCATCCGTGCAGAACTGACACACGCTTCGTTAGCAAAGGTCGTTGTGCATGAACAAAGTCAACGGTGGCAGTTTGTCATTGATATAGAAACATATTTAACTGGTACAACGTATCGCGTATTAACAGAAGCCTTAACAAATAGCTTTGAGCATATCCATTCGGCGGAGTTTAAGTTTGTTTCAAAGGCAGGCGAACTCACCAATGCGATTTTAGCTGATTACTGGCCGTTCTTTGCCAATAAAATTCGTGAGTCGTCACCGATGATTGGGCAACGTTTCGCTGATCAAGTGCCGCTCATTGCCAACAATAAAATTCAATTGGCGGCTGATAATGAGACAGAAAAATTAGTGATGACTAAAAAATTGTGGCAACGCGCTGCTGCCCTTAATGGAACAGGCGGGGATGACAGGCTATAGCTTTACGATTGAAGTTAAAGCGGTTGACCGTGAGTCAGAAGCCTTTAAACAGTTCACAGCAAACAAAGAGAAAGAAGATAAGGCAAAAGCGTTAGCGACCTTAAACGAGATGCAAAAACGTGTCGAGAATCAAGCGAAAGACAATCCTGTTCCGAGTGGCCCATTAGTTTTAGGATTGCCAATTAAGGCGAATGAAGAAATGATGACCTTGGATCAAATCGTTGATGAAGAACGAAAGGTAACTGTCCAAGGTTACATATTTGCCTCAGAAGTGCGTGAATTACGCAGTGGCCGTTCACTCGTTCAGTTTAAGATTACCGATTACCGCAGCTCAATCATCGTGAAGATGTTCTCACGAGATAAAGATGACAGCTCTATTTTTGGCGGCATCAAAAAAGGCATCTGGGTTAAAGTACGTGGCTCAGTGCAAAACGATAACTTCTCACGAGAATTAATTTTAATGGCACAAGATATTAACGA
This sequence comes from Brochothrix campestris FSL F6-1037, assembly GCF_000525915.1. GTDB lineage: Bacteria > Bacillota > Bacilli > Lactobacillales > Listeriaceae > Brochothrix > Brochothrix campestris. The sequence goes on along the minus strand of NZ_AODH01000013.1, from coordinate 14,045 downwards.
GATTAAAGTGAAGGGTCGTGAAGATACCGCTAGCGAAAAACGGGTGGAATTACATTTACACACACCAATGAGTACGATGGATGCTGTGACACCAACCGCAGATCTTGTTGCCCAGGCAGCCAAGTGGGGGCATAAGGCAATCGCGATTACCGACCATTCAGGGGCACAATCTTTCCCTGATGCGCATAGTGCTGGCAAGAAACACGGCGTTAAAATTTTATACGGCACCGAAATCAACTTAATCGATGAAGGTGTTCCGATTGCCTATAATGAAGCACCGCTCGCATTACAGACCGCTTCATATGTCGTATTTGACTTTGAAACGACGGGTTTATCAGCCGTTTACGATAAGGTAATTGAAGTCGGGGCCGTCCGCATGGTCAATGGTGAAAAAATCGACGAATTCGAGGCCTTCATTAATCCGGGGCATCCGTTAAGTGCGACCACCATTAACTTAACCGGGATTACCGATGAGATGGTTGCTGATACACCAACGGAGCTTGAAGTGTTTACCCGTTTCAAAGCATGGGCCGGTGACGATATTTTAGTGGCACATAATGCCAGCTTTGATATGGGCTTCTTAAACGCTGCCTACAAACGTCATGGCTTTGGCGAAGCGACTAATCCAGTGCTCGATACGTTAGAGTTAGCGCGTTTCTTATACCCGCAATTTAAAAACCATCGTTTAAACACGTTAACGAAACGGTTTAACATTATTTTAGAACAACATCACCGCGCCATCTTTGACTCTGAAGCAACTGCCTACCTGGCATGGAAGCTTATTAAAGACGCCGAAGAAAACCGCCAGATTACGATGCACGACCAGTTGAATCAATATGTTGGTGAAGGCGATGCTTATAAACGAGCGCGCCCCTCGCATGCGACCTTGTTAGCGACAAACGATGTCGGGTTAAAAAACCTCTTCAAAATTATTTCAGCGTCGAATCTAAATTACTTGCACCGTGTGCCTCGCGTACCACGAACACTACTTGATAAACATCGTGAAGGAATCATTGTCGGTTCAGGTTGTGACCGTGGCGAAGTGTTCATGGCAATGATGCAAAAAGGTGCGGTTGAAGCGGAAAACGCAGCGCATTATTACGATTTTATTGAAGTAATGCCACCGACTGTTTACCAACCGTTAATCGATGGTGAGATGGTGAAAGATCGTACGGAGTTACAAGACATTATTAAAAACATCGTTGCACTCGGTGAGAAATTAGAAAAAACCGTTGTAGCAACCGGAAATGTGCATTACTTGGATCCAAAAGATAAAATCTACCGTAAAATTCTCATCAACTCACAAGGGGGCGCCAACCCGCTTAACCGTAATCCATTGCCGGACGTCCAGTTCCGCACGACGAATGAGATGCTCGAAGAATTCGCGTTTATGGGCAAAGACAAGGCCTTTGAAATCGTCGTAACGAACACGAACGCCATCGCCGATCGGTGTGAAGAAATTGTCCCTGTTCGAGATAAGCTCTATACACCTAAAATCGAAGGGGCAGACGAAGAAGTGACTGAAATGAGTTACACGAATGCTCGTGCAAAATATGGCGACGAACTGCCCCAGATTATTATCGACCGTTTAGAAAAAGAATTAAAAAGTATTATCGGTCACGGTTTCGGCGTTATTTACTTGATTTCACAAAAGCTCGTAAAAAAATCAAACGATGATGGTTATATCGTAGGGTCGCGTGGCTCGGTCGGCTCGTCTTTTGTAGCGACGATGACAGGGATTACCGAAGTAAACCCCTTGCCACCACATTACGTTTGCCCCAACTGCCAACACTCTGAGTTTTTCCATGATGGTTCAGTCGGTTCTGGTTTCGACTTACCCGATAAGGCCTGTGCAAAATGTGGCACGAACTATGATAAAGACGGCCATGATATTCCGTTCGAAACCTTCTTAGGCTTTAAAGGGGATAAAGTACCCGATATCGATTTAAACTTCTCGGGTGATTACCAAGCGCAAGCTCATAACTATACGAAAGTATTATTTGGGGAAGATTACGTCTTTCGGGCAGGCACAATCGGTACCGTTGCCGAAAAAACAGCCTATGGCTTCGTAAAAGCGTATGAGCGCGATAACGACCTCCATATTCGCGGTGCAGAAACCGACCGCTTAGTGAATGGCTGTACAGGCGTGAAGCGGACAACCGGACAACATCCTGGGGGGATTATTGTTATTCCTGATTACATGGACGTTTACGATTTTTCACCGATACAATTTCCGGCGGATGACGTTAACTCAGAATGGCGTACCACCCATTTTGATTTTCATTCGATTCACGATAACGTCTTAAAACTCGATATTTTAGGACACGATGATCCGACAATGATTCGGATGTTACAAGATTTAAGCGGCATTTCACCAGCCGATATTCCGACGGATGATCCTGATGTGTTCGCCTTATTCTCAGGCACGACATCATTAGGCGTTACGCCAGAAGACATCAACTCCAAGACAGGCACGCTCGGTGTACCCGAGTTCGGCACGCGATTCGTTCGACAAATGCTCGAACAAACGAATCCAAGTACCTTTAGTGAATTGCTCCAAATCTCTGGTCTATCACACGGAACCGACGTTTGGTTAGGCAATGCTGAGGAATTAATTAAGTCAGGACAATCTGTCTTGTCTGAAGTAATCGGTTGTCGTGATGATATTATGGTCGGCTTAATCTACATGGGTGTCGAAGAATCATTAGCCTTTAAAATCATGGAATCAGTGCGTAAAGGAAAAGGCGTTCCTGAAGAATGGGAAGCGGCCATGCGCGCTGAAAACGTACCGGATTGGTACATCGATTCGTGTAAAAAAATCAAGTACATGTTCCCGAAAGCCCATGCCGCAGCCTATGTCTTGAACGCGGTACGCATTGCCTACTTTAAAGTCCATCATCCATTGTTTTATTATGCGACATACTTTACCGTTCGCGCAGATGACTTTGATTTAATTGCAATGGTCAACGGCAAGCAAGCCATCATGGCGAGCATGAAAAATATTACCGATAAAGGCATGGAAGCATCAACGAAAGAGAAGAACCTCTTAACCGTGCTAGAGTTAGCCAATGAAATGGTCGCGCGTGGTCTTAAATTCCAAAAAGTCGATTTATACAAGTCGAGCGCAGATGAGTTTATCATCGAAGGCGATTCACTGATTCCGCCGTTCAACTCGATTCCTGGGCTAGGAACAAACGTGGCGAAACAACTTGAAGCGGCTCGTGATAATGGCATCTTCTTATCGAAGGAAGATGTGAAACAACGCGGAAAAGTATCGCAAACGATTATTGATTACATGAGCGATATGGGTTGTTTAGACGGCTTGCCAGATGAAAATCAGTTGTCATTATTTTAAGGGATAACAAGCATAAACGACATTTCTACGTCAATTCAGTCAAACGAATTGATGTGGGAGTGTTTTTTTGATGAAAGCAGAAGCGGTCGTGGCCTAATTAATTAGGCGCTAAAAACACAGCCATTAGCAAAACAGATAAAGAAGCTACTGAAAGCGATTGATTGGAAATGATGATAAAACGCAGAAGACGTGCTTGATTAACGGCTAATAGTTGCAAGAACGGTGCTTTTATGCTATATTTAGTATGTAAAGTTTAGATAGTTGTCAGCGGAGAGTGGGTATATGCCCACTCTTTCGTTTTGACATCAGCATGAAGTGGCAATCAGTCACTGTGCTGTAAACAGAGGTTAGGAGGTCGAAATGAGTAAAATTACAGAGCAAATTACAGCGATTGCAGAGCCAATTGTGGAAGGCCTTAATGTTGAATTAGTCGATATTGAGTTCTTAAAAGAAGGTGCCAACTGGTTCCTCCGTATTTATGTGGATACTGAAGCAGGTATTGATATTTCAGAATGTGCTGCAGTCAGCCGCGAAATTAGCGCGAAATTGGATGAGTTAGATCCGATTGAACAAAACTATTTCCTTGAAGTGTCATCTCCAGGAGCAGAACGACCATTGAAGAAAAAACGTGATTTTGAACGTGCCATCGGTCAATTCATTAACGTAAAATTGTACGAACCGTTCGAAGACAGTAAGGAACATGAAGGTACATTAAAAGCATACGATGGCGAATCAATCACAGTCACAATCGCCGATAAAGATTTGACATTCGACATTAAAAAAATTGCTATGGTACGTTTAGCAATTCAATTTTAACGAGTCAGCTAATTAAATAAGGGAGTGAACGAAATGGGTACAGAATTATTAGATGCTCTAACAGTTTTAGAGAGCGAAAAAGGGATTGAAAAAGATTTTATTATTGAAGCATTAGAGGCAGCACTTGAATCAGCTTACAAACGTAACTTTGATCAAGCGCAAAACGTTCGTGTGGACATTAACCAAACAACAGGTTCAATGCATGTTTACGCGCAAAAAGAAGTAGTGGATGAAATTCTTGATTCACGCCTTGAAATTACGCTTGAACAAGCACACGAATATAACTCGGCTTTTGCAGTTGGCGATACAGTTGAAATCGAAGTGACACCACGTGACTTTGGTCGTGTAGCGGCACAAACTGCGAAACAAGTTGTGACACAACGTGTTCGTGAAGCTGAACGTGGCATTATTTACAACGAATTCATCGATCGTGAAGATGACATTATGACAGGTATCGTAGAACGTCAAGATTCTCGTTTCATCTATGTGAACCTTGGTAAAGTAGAAGCGATTCTTTCGAAAAATGAGCAAATGCCGAATGAGCGTTACCACGCACATGACCGTATTAAAGTTTACATTACGAAAGTTGAAAAAACATCAAAAGGCCCACAAATCTATGTGTCACGTACACATCCCGGTTTGTTAAAACGCCTCTTTGAAATTGAAGTGCCTGAAATTTATGATGGCTTAGTTGAAATTAAATCGGTTTCACGTGAAGCTGGCGACCGTTCTAAAATCTCGGTCTTTTCATCAGATCCTGAAATCGATGCAGTTGGTTCATGTGTTGGGACAAAAGGGCAACGTGTCCAAGCAATTGTTGATGAATTAAAAGGCGAAAAAATCGACATCGTTGAATGGTCTGAAAACCCAGTTGAATTTGTTTCTAATGCATTGAGCCCAGCTCAAGTTGTAAACGTCACTGTCGATCCAACAAACCAATCAACAACTGTTGTTGTGCCTGATTACCAACTATCATTAGCAATCGGTAAACGTGGTCAAAATGCCCGTCTTGCTGCTAAATTAACAGGTTGGAAAATCGACATTAAAAACGAAACAAACGCTGCTGAATTAGGTATCTTCCCATTCGTTGAAGGCGCTCAAGCCGACAAAGAAGCAGAAGCTGCACCTGTTGAGGTCGAAACAGTGACAGCTGAAGTTACGGCTGAACCAGTTGTCACAGAAGAAGTTGTTGAAGAAGTTACAGCTCCAACTTTTGTTGTTGATATCGAACCGGCTGCTAACACAGAAGAATAATTCAGACGGAGGTGAGATCATGGTGAAAAAAATACCGCTACGTAAGTGTATCGTCACCAATGAACGGATGCCTAAAGCAGAATTGCTTAGAATGACCTATTCTAAAGAAGGTGAAATCGCGATTGATCCCGCAGGTAAACTGCCGGGTCGTGGCGCTTATATAACTAAGTCTGTTGACATCGCTAAAAAGGCGAAGAAACGCAATAGCTTAGGCACTGCATTTAATGCAAAAAATGACTTTCATTCATTTTACGATGAAGTGATTGCTTATTTGGAAAATGAGGTTAACAATGCAAACTAGTGATAACGTATTATCTACACTTGGAATGGCAATGCGTGCAGGAATGATTACTGCAGGTGAAGAATTTGTAATTGCAGATGCGCGAAAATCAAAAGCAAAATTAGTCATTATCGCAACAGATGCTTCTGAACGAACACAAAAAAAAATTGATCGACAAATGTACTTTTTATGAAACACCCTATGTGATTTACGGCTCTCGTGAAGATCTCGGTGCGGCAATTGGTAAATTTGATCGGGTTGTTCTTGGCGTGCTCAGTGGCGGATTTGCGAAGAAAATACGTTCATTACTGTCTGACAAATAACGGAGGTGCTCGATATGGCGAAAATCAGAATTCATGAATACGCGAAAAAAAGACGAGTTACAAATAAGTTAGTAATCGACGAATTGAATGCAATGGGAATTCCTGTTACAAACAACATGTCGCTGTTAGATGAAGAAGTAGTGAAACAATTAGATACAAAAAAATTCAGCGGTGTCAAAGCACCGGCTAAAAAAGCGGTCGTTAAACCAACTGAAAAAAAGGCGAAACCCGTTGCTAAAACAACGAAACCAGCCGCAACAAAACAAAATAAAGCTCAGTCAAAAGAGTTAGATAAGGTGGAAACTATAACGGATACTAAAAAAAACGAAACCAGCAACGTCTAAGCCAGCTACTAAAGCTGCATCGCCAAAAAAAAGCTGATGTTAAAACGAACAAACCTGCTGCTAAGCCAGCAGCTAAAAAAGTGGAGGCGAAACCTGCTACTAAACCAGCAGCAAGTGCTGCCAGTGTTGCAGCCGCAGCTTCTAAACCAACAGGGGGCGGAAACAACCGCGGAGGTAACAGCCGTTACCAACCAGCGAACCGTTTCAACAACCGTCGTCGTCGTAAACCAAAACAATCAGCAAGTCAAATTGCTGCGCAAAAACAAAAGATGTTAGTACCACTTCCTAAAAAAATCATGATTGACGAAACAATGACAGTCAGTGAATTAGCGAAAGCATTAGGTCGTGAAGCGTCTGAAGTTCTTAAAAAATTATTTATGCTTGGTGTCGTTGCGACAATCAACCAATCATTAGAAAAAGATGCCGTTGAACTTATTTGTAATGAATATGGCGTTGCCGTTGAAGATGAAGTGAAAGTGGATACTGCTGACTTAAACTTATACTTCGAAGATGATACAAAACCAGAAGACTTAACTGAACGTGCGGCTGTTGTTACTATTATGGGTCACGTCGATCACGGTAAAACAACCTTGCTTGACAACTTACGTAACTCTAAAGTAACTGACGGTGAAGCCGGCGGAATTACACAGCATATCGGTGCTTACCAACTTGAATTAGAAGGTAAAAAAATCACTTTCCTTGATACACCAGGACATGCCGCGTTTACAACAATGCGTGCGCGTGGGGCTTCGATTACCGATATTACAATCTTAGTTGTTGCTGCTGATGATGGTGTTATGCCACAAACAATCGAAGCAATTAACCATGCAAAAGCGGCTGATGTGCCAATTATTGTAGCGGTTAATAAAATCGATAAACCAGATGCAAACCCAGATAACGTTATGCAATCATTAACTGAATATGGTTTAGTACCTGAAGCTTGGGGTGGCGATACTATCTTCGTACCAATCTCAGCTAAATTCGGTAAAAACTTAGACGAATTGCTTGAAATGATCTTATTAGTTGCTGAAGTACAAGAATTACGCGCAAACGATCAACGTACAGCAATCGGTTCTGTGATTGAAGCGCGTCTTGATAAGAGCCGTGGTCCAATCGCAACCTTATTAGTACAAGATGGTACGTTAAACGTTACTGACTCAATCGTTGTTGGTAATACTTACGGCCGTGTTCGTACAATGGTTAACGATTTAGGTCGTCGTGTTAAAACAGCCGGTCCATCAACTCCAGTTGAAATTACTGGTTTAAACACAGTGCCACAAGCAGGTGACCACTTCGTTGTGTTCGCTGACGAGAAACAAGCTCGTGCTGTAGGTGAAGCGCGTGAATCACGTGCTGTTGTTGAACACCGTCGTTCAATTAACCGTGTAAGTCTAGATAACTTATTCGAACAAATGAAAGAAGGCGAAATGAAAAACGTTAATGTTATCATTAAAGCCGATGTTCAAGGATCAGCTGAAGCATTAGCTGCCTCATTACGTAAGATTGATGTCGAAGGCGTTCGCGTTGACATTATCCATACAGCTGTAGGTGCGATTAATGAGTCAGATGTAACACTTGCGGCTGCATCAAACGCAATCGTTATCGGATTCAACGTTCGTCCGACACCACAAGCGCTTGAAGCATCAACAATTGAAAAAGTAGATATCCGTTTACACAACATTATCTATAACGCAATTGATGAAATTGAATCAGCGATGACTGGTATGTTAGACCCTGTCTTTGAAGAAAAAGTAATCGGTAAAGCGATTATCCGTCAAACATATGCTGTTTCTAAAATCGGTACAATTGCCGGAACATATGTGACAGAAGGTAAAATCACACGTAAGAGCCAAATTCGTGTTATCCGTAACGGTATTGTTGTCTTTGATGGCTTACTTGCTTCATTACAACGCTTTAAAGATGATGCTAAAGAAGTTACAATGGGCTTTGAATGTGGTGTTACATTAGAAAACTACAACGATATGCAAGAAGAAGATATTCTTGAAGCATACATCATGGAAGAAATTAAACCTAAATCAAAAGGTAAAAAATAAGTAAATGATGCGCAGTCCCTCTTGGTTGAGGGGCCTCGCATGATTATGAGGTGACTAATATGAGTAATTTACGTGCTGAACGCGTAGGTGATCAAATGCAAAAAGAGTTAGGTCAAATTATTAGCCAAAAGCTAAAAAATCCTAACCTCGGCTTTGTAACGGTGACAGATGTCCGTGTCACAGGTGATTTATCACAAGCGAATGTCTATGTATCAATCATGGGCTCAGACAAAACAAAAGAAAAAAGTATGCTTGCCTTAGAAAAATCAAAAGGTTTTATTCGAAATGAAATCGCCAAACGTATTCGTTTACGGATTGTGCCTGAACTCTTTTTCGAAATTGATGCTTCGGTTGAATATGGGAACCATATTGATGATTTATTACGTAGTTTAAATCAAAAAGACTAGACATCAGTGTCTAATAATAGTGAAAACGCTTGTCAAACGTAGGTTTATCGACGTATGCGAGCGTTTTTTTTTAGGAGGAGAATATGAACGGTATATTAGCATTATGGAAACCAGCTGGCATTACATCGCATGATTGTGTCTATAAACTCCGCAAAATTCTAGGCACAAAAAAGGTTGGTCATACGGGAACGCTTGATCCAGCTGTTACAGGTGTGTTGCCAATTATGATTGGTAAGGCGACCAAGCTGTCAGAATATATGACGGCAACTGGTAAAATGTACGAAGCTGTTATTTGCCTTGGCTCAACAACAACAACAGAGGATGCCACAGGCGAGGTTGTTGAAACAAAAGCACTCGTTGGTGACATCAGTCCAGTCGAAATTGAAGCTGCGTTGGCGGCATTAACTGGCGAAATCACGCAAATACCACCGCTTTATTCAGCGGTTAAGGTCAATGGACGTAAATTGTATGAGTATGCCCGACTCGGTCTTGAAGTTGAACGACCAGAACGTCAGGTAACGATACATGCGTTGGAACGACTCGATGAAGGTGTCGTTAATGCGGCCAATCCGAGCTTTAAAATTCGGATAGACTGTTCAAAAGGCACATACGTACGGACGTTGGCTGTGATGTTAGGCGAATTGCTTGGTTATCCTGCCCATATGGAAGACTTGGTCCGCACAATGAGTGGGACGTTTACACGCAAAGACTGTATCACGTTAGAGGAATTAAATGAATGGAAAGCAACTGGCGAGCCAGCAGACTTTTTATATGATATGATGTTAGCGGTTAAAGATTTAACACAGATTCATCTTTCAGACGAGGCACATTTAACTGTTAAACACGGCGGTTCATTAACGGCTGAACAGGTGCAAGAACAACCGGGCGATACAACGACCTTGCGTGCGTTGATTCATCATGACGTGCTTGTGGCGGTTTATAAACCACATCCAACGAAAGAGGGCATGTGGAAGCCTGAAAAGATGATTTTAAAAACAAACGGCTCAATTTAATTATTTTGACGTAAAATGAGAGGAATGACAGTAGTGGAAATTATTCGTTTGCACCATCCCTTGGCTGCTGAGTTACGTTCGACAGAGCCAATCGTATTAGCCTTAGGCTTTTTTGACGGTGTTCACCGTGGGCATCAAGCCGTTATTAAAAGGGCCGTTGTAGAAGCAAAGAAACGCGGCGTTAAATGTGCGGTGATGACCTTCGATCCGCATCCATCAATGGTTTTAAGCAAGGTGAAAAAAACAGTGAAGTACTTAACACCCTTGGCTGAAAAAGGCGATGAAATTGCCAAACTTGGCGTTGATACCTTATATGTGACGCGTTTTACATCTCACTTTTCAAGTTTAGCACCGGCCGACTTTGTTGAAGACTATATCGTCGGTTTAGGGGCTGTTCATGTTGTGGCTGGCTTCGATTACTCGTATGGTAAATTTGGTGCTGGCAAAATGGAAACTTTACCAGACTTCGCCAAAGGTCGTTTCGAGGTGACGACGGTTGGTAAGTTAAGTGATTTAAACGATAAGGTTAGCTCAACTGTAATTCGTCGCTATTTAGGCGAAGGTGATATGGCTGCAGTCAATCAATTATTAGGCCGGCCGTACGAAACACGAGGTACGATTATTCATGGTGATAAACGGGGGCGCACCATCGGTTTCCCGACCGCTAATATTTTAACCGAACACAATATGATGTTGCCACCGATTGGAATTTATGCGACTCGGATTACGGTCAACGGACAAACGTATGATAGTATGACGAGCGTCGGCTATAACATTACCTTTAAAGATGAAAAAATCTTGTCGACCGAAGTGTATATTCTTGATTTTAACGATCAAATTTATGGAGAAGAAGTCGTGATAGAATGGCATCATTATTTCCGTCCTGAACTGAAGTTCACAGGAATTGAAGGCTTAGTGGCGCAATTAAAAGAAGACGAAACCAATACACGTGCTTTTTTTGCGAAAAAGAACAACTAATTTAACGCAAATGGTTGATTTAACAGCCGAAATTGTGTATAGTTACTATTGTACCTTGCGTACTAACCTTTACTTGGCTTGTCGACTTTCACCAGCGCTTGCTCAGTATTTGGGGCTATTAATTAATTTGGAGGTGAAAAGAAAATGGCTATCTCAAAACAAGAAAAAGCTGAAATCATCAAAGCATACGCAGTACACGAAGGTGACACTGGTTCTCCAGAAGTTCAAATCGCTGTATTGACTGCTGATATCAACTCTTTAAACGGTCACTTAAAAGAACACAAAAAAGATTACCATTCTCAACGTGGTTTAATGAAAATGATCGGTCGCCGTCGTAACTTATTGACTTACTTACGTAACAATGATGTTCCTCGCTACCGTGAATTAATCCAACGTTTAGGATTACGTCGTTAATATTAACGACTGTATTAATGCGGGAGCGAACCTCCCGCATTTTTATTTGATTAAGAACAGACTGATACGTCGATTATGAATCCAAAAAAGTGCTTAAAAGAACGAATCGCATAATAAAAAAAGTGTGTGCTACTGACCTGTAAGATGAATAGGGGACAGTTAGCTCTGTTTTTTAATGCTCTGAACGAGTTGCTTTCGCTTTTAATTATCTCGTTCAATCAACCAGAAACTTACACCTTTCAGAAAAAGGCTTGCGACGGTAGATAATCGCTCACATTTTTCTTCCAAGCTGTTTGTTTCTATCGGTTGCTTTCGCTTTTAATTACTTTTTTGGATGATGGTGCATAACCATTTTATTATAATCCGTACAGGACTGTGACATCACTAACACTAGGCTCTAACGTCTATTGTTTACTTTGGAAGGGGACTATTTTAATGACAGAAAAACAAGTATTTGAAACAACTCTGGGTGGTAAACCCTTCATTATCGAAACAGGCCAATTAGCTAAACAAGCAAGCGGTGCAGCGTTTATTCGTTATGGCGACACTGTCGTTTTAACAGCATCAGTTGGTTCTAAAAATCCGAAACCATATGATTTTTTCCCGTTAACAGTTAACTACGAAGAAAAAATGTATGCTGTTGGTAAAATTCCTGGTGGTTTCATCAAACGTGAAGGTCGTCCAAGTGAGCACGCTACTTTAACAGCGCGTTTGATTGACCGTCCCATTCGTCCATTATTTGCCGATGGATTCCGAAACGATGTTCAAATTACAAACACTGTAATGAGCGTTGAACAAGATTGTGCACCAGATATTGCTGCGATGATAGGTTCTTCAATCTCATTATGTATTTCTGACATTCCATTCGATGGCCCAATTGCGGGTGTACATGTCGGCCGCGTGAACGGTGAGTACATTATTAACCCCTCTGTTGAGCAGAAACAACTGAGTGACATTGAATTAACGGTTGCCGGTACAAAAGATGCTATTAACATGGTTGAAGCTGGTGCTAAAGAAGTGGATGAGGAAGCAATGTTAGGCGCGATCATGTTTGGTCACGAAGAAATCATTCGCTTAGTTGCATTCCAAGAAGAAATTGTTGCCAAAGTAGGGAAAGAAAAACGTGAAATCGAGCTCTTCGTTCCTAACGCTGACTACGTTGCTGAAGTTAAGGCTGACTACGAAGCTAAAATGAAAGCTGCGATTAAAACGGAAGAGAAAAAAGCGCGTGAAGCTGCGATTGATGACGTGAAAGCTGAAGCGATTGCTTTCTATGAAGAAAAATATGCAGCTGAAACTGAATTAGCTGACATCATTGCCGAATTCAAGAGCATTTTAGGGAATCTTGAAAAAGATGAGATGCGTCGTTTAATCTCAATCGATAAAATCCGTCCTGATGGCCGTAAAGTCGATGAAATTCGTCCGTTAGCATCAGAAGTTGGTATTTTACCACGTACACACGGTTCAGGTCTCTTTACACGTGGACAAACACAAGCATTATCAGTTGCAACCTTAGGACCTTTACGTGAACACCAAATCATTGATGGATTAGGTGAGGAAGAAACAAAACGTTACATGCACCATTATAACTTCCCACAATTCTCTGTTGGTGAAACGGGTCCAAAACGTGCGCCAGGTCGTCGTGAAATTGGTCACGGGGCTTTAGGTGAACGTGCCTTGTTCCAAGTTTTACCAAGTGAAGAAGAATTCCCTTACACAATCCGTGTTGTGTCTGAAGTATTAGAGTCAAATGGTTCGAGTTCACAAGCAAGTATTTGTGGTTCAACCCTTGCCTTAATGGATGCGGGTGTGCCGATTAAAGCACCAGTCGCTGGGATTGCAATGGGCTTAGTTAAAGTGGGCGATGATTATACCATTTTATCTGATATCCAAGGCATGGAAGATCATTTTGGCGATATGGACTTTAAAGTAGCAGGTACTTATAAAGGGATCACAGCCTTACAAATGGATATTAAAGTGGATGGCTTAAGCCGTCAAATCTTAGAAGAAGCTCTTGCTCAAGCAAAAGCAGGTCGCGAGCATATCTTAGATCACTTAATTACAACGATTTCTGAAACACGTCCTGAGTTAAGTGCTTACGCACCTAAAATTGTGACAATGCAAATTAAACCAGCTAAAATTAAAGATGTTATTGGACCTGGTGGAAAACAAATCAACAAAATCATCGAAGAAACAGGCGTTAAAATCGATATCGAGCAAGACGGTACCGTTTACATCGCATCGCTTGATCAAGCCATGATTTCAAAAGCGAAAGAAATCATCGGTGATATCGTTCGTGTTGCTGAAGTAGGCGCCTCTTACTTAGGTAAAGTCCGTCGAATTGAAAAATTCGGTGCGTTTATCGAAATCTTTAAAGGAACTGACGGTTTAGCACATATTTCTGAGCTTGCTCATGAACGTGTTGCCAACGTCGAAGATGTCTTGAAAATGGATCAAGAAATCATGGTTAAAGTCATCGCGGTTGACGAAAAAGGCCGTGTGAATTTATCAATTAAAGCGTTGTTAGATAAACCAGAAAAGAAATAAACACGTTACGTTCACGCAAGTGAACGCTGACGACTGAGCATTGTGTTGATCAAAGCCTCAAGTCTCTGAATTTTAATGGCTCTATGTCAAATAGTGTTGTTATTCAAAATTTAGTAAAATAAGTCATTTTTTGCAGCTACCTTTTTTTGGTAGCTGCTTTTTTTTGTAGTCATTCCTAATGTGAAGGACGCTTTCTGCGGGTGACGCTTCATCCTCCGCGCTCCGCTGTGGGGTATTCAGCTGCCACTTTTCCCGCTAGA
>NZ_AODH01000012.1 GCF_000525915.1 Brochothrix campestris FSL F6-1037 | reverse complement strand
ATAAGTTCGGTTTGAATTGAGGAGACCATTGGTGTAAAGCACGATTAACAGTAGTTGTTGAAACACTCTGTCTAAAAGCGATATCTTTTTCAGAAGTAATAAACTGCCCTTCGGCAGCTAGTGTTTGAATGACACGTCTGGAGATAAAACAATTTCGTTTTACCATCGAAGTTGAAGCGATAAAGGTTGTTTTACATCCTTTACATAAAGGTTGGAAGGTTATTTGTTTTAGGGAGTGTGATACGTGATAGTTTAGTTCCGTGTTTAATGAGTTTAACTGTTTTATTATTAAAGCCGCAATTCGCACACCGTGAGTGTGTGTAAGAGCGTGTACCAAAATAACAAGTGCTTAAAACACCTTTAATTAACTGAGTTAAACACCATGTTTTTGGAAAAGAAATAGTTTCATCTGTAATTCCAGAGGAATTCGCGATATTATTACAAGTGATAGCTGACATTGTCGAATCCCCCTTATAAATTTGTTGTGGTGACTTAATATTATAGGGATTTTGAAAATGTTGCTATTTTTTTGCGGAAAAATAGGCATCAGTGAAAATTCACCAACACCATAAATTATAGAACCCGTCTTTTTTGTTATTACTCTGTTAAAATGACACCGAAATGATGCACGATAGCTGAAGCTTGTACGGGAGCGATTTTTAAGCCACGGATCAATTCAGGACTAACGACGATATGATAAAATTCACAGTTTGATAGGTCAATGTCTTTCATTACCGTTTGAGAAAAATCAGCACCTGTTAAGCGATTATTCATGAAAAAAACCGTTTCAAAGGTTGTGTCTTGAAAGAAACTTTCAGTCATATCACAACTTTCGAATTGGGATTTAACGAATTTCGCTTCTGAAAAATTCGCATACGAAAGACTGGCGTTGAGCCAACGGACATCTTTGAAATACGTATTGATGAAATTGGTGCCAAGTAGTTTGCAGCCTTCAAAGAGGACGCGAAAAAAGACAGCTTCTTCAAAATCAGTATTTGCCAAATTGCAATTTAAAAAATGAACATCAAGAAACTCGCATTTAGTCATTGTTGTTGTCAAAAAACGACAATTTTCAAAGCGGATTTCTTCACAGCCTTCAAAAGCAGCCGAGCACTCAATCTCACAGTTCAGATAATGTGAAAAGGGTGTTAACGTATCTGAGTCAATGATTTGGTCAGCAATAACGTGGTGATAGGTTTGCGTAGGTGCAATTATTTTTTTCATTGTATCCTCCAAAAAAGTAGTGTCTCTTTATTATAGCGAAAAAAAGGAGGTCTTGTCCGGTTATTGTTTTTTCCAGCGACTGAGCCCTTTTAATTGTAAGGGATAAAGTTTAATTAATAACCATTTTTTGATAGCGCCATGAGAGCTTGCTGTGAGTCCTTGTTGACCACGGGTAAGCATTTCAGTGTAGCTGATATTAGGCTCGGTAAAGGCACCGTTTTGATAGCATAAATGGCAATAACTGACTGTGGGTTCACCTGTGACTTCTGTTCCACGTAAATGATTAGCAGTTAACGGTAGGCCGCAACTTTGGCAAAATTTTTCGATGGCGAACATCTCCTTTTCTAATTAAATAAAATAGTGCTGATGGTCACGATTAAAATGCAGCTGATTTTATAACCTTCATTTATCCCAATTAAGGTTAGTGACTTTTGTTCGAATAGATACGTTTTAACGGCGGATAACGCCACCAGAGCGGCTAATAATAATCCAGTTAAAGGTAGTGTTAGTTGGCTATGTAGGAGTAGTGTGCTCACAATGAGAGCGACAAGTAATTCAATTATGAGCGTGGTAATAAAGGGCCGGTAACTGGAGCCATTACTTTCAATCTCAGTTGCAGTGACCTTCATAGCTCGTAACCACTGTTCTTTAAAAAATACGGAATACCAGAGTGCACCGATTAAAAAAGCAACAAAACCAGACGCTAAGGTGATAAGCATTGTGTTAGACCTCCTTGCAATTAGTCTTTTCGTTTAGTCATTTAGTATAACAAGTTTGTTAGAGCGATACAATAGGCAGAAGTGAGGAATGTGACATAAATGTAAGCTTTTGAATGACATTTGTCATCACAATCACACGTATTTATCGATAGAACTTGTTATAGTATGACTAGAGCTTAATTAAGAGGAGGACAACTAATGACAAATCAAATCGTAACAATTAATCATTTGCAAAAAATATATGGTAAGAAAAAAGAAAATGAGCATATGGCGCTCAAGGATATCTCATTTAATGTTGATAAAGGAGACTTTGTTGGTATTATGGGACCGTCGGGATCAGGCAAAACCACCTTGCTTAACATCTTGGCCACCTTAGATACAGCCACAAAGGGTGAAGTTAGTATTACAGGGCAAGACATAACACATCTAAACACCAATGAATTAGCCGAGTTTAGAGCGAAGAAATTAGGGTTTATCTTTCAAAATTTCAACTTGCTAGATAATTTATCGATTTATGAAAACATTGCATTACCGCTTTCTTTACAAAATGAATCGTCAGTTAATATTCGCACCATGGTTGAAAAGATTGCAGAAACCTTAGATATTACTCGGATTCTAAATAATTACCCTAACGAAGTATCTGGTGGCCAGCAACAACGTGCGGCTGCAGCTCGAGCGTTAGTGCATCAACCCTCACTTTTGTTAGGTGATGAGCCGACCGGTGCCCTCGATTCGAAAAATGCTAAAAGTTTATTGGAATCGATGAAGGCGTTAAATGAGGAACAGTTAGTGACAATTTTACTAGTGACACATGATGCTTTCAGTGCGAGTTATTGTAAACGCATTTTATTTATTAAAGATGGTATGCTCTTTAAAGAAATTCATCGTCAAGGTACACGTCATGATTTTTACAAAGAAATCTTAGCCGTATTAGAAGAATATAGCGAAGTTTAAGAGGAGGACCTTATGTTACTTAAATTATCATTATCAGGAATGAAAAATAAACGCAAAGAATACATCGTCCTCTTCATGGGCTTGATTATGTCGATTGCGATTTTCTATATGTTTGAAACGATTGCCTTAAATAAAGCGTTTCTCATTGGTAATACATCATTGAGTTTTATGGGGATTGTGTTTCACGCAGGGACGTTTTTATTAGCGGGCATTACGATTGTTTATATTCTGTATGCGAATGCCTTTCTTTTGACTTTACGTCAAAAAGAGTACGGTATGTATATGATGCTTGGTGCAAAAAAGAATAAAATTTCGCAGTTGATGTTTATCGAAACAGTCGCGATTGCTTGTATTACGTTAGTACTTGGTATTAGTGTTGGTATCGGACTAGCAAAGGGTGTAGCAACCTTGCTGTTGCATAAATTAGCCTTACCTGCAGGTGGTTTTGAGGCTGTTTATCCCAAGTCATTGATGATGACGTTGGTTTTCTTTGCTCTTCTATTCATTATTGCCGGGGCAATAAATGGTTTGAAACTGACACGTTTAAGTGTACTACAGTTGTTAAATGGCACAGAGTCATCTGAACGGGTTATTATCACTCGAACAAAAGTAGTGATTGAAGCTGTTATCGCAGTATTGTTGCTTGGTGTGGGCTATTATTTCATGATTAATATCCGAAAATTTCAATTCATCGGCATGTTCGGTGCCTTGATTACAATTTCAATTGGAACGTATTTCTTTTTTCGTGTGTTATTACCGTTATTTATTCGTGGGTTGCAAAAAACACCACGTTTTAATGATCATCAAATCAATCGATTTACCTTGGCGCAATTACGCTTTCGTGCGAGTGATTTAACGAAGGTGTTAGCACTTGTAACAATGCTTATTTCATTAGCAGTTGGTTCGATTGCTGTAGCGCTTGTTTTTAATAATAACATTAAGGAAACCACGGAAACCTTTGCTGTTTATGATTCGGTTGTTAAGAACCCGACAGCAGAACAAACAACGATTATTAACAAATTAGCTTCTAAAAGTAAGGCTACTTATCGCTTAAAAGAAAAAGACAAGACAATTTACTTAGTGGCAGAAGAGTTGCAACAACAAATGCCTCAGTACTTAAGTTATGAGGCGAATGACACGGTCGAAAAAACACCGACACAAGCGCTTGTGAAAAACAAAGCAATTGGCGATGTGAGTGATATGGACCAATGGGATAATGCGTTGAACCAATTGTTGCCTCAAACATATGACACCAAAAAAATCATAGTGACTGAAGCAGACTTTAATAAGTTGACGCTCAAAGAAAGTACAGTGATAGCGACAGTGGTAACTGATTTTGACGAGGCTAAACCGCAATTAGCAGCGTTAGATAAAAGCGAGACAGCAAAAAATCCGACGGTGGAACTTACGAGTAAATATAGCTCTTATCAATTAATGAGTGCGATGTTTAACGGGATTATCTTTATGGGCTTATTTTTAGGATTTGCTTTCTTAGCGATGATGGCAAGTTGCCTGATGTTTAAAATTCTAGTGGGAGCCTCTGCTGATATTCGTCGCTATGATATGCTGAATAAAATTGGTGTAAAACAAGCGTTGTTGAAACAATCGATGACGAAAGAGTTAGGGACGCTGTTTGTTTTTCCGGCCTTGTTGGCCACAGTGCATGTATTAGTGGGAATGAAAATGTTTGCTTACTTCTTGATGGTGGATGTTTACTTTAAAATTTGGCTACCATTTGTTATTTTTATTGCGATTTATGGTGTTTACTTTGTGATTACGACCAAACTTTATCAAGGTGTCGTCTTTAAAAAGAAGTGATTACTCAAAAAAATCAAACCTATCTCAAACGGAGATAGGTTTGATTAATAATCGGAATTGTCAGATAATAACGAGATGTGTTAAAGTTAATCTATTATACAGATAAGGATGTGTTGTTGATGGGGAAAACAAATACTACTTTAGATACGCAAGCAATTTATGATCGTGTGGCGAAATTAAACGCGAATGAGCCTGAATTTTTACAAGCTGTGAAAGAATTTCTTGATACCGTTTATCCGGCAGTTGAAGAAAATGAGGCTTACAAGCAACTAAACATTCTTGAGCGTATTTTAGAACCCGAACAACTTGTGCAATTTCGTGTGCCATGGGTAGATGATGCAGGTAACGTTCAAGTGAACCGTGGTTTCCGCGTTCATTTTAATAGTGCAATCGGGCCGTATAAAGGTGGGTTACGTTTCCATCCAACAGTAACAGCGAGTGTGGTTAAATTTTTAGGGTTTGAACAAGTGTTTAAAAACTCGTTAACAGGGCTACCAATTGGTGGTGGTAAAGGTGGATCAAACTTTGATCCTAAAGGTAAATCAGACATGGAAGTGATGCGTTTTTGCCAAAGTTTCATGACTGAATTATACCGTCACATTGGTGAAAATACTGATGTGCCAGCTGGTGATATCAACGTGGGTGGTCGCGAAATTGGCTTTTTATTTGGCCAATACAAGCGCTTAAAACATTCAAATGATGCAGGTGTCTTAACAGGCAAGGGTTTAACCTATGGTGGGAGCTTAGCACGTACGGAAGCAACGGGATATGGGTTAGTCTACTTAACTGATGAGATGTTAAAAGCGAAGGGATTAACGTTTAAAGATACAACAGTGGTTGTGTCTGGTTCGGGTAATGTTGCGATTTATGCAATTCAAAAAGCACAACAACTAGGCGCGAAAGTTGTCGCATGTTCAGACTCAACAGGCTATATTTACGATGCAGAGGGTATTGATGTAGCTTTGTTACAAGAAGTGAAAGAAGTGAAACGTGCTCGCTTAACGGAATATGCCGCAGCTCGACCGAACGCCGTTTATAAAGAAGGATCCGTTTGGGAGATTGATATCGAGTATACGGTAGCTTTACCTTCAGCAACACAAAATGAAATTGATTTAGAATTAGCAAAAAAATTAGTTGCTAACGGTGTTAAAGCAGTCGCTGAAGGAGCAAATATGCCAACAACGCTAGATGGTGTGGCTTACTTGCAAGCACAAGGTGTGCTCTTTGCGCCAGCTAAGGCAGCCAATGCGGGTGGTGTGGCAACATCTGCCCTTGAAATGTCGCAAAACAGTCAACGTTTATCGTGGACGTTTGAAGAAGTCGATGCGAAACTGAAAGAAATTATGCAAGACATCTACAAAAACATTAGTGATACAGCAAAACAATATGGCAAAGAAGACGACTTTGTAACTGGTGCGAACATTGCGGGCTTTAAAAAAGTGGCCGATGCAATGATTTCACAAGGTATCGTTTAAGTAGTCAACGAAGCCACCACTTCCCTCAATGAAGTGGTGGCTTTTTTGTGTTATTATTACAAGATAGTAACGGTATGTAGCGTTATCTTATGTTTACAAGACACGATTAATTTGTAGTTCTAGGAGGGAAATAATGGAGATACCTAATAAAGCTTTGTTGAAAAAGGCTGTTACGAGCGCTGTCAATTTAAATGCAACATACTCGCTTAAAGAATTAAACGATAAACTGACAGGTTGTGGGTTTGAAACAAAATTACTCGGTCCCGTTAATACAATGCGAATGGCAGAGGAAATTAAACATTCGAGTCAGTTGTTGTATTATTGGCATCAAGGTCGGGCAAGCAGCATTCATTGTCGCTTAGTCATTTCATACGACAAAACAGCGACAACTATAAGCGAAGTCGCTGTCTCTGCTATCAAATTTTAGGTTAGATAATGTTCTTTTGTTGCAACAGACTCATTAAGTCAAGTTTTGCATCACTAGTGATGACACGGACTTCGAGTTCAATTGCTCGTGCTGCCAAGGATTTGAAGGCGTTAATATCGATTTCATCAACAGCTAAAAAGTTGTTGATCATTTGTTTACCTTGCGTGTAAGACATCCCGCCTATATTAATAGTCGTGAGGGGGAGTCCTTGTTCAATGAGGCTGAGGACATCCGTTGGGTTGGTAAATAAGAACATCACTGCATCAGCGGCATATTTGGGGTTACGATAAACCCGTAGGGCTTTTTCAAGCGACACAACATGGGCACTGATGCCTGGTGGTGCGACTTGTTTGAGCATTGTACTACGAACAGGGTCAGCGGCAACCGCATCGTTAGCGACGATAATACGGGTGATTCCACTTGCTTTGGACCATGAGGTGGCGACTTGGCCGTGTATGAGACGATCATCAATGCGTGCGAGTTTAATATGCATCGAAACACTCCTTTGAGAGGGATCAGAATAGCTTTCAAAACGAGTGTAACATTGTACAATAGTGTGAGAAAGTAAAAAGCGCTATGCTTAACTATAATTAAAGCCCCTTAAACTTGGTCGTTTAAGGGGCTTTCGTATAGCTTCGAAGTTTGATGAGCTGATGTCGCTTTTGTTGCTTATTCTCTAGTGAAATACGGTAGCATCTGCTCCAGTTCATCGATGTTACGAGCATAGAGTAAGTGGCGGCGTTTATTAGCGATAATCGCCAAGATGCCGTCTTCTGCTAGATTCATCTGTTCGATAGCGTCATAGCGCACAAAGAAGTTGCCATAAAAGAAGCCATCTTGTTTGAAACGCACCTGAGGTTGGCGCACATATGAAAGAATTAAATAAAGGGCAACGAGGGCGATGAGTAGGTAGGTTACGATGATGTCACCGCCTCTAAAAAGATTGATAATCGCAATAAATGCGAAAAGTGCTGCAAAAATCAACGTATCCATAATGTTGCGTTTACGTAAGCGTAAGGCTAACAATGTTTTACCTTTCAAACGATCAATAATAATGTAATCATACACCAAGTAAAGCAAAATCAAACTGACGTAGGCGCCTAAAAAACCAGTTGTCCAAGACATACATCATACCTCCTTCTAAGTTGTTAAGACTCTCGTTAAGTATACCAGAAAATAAAAAACAGGTAAGGCGGGTAGACGTGCTACCTGCGCCTTACCTGTCGAGGATTAAGCTAAGAAGCCAACCCAGTAACCAAGAATACCGATTACGAAGAAACCGAAGATTAACCATAACGGGTTAACTTTACGTTTCAATAACCACATACATGCAAATGTTAAGAGTAATGGTACTAAACCAGGCATTAACTGATCGAGAATTGATTGAACAGTTGTTTCAACAACCTTACCATCATCACCTGTAACACGTGAAAGGACGAACGGCATGTTGACGGTGGTCCACTTGTTAACAAGTGCCCCCATGATGAACAGACCAAGAATTGAAGCGCCTTCTGTTAGTTTTTGTAAGAGACCACCACTCATGTCACCTACAACAGAAGACCCTTTTTTGTAACCGTACGAAACACCCCAGTAACGGATGAATAAACGAACAGCGTTAAAGAAGACGAAGAAAACAATCGGTCCTAAAATACTACCGTTCATTGCAAGCGAAGCACCAAGTGCACCTGCAACCGGACGTAACGTCCCCCAGAAAATCGGATCACCAACACCAGCAAGTGGTCCCATCAAACCAACTTTGATACCGTTGATGGCACCATCGTCGATTGGCGCACCGTTTGCACGTTGTTCTTCCATCGCAAGTGTTACGCCTAAGATTGGAGCACCAACATAGGGATGGGTATTAAAGAATTCTAAGTGACGTTTAATCGCAGCTACTCGTTCAGGTGAGCCTTCAGGGTATAAGCGTTTAATCGCTGGTACCATTGAATAAGCGTAACCTAAGGCTTGCATACGTTCAAAGTTCCAAGAACCTTGAAAAACGTTACTGCGTAAAAAGACAGCATTAATATCTTTTTTAGTTAATTTTTTTTTCTAATACATGTTCTTCAGCCATGATTTCTCCTCCTCCTTAATCTAATTCATCGTCGAGATCGCTTGGTCCACCTGCAGCAACAGCGTTTCCGCCACCACCATTACCATTATCATGGTATTTAGGGTGTAATTGAATGAAGATAATTGCTAAAAAGGCACCAATAACACCAAGAGCAATTAAGTTGAAGTCTGTAAATGCCGCGACAACGAATCCAAAGAAGAAGAATGGCATTAAGTAGCCAGCTTGCATCATGTTAATAACCATTGCATAACCAACAACAACGATCATCCCACCAGCAACAGCAAGACCACCTGTTACGACATCAGGAATTGAGTCTAATAAGTTTTTAATTGTATCAGTACCCACTGAGTAGGCAACGATAACAGCTGGAATAGCAATACGCATTGCTTGTAAAATAAGAGCGGTTAAATGAAGTCTTGAAATCGCATTTAAATCACCACGGTCAGCAGCTTTATCGGCCGCATGTTGGAAACCAACTGTGATAGTACGAACTAAGATTGTTAATACTTGACCAGCTGCAGCTAAAGGAATAGCAAGTGCGATACCTGCACCAATACTTTGGCCACCACCAATAACTAAAATTGTTGAAATAATTGAAGCAAGTGCTGTATCGGGTGCAACAGCAGCACCGATGTTCATCCAGCCTAACGCAATTAATTGTAATGAAGCACCGATCATAACACCTTGTGAGATGTCACCAAGCACTAAACCGATTAACGTACAGGCAATTAACGGTTGATGTGTTTGGAACTCATCAAGGATAGAACCCATACCTGCAACACAAGCTACGATAAAGACTAGGATAATTTGTAGAGTACCTATTTCCATGAGAATCTTCCTCCTTTTCCTTCTATTAAATTAGTTTATTTTACTTTGGCAAGTAAGGTCATCATGCTAACTTTACTGTCAGCAGCAACTTTACGAGCTTCAAGTTCAATACCTTTGTCATTTAAAGCATTGAATGCTTTAATGTCTGTTTCATCGACAGAAATGGCATTTGTTACCATTTGCTTACCTTCATGGTAGGCCATACCCCCAATGTTGACTGATGTGATATCGATACCATCTTCAATCACACGTAAAACGTCTGTAGGGTTTGTGAATAAGAACATTACTTTGTCAGTTGCGTATTTTGCGTTGTTGTAAACACGTGAAGCTTTAGCAACATCAACCACATGGGCTTTAACACCAGGTGGTGCAACTTGTGTCAATAACGTTTTACGAACCGTATCAGCTGCAACCTCATCAGACACAACGATGATACGGTTTACACCTGTTTCTTTTGTCCAGACAGTGGCAACTTGACCGTGAATTAAACGGTCGTCAATACGAGCTAATTTAATAATCATTTATAATTCCTCCTCATTTTCTTCTTCATTTGCTGCTGCAGCTAAGCCAGCTTTTAATGATTTGATACCAAAGGCACCGGCAGTTAGAGCGGTCTCAACTAGCTCAGGTAACGATTGGGCTGAGCGCATTGATAATGTTTCAAGTAACATCGGAATGTTGACACCAGTCACGACATCAGCATTTTCATGTTCAATGACGATACGACTAGCGGCGTTGAACGGGCTACCGCCAAACAAGTCGACCAGAAAAAGTAAGCCATCACTCGTATCGAGTGTGTTTGCTTCATCTTTTAATTTGTCTACTAACGTATCGGCGTTTTCGCCCGGCATGAAATCGATGACGCCAACATTCGTTTGTTCACCAATAATCATTTCAGTTGATTTGAGTAGTTGTTCGGCACTCGCACCGTGTGTTCCGATTACAATTGCAACTGTCATAGTAGTTCACCTCTTTTTTTTAATAGTTAATTGTCTACACTTATACTAATGCAAGTTCCGTGCCAACTTTCATGAGTGTGTGAAACCGTTATCATATCAAGGGTTTAAAAAAAAGAAAGACACTAAAATGAAAAAACAAGACACAAATACGTTATCGAAAACGGCAGTGTCTTGTTGTGTGTTTAGACTAAAGTGATTGGATAGTAAGTGTATCGGCAATCATATCCATGATGTAATACAGTTCATCATCGGATAAGTTAATTTTCAAACTGTTGTAAAAATGTTGGGCGATGGTATGGTAGTCGCCACGCTTGCTTAATTGTTGTGGACTTGCTGTCGCATAATAAGCAAGGGTTTCTTTCACAACGGCTCGTTCAAGTGCGCAACCGACATGCACAATCAGATTTATTTTTTGACCGTTAGTTAACTGAATGTTTTCGAACTGCTCAATATCGTTGACGAAAGCGAGTAGCAACGGCAGTACTTTTGTCGGATTCAAATACGTTAAAAACTCGTTGAGACTTTCTTCACTCATTTGTAGCACCATCGACGGCTTATTGATGTGTTCCAGTACTAGTGGCGTTGCTGTTGGAATGTAATGGTTTAATAGCGCTTCACCCTCACTATCAAAGAGCTGTTCGAGTGGGATAAAAGGTACGCCAACATTGGGGTTGGCGATACCAATCGATAATAAAATATGGTATTGATCGAGTTCTGTTTGGCGTTGGGCAACCTCGTGTAGCGGCATTGCGATAATACTAATATCGCTACGACCCATATTTTTCAAAAGGGTGCCCACAAAGGTTTGGAGTTTCAATGCCGTTCCTTCTCCGGTTGTACAAACGCTCAGAATCGCAAGTGGTTTATCTGCAGGTGAATCAGGTATCGCGACTGTTGTCGTTGGTTTCTCAAGATAATTTTCATAACCTCTAAAGTCTTTTAAGGAGCGGTAAATTGTCTCTAAATCCATTTCCATAATCGTTGCTTTACGAACCGCCTCAAGTACAGTCGGGGTTGACACCATATCAATTGTTTTGACAGGGATGCCAGTTTCCTCAGTGAGGATATCGCCAAAGCCGGTTAAGGAGCCCATATCAACCATTAGGAGCACCCCTTTGCCATTATCGATTTCACGCACAACCCGTCGCATATCATCTAAGACTTTTTTAGGGCTGAGGTCAAGGGGCATGTCGATGCTTTCGATGTTGTTTTCGCCTAATAGTTTTTTGACTACATTAACCATGCTACTGGCTGAGCTGCTGCCGTGCATCGCTACTAAAATAGCAACCCGCTGCGACTTATTATCTTTTAATAGTGAATTAATTAAAAGGGTTAAGTACATCGTTTCCATCATTGGAACTGACACACTAAAGTGTGTCTTAATCATCTGATTAATTTGAATCGATAATTCATATTCGGTTGCCATTTCTTGCACGACATTTTCGATGTTGGCGTAGCGAACGATTTTATGTTCTTTATTACGTTTTAAGAACGCCGTTAAATGAAGACCAAAGGCGAGGATGAAACGTTCATCGAGTTTACGGTGTAAATGCTGCTCAATCATTGATTTTATATTTTCGGTGAAATTTAAGATGTCTTCATTAATAACCTTTAACATTTTTTCACGGGATTGGGTATTGTTCTGGAACTTTGAATAAAATGAGTTGAGATGGATGTCGATATCAATCCCAATGAAGCGGTTAATTTCTTCATCTTTAATGCCTTGGTCGACCATGAAACCAACCTTGTCTTCGATAATGCTATAAAGATTAAAGTCTGGCTCATAGGCGTCGTCTTTAATAAGCGACTTTGTATTATCATCGGGATAAACGATGACATCGCTCTTAAGATGATCAGACAGTTCTTGCATTTCGGCACGATTGCCACTGAGATGGAAGAAACCATTCTTCACTTCAGCAGGGAGATCCTTAAAATTAATTTTTAAGGTGTCATCTTTTAAGGAATGCAAGAAGGCATTGGCACAGACGAGTTGGATGTTGGATTTTAGTTGACCAACATTGCCGTAGGTTGTGTTACCAATTAACGCTTTCGTTGCTTCGGTATCAATCTCAATTGGTTTTTTTATTCGATGCGCTTCGGTCGTTAAGAGAAAACGTAATAAATCAATTTTATCCTTGGCTGCTCGTTCTTCAAAGGTCGGGATGTTAATAATAATTGGAATCCGTCGTACGAACGTTTTTAATAAGGAAGATTCAGGATTTTCGGTCGTTGCACAAATGATGAGAACGTCGGCATGATGTTGACGTTCGGTCTCGCCAAGTTTGGCATAATTACCATTATCCATTAAGTAGAAAATCATCTCTTGACCTTCGGGTGGTAAACGATGCACCTCATCGAGAAATAAAATACCTTGATGAGCTTTTTCAACAAGTCCTTGTTTATCGGTATCTGCACCAGTGAAAGCGCCTTTAACGTGTCCGAACAAATGGGACATTAGCAATTGTGGATTTGTATAATAATCGGCACAGTTGAACACAACGAAGGGTGAATCAGCTGCGTATTTGCCGATGTGATGGGCATAATTAAACATCATATTAGCGAATAAGGTTTTACCCACACCGGTGGGTCCAACGATTAATGTGTCTAAGCCATTAGGTGGATAAAGAATCGCTGCTTTGGCTTGTTCAACTTGATTGCGTAAGCTTGTTGTGGCACCGATTAAATCGGAAAAAGGTGTCTTTTCGTATTCAGCTGTCGTAGTTGGTTGTGCAGCCAAAAACACTTCCAAAGAGTCGAAAAAGAAAGTCGTGACAGCTGTTCCGAGTAATTGTTCGGCAGCTGCGAGACTTAAATAACCAACAGGGCGGCCATTAATTTTAACTAATTTTTGTTCGCGAAATAATTGATTGAGGTCAGCGCTTACATTATTGCGTTGGATATTAACTGCTTCGGCTATTTGTAAGGCTGTGATACCTCCAGTCGCTAATAAAGTGTCTAAATCGATGTGAGTCGATAAGGTTTCAAGTTGTGCTAATACGCGTTCATTTCTTTTCAAATAGCTTCACCCCTTACAATCAGATTGTTATGATACTTGTATTTTAACACGAAAAAAGCTATTCTGATATTGTAAGTGTCTTATACTTTGAGGAGGAACATGCATGAAAGAACCGATTTTTTTAGAAGGCGAATTACATGAAAAAATTTGGGGTGGCCATAAGTTACATGAATTGTTTGGTTATGGTGAAACAACCAAAAACATCGGTGAAAATTGGGGGATTAGTGCCCACAAAAATGGCGATGCCAAGGTATTGAATCCGATGTTTACTGGTGAAACACTTGCGGGTTTGTGGGAAAAGCGCCGTGACTTATTTGCAGATTCTACTCAAGCTGAATTTCCTTTACTGACAAAGATTTTAGATGCAAGTAGTGATTTATCAGTACAAGTGCATCCGGATGATGCCTATGGTCAAGCTCATGCAGGTGAACAAGGTAAGACAGAGTGTTGGTATGTCATCGCAGCTGAACCGGGTGCCAAAATTGTTTATGGGCATAAGGCGAAAACAAAAGCGCAATTTGAAACATTGGCTTTAAATGGTGAGTGGGATCGTTTACTGCGTTCCGTTGAAGTTAAGGCGGGCGATTTTTATTACGTACCAAGTGGTACGGTACATGCGATTGGTGCGGGGATTGTTATTTTAGAAACGCAGCAAAGCAGTGATACGACTTATCGTTTGTATGATTATGATCGTGTTGATGCAACAACCGGACAAAAGCGTCCATTGCAGATTACGGAATCACTCGATGTGACGACTGTGCCTCATCATGTCGTAGCGCCACATCAAACAAAGGTTATTTCGGAAACAATCAGCATGATTACCTTAGTTGAGAGTGATTACTTTAACGTTTATAAATGGGTGGTGCGAGGCACGGCAACAATGTCAGCCTTTGGTCCGTATACGTTGGCAAGTGTGATCAGTGGCACGGGTCATATTCGGATTGACAACCGTTCATTTGATCTTAAAGCAGGTGACCACTTTATTATTCCAGCGACCGTTAAAAAGTGGGAGCTGAAGGGTAAAATGGAATTGATTGCCTCAACACCAGGTCCAAAAAATAGCTAATTGTAACGAAGCACCCCCTCCAAGGGCTGCTTGAGACTGAAGATAAACGCTGTTTTAGGTCGTTACGACTTGCTCGCTCGGGATTACATACCATCAGTATGCGCACCGTCACTCGCTCGTCGTGCCTAGAACGAAAGTGTGAAGTCAACCGGTTGGAAGCATACAGCTTGGAAGAGAAATGAAGGCGACTATTTACCGTCGCTGCCATTTTTCTGAAAGGTGATAGCTTCTGGTTGATTGAACTAGAGGACATAAAAGCCTTGCTATTCAGTCTTATCAGCTCGTAAACAAAGTCACTGTATAGAATTCGAAAGAAAATAAAGTCTCTTTAGACTTTCAGACTGAAGCAGTCCCTCGAGGGGCTGCTTTTTTTGTAAGTTGACAGAAAAACAACTTGACGAAAACGTTTTCAATGGGTATATTATAAACGAAAACATTTTCGAATGGAGGAATAATTATGAAAACATTTTTCGAAAAAGCACAACAGTTTGGAAAATCATTTATGTTGCCGATAGCTATTTTGCCAGCGGCAGGGTTGTTATTAGGGATTGGTGGGGCATTATCGAATCCCAATACAATCGCGGCATATCCAGTGTTAGATATTGCGTGGTTACAAGCTATTTTTACGATTATGAGTGCGGCAGGTAATATTGTTTTTGCTAATTTACCTGTTATTTTTGCAGTCGGAGTAACAGTGGGACTCGCTAAATCAGATAAGGGAACGGCGGCGTTAGCTTCTTTACTTGGTTACCTCGTGATGAATGCAACCATTAATGCGTTGTTAATTTTATCGGATAAACTCGTAGTTGATGGTCTAGCAGCAGTTGGGCAAGGGATGACTTTAGGTATTCAAACGCTAGAATCAGGCGTCTTTGGTGGTTTAGTCATTGGTATTATTACGGCCTTATTACATAATCGCTTCAATAAAATTGAATTGCCACAGGTCATTGGCTTTTTTGGAGGTTCACGCTTTGTACCGATTGTGACTGCTTTTACCGCGATTTTTGTTGGCGTAGTGATGTACTTTGTTTGGCCCATCTTCCAATCGGGAATATTTAAAGTGGGCGATATTGTCAATGCCACAGGGGCTATTGGTACCTTTTTCTTCGGATTTATATTACGCTTATTAGGGCCATTTGGACTGCATCATATTTTCTATCTGCCATTTTGGCAAACAGCATTAGGTGGTAGTTTAGAAGTTGGCGGTCAGTTAGTGCAAGGAACACAAAACATTTTCTTTGCCCAATTGGCTGATCCAACAGTGACACAGTTTTATGAAGGCACATCACGTTTCATGTCAGGTCGTTTTATTACGATGATGTTCGGATTGATTGGGGCGGCATTAGCGATTTATCGCTGTGCGAAACCAGAGAATAAAAAAATTGTTGGTGGGTTAATGTTATCAGCAGCAATCACTTCTTTTTTAACAGGAATTACAGAGCCGTTAGAATTTTCATTCTTGTTTGTGGCGCCGGCCTTATATGTGGTTCATGCCTTCTTTGATGGGCTGGCTTTTATGATGGCTGATTTATTCAACATTACGATTGGTCAAACATTCTCTGGTGGTTTTATCGACTTTATACTGTTCGGTGTGTTACAAGGCGAAGCTAAAACGAACTGGCTATATGTTATTTTCATCGGCATTGTCTGGTTTTGTCTCTACTACTTTACCTTCATGTTCCTCATTAAAAAATTCAACTTCAAGACGCCTGGGCGTGAAGCTAAGTTAGTGAAGGCAGCTAAAGTTGAAGGGTCTAATCGTGCATTAGCCATTATTGCGGGCTTAGGGGGATTAGATAACCTCGATACCGTTGATTGTTGTGCCACACGTTTACGTGTCACTGTCCGAGATGAAAGATTGGTTGATGATGAGCAGTTGAAAACAACTGGTAGCAATGGGATTGTGAAAAACGGTCGTGGTATTCAAGTAATCTATGGACCACAAGTGACTGTTGTTAAAAATGAAATTGAAGAATTGATGGAGGCGGAATAAAATGAATATGTTAGAACGTGTAAAAAAAGGTTTAATTGTATCGTGTCAGGCATTACCTGATGAACCACTTCATAGTGCATATATTATGGGGAGACTGGCTGTCGCAGCTGAATTAGGTGGGGCTGTGGGTATTCGTGCGAACTCACAGGTAGATATTATTGAAATTAAAAAAAATACTAATTTGCCTGTTATTGGCATTGTTAAACGGGATTACCCAGATTCGCAGGTGTTTATTACAGCGACGATGTCTGAAATTGATGAACTGATGGTGACTGGCTGTGAGATGATTGCCTTAGATGCGACTGATCGTCTTCGACCGAATGGTGAAACATTAGCACAATTGATGACGAACATAAAAGCGAAATACCCTGATGTGTTATTGATGGCAGATACGGCAACAATCGCAGAGGCAATCACAGCCGAAAAATTAGGGTTTGACTGTGTTTCAACGACATTAATGGGTTACACTGAACAGTCGTCTGGTGATAATATCGAAGATGATGACTTTAGTCGTCTAAAAGAAATTTTGGCAACCTTATCAGTGCCGATTATTGCAGAAGGTCATGTGGATACACCAGCGAAAGCGAAACGTTGTAAAGAATTGGGCGTTCATGCGATCGTAGTCGGTAGTGCGATTACACGTCCTAAATTGATAACGGAAACATTTGTAGCAGAGATGAACGAAGTACAGTAGGTTAAATAAACACCGCTACCTAATGGTAGCGGTGTTTTTATTTCTTTAAAGTAGCTAACGTCAGGTCACGATTCGCTTTGAAGGTCTTATCTTCTAATAAACGATAATAGATGACATCGAAGATAAAGTGAATCGATAGTTGGCTATTGATAAAACGCTCATCGGCAATGGGAACAATGCTTGATGTAAAGAGGACGCCGTCACAACTGTTAGTGAGTGCGGTATAATCTTTAATCGTTAAGGCGAAAATAGTCGCTTGATTCGCTTTAGCAAACTCGGAGGCACGGATGATGGCTTCTGTTGTACCTGAATTTGAAATGACGACTAAGAGGTCGTTTTTTGTGAGAAGACTGGCGCGCATGACCATTTGATGAGGATCAGTTTCAGCATCGATACTAATACCCATCCGACTTAAATGATTTTTAAACTCAATTGCGCTTAAACCTGAACTGCCAATGCCACACACGAGAATACGTTGGGCGGATTTGATATGATTAATGAATTCAATCAAGGCTTTTGATTCAAGGAGGGCAGCTGATGAT
This sequence comes from Brochothrix campestris FSL F6-1037, assembly GCF_000525915.1. Classification (GTDB taxonomy): domain Bacteria; phylum Bacillota; class Bacilli; order Lactobacillales; family Listeriaceae; genus Brochothrix; species Brochothrix campestris. The sequence goes on along the minus strand of NZ_AODH01000012.1, from coordinate 61,643 downwards.
TGCAAGATTTGGTTGTAGTACGAGACAATTTGGTTGGAACCTAAGATAGCGGTATCAACGGCAGTTTCTTGTAATAACATTGTTTTTAGTTCAGCAAAGCTACGGTATTCTAACTTATGACAAAATCGCGAAATTGCTGCATTCGAGGTACCAATCTCCTGAGATAACGTGCTGATTGAAGCGGTCGTGACAGACGTGGTATTGTGAAGAAAATAATCAGCTATCTTTTGTTCGTTATTAGATAAGACACGAGAATTGCGGGCAATTCGATTAGCTAAGGTCATTGTGTTCATCGAGGATCTCCTTTCAGCGTGACACTAGATAGCTTTAGTATAGCGTAAACATGGAAGTCCTGCTATAAAAGATAAACGCTGTTCTAGGTCGTTACGACTTGTTCGCTCGGGATTACGTACCATCAGTACGCGTTCCGTCACTCGCTCATCGTGCCTACTAGTACGAAAGTAATTTAAAGCCGTTCTAAACTGCAATGTTTGGAGAAAATAACGTCTCGACTATTTCCCGTCACTACTTTTCCATGAAATATCATAGAAGTTAGCTGATTAAACGCGAGGATATAACAACGTTTCTTTTCAGTCAAGTTATCTTGTAGCCAAAGTCACTTGAACTAATGTTCAAAGTAAACGCAATTTAATTCGACTTTCTCTACAATCTGAAGCGCTAAGCAATCGTTTTGCTTAGCGCTTTTTATCTCGTATTATTTTTAATAAAACAATGTTTACTTCTTTAGGCGGCGGGCAATGAGGCTACCGGCTGATTGCAGAAGTTGAACGATAATAATTAAGAGAATTAAGGTGACATACATCATTCCTGGCTGGAAGCGGAGGTAACCGAATTGATACGCTAAGTCGCCAAGTCCACCAGCACCAACAAAACCGGCCATTGCTGTTGCACCAATTAAACCAATCGTAGCAATGGTTAAGCCTAGAATAATGGCTGAACGTGATTCACGCACCATCACGAACCAGATGATTTTCCAAGTCGCGATACCCATTGATTGATAGGCCTCAACAACCCCTTTATCAACCTCTAATAAGGCTGATTCAATTAAACGGGCGATATAGGGAGCACAGTACACAACTAACGGTACGATTACCCCTTGTACTCCAATAGTTGTGCCGGCAACTAACTTTGTGAACGGAATCAAAAAGAAGAGCAGAATGATAAAGGGAATCGAGCGAATAATATTAATAATCGCATTGGCAATCGTGTAAGTGATTTTATTTTCAGCGTGTCCACCTTTACGTGTAAGTACTAATAAAATCGCCAGTGGCACGCCTAAAATCACCGAGATAACGAGTGAGATAGCAGTCATTTGTAAAGTTGCAATCAACCCTTCGAGAATCGTGGGCCCCATTCAGAGAAAAAATTAGACATTAAGGACACCTTCTTTCGTAACGATAATGGCTTGGCTTTCTAAATAGGTAATTGTGTTAGTAATGTCAGCTGTGCGACCTTCTAAGTGGACAATCAAATTCCCAATCGCTTCGTTTTTAAATTGATCGATGCCACCAGCGATAATATTTGGGACGACATTAAAATGTTTACTAACATAAGCTAAAGCCGGTTGACTTGCTGCATCACCGACGAAGGTACATTGGATTAAGACACCTGTTTGATCAAACGCGCCGACGATTTTTTCAGGGATTTTATACTTCGCTGAATTTTTCAAGAAACTTTTTGTAACAGTTGAGCGTGGTTGTGTAAACACTTCGACGACTGTTCCTTGTTCGACAATTTCACCGTTTTCCATCACAGCTACTCGATCACATAGGCGTTGAATCACACTCAGTTCATGTGTAATTAAAAAGATAGTGAGGCCGAGTTTTTCATTAATTTCGAGCAGTAACGCTAAAATTGATTCGGTTGTATTTGGATCAAGTGCACTGGTTGCCTCATCACTAAGTAAAATTTCAGGTTCGTGAGAGAGCGCACGGGCAATCGCCACCCGCTGTTTTTGTCCGCCCGATAGTTGTGCTGGGTAAGCGGTAGCTCGATCGCTAAGACCGACAATGCCTAAATATTTTTCAACGCGCTCAGCGATGACTTCTTTTGATAGACCTGTTAATTTTAACGGAATCGCAATGTTGTCATAAACAGTGGCCGTTGTTAAGAGATTGTAGCCTTGAAAGATCATTCCGATTTTTTGGCGTGCTTGACGTAAGGCGATTTTATCTAAGACTTGTAAATTAACACCGTCAATGAAAACTTGCCCTGTAGTGGGTGTTTCTAGCAGGTTAATACAGCGGATGAGCGTGCTCTTGCCGGCACCGCTGTAGCCAATTACCCCATATATTTCACCAGCATTAACTTGGACGGAGACGTCTTTTAAAGCTGTAATCACTTTTTTATCGACAGTATAGTCTTTTGAAATGTTTTTAAGTTCAATCATGCTCTCGTCCCCCTATATCATTACCATGTTGTAACAACTGATCCTTTGAATTGTTTAGCGATATACGCTTTAACTTCGTCAGAGTGGTAGTATTTTTTTAACTTTTTAACAATCGCATCATCTTTATTTTCGATACGAACAGCAAAATAGTTAGGGTAAGGGTTATCAGTTAAAGGCTCATGATAAATTGCATCGTCTTTAATGTTTAAGCCAGTGCCCATGGCAAAATTTGTGTTGATCGCAGCCGCTTTTACTTCACCTAAGTGTTTTGATACTTGAGCAGAATCAAGTTCAACGATTTCTAAGTTTAATTTGTTTTCAACAATGTCTTTTTTAGTCGTATTTTCACCAGCTTTATCTGACAGCTTGATAAGTCCTGCTTCTTCAAATAATTGAAGGGCACGTAATTCGTTGGCAGGGTCATTAGGAACGGCAATTTTATCGCCTTCCTTAATATCGTCAATGCTCTTGATTGAGTCAGAATAAATCCCAAGCGGGAAGGCAACTGTTGCAAACACTTCGGTGATTTTAAAGTCTTTTGACTTGATTTGATTTTTTAAGAACGGTAACGTCTGGAAGCTGTTGGCGTCAAGTTCGCCTTGATCTAAAGTTGTATTTGGTGTGTTGTAATCACTAAACACTTTTAACTTGATGGTAACGCCATCCTTTTTAGCAACTTTGGCAACTTCTTTCATGATTTGTTCGTGGGGGCCGCCGGTAACACCGACTGTGACTTCTTTATCATCGAGTGCTTTGCTACCGCCACCGCAGGCTGCCAATGTGAGTAAAACTGCTAAAATAACGAGTGAACCGAGTGTCTTTGTCAATTTTTTCATAAAATAATTCCTCCTGTTTGTCTGTGTATTGGTAAAAAAAGGTAATAAAAAAGACTTCTCAAAAAGAGAAGTCGGGTAAACGCTACTTCTCTTATCTGCCAAAATCAGTCACCTGATTTTGTTGGAATTAGCACCTCATCAATTGATATTGATAGGTTGCCGGGTTTCATAGGGCCAGTCCCTCCACCACTCTGGATAAGAAATCTTATTTAATTGTAAGGCCTACTACTGTAGGTGATAACTAAAAGTATAGCGACAAAAAAAACAATATGTCAATCTCTTTTGAATATTCTGTCAATATATTTCAGAAAAATAAAACAGACTGTCGTTCGTATCTTTTGAGAAGCGTTGCTAAAGATGGTAAAATAAAGTCAGATAGAAAATTATAAGGGGGAAAATTTTGAAGAAAATTATTAGTATTTTAACAGCAGTGGTTATTTTAATGACACCAGTAGGCTCTCAGATGATTAATCTTGTCACTCCAGACAGTTATCAAGCGTCTGCCGTCAAAACAGTGAGTGCCAAAATGCGAGGTGGCGGTTATCGTTCAACCAACCGTTCATATAACACCAATAGCAACAAGGTGAAAACAAACTCAACAAAAACAGCAGCAAACAAAGCAGCAACAAATAAAGCAGTTACGGCCAATAAAGCGAAGGCTAAAAGTCGTTTCGGTGGTTTCTTAGGCGGAATGATGTTAGGTGGACTTGCCGGAATGTTATTCGGAGGCTTATTAGCTAACATGGGCGGGTTTGGTAACATCATCGGGATGATCATTAATATTTTAGCGATTTTAGTAATTCTTCGTCTTGTGATCATGCTCGTTTCGCGCATGCGTCAAAATAAAAAAGCTCAAGCAACATCTGCAGGTGCTTATACAGATGCTCGTCACATGAACCGTGATGAGGAAGTCCAAACCAATTATCAAAATGCAATGGGTGGTGCGTCAGCAACGACTGATGATAGCGATATTGTGTTAAACGAAGATAATATTTCTAATGCGGTTATCGATTTCTTTTCATACGAGAAACAAATTAACATGTATGAAATGCAAGTATCTTTGACCTATGACGAAAACAAAGGTTTTGGCGCAGAGGTGTTAAACACTTCGGGTAGCATCATTCAATCACTCGATCACTTCTCATTAATTCAAGCGATTCGCTACTGGGCTGAAAAAGAAACCGATTTAGACCCTAATATGGGTATTAAATTAAATTTCAATGAAAACACAGGTATTACGGCAGTTATTAGTTAAACTGTAGCGAAATAATAAGCTGAGGCACTCTAACAAATGGTTGGAGTGCCTTTTTAATGTCATCCATCTTTGAATTTAGTTTTGACAGTGCTAAAATGAAGATATTGAGTAGTGAACGGAGGCGAACGCATGGAACAAACGAAGAAGGTCTACCTAGAGTTAATGTTAGCGATGTTACGTACAGGTATTTTAGGTTTTGGTGGTGGTCCGTCGGTGATGCCCTTGTTTCAACATGAGGCAGTTAAAAAGTATCACTGGATGAACGAAGCTGACTTTGATAATACGTTAGCAATAGCGAATGTGTTGCCGGGTCCAATCGCGACAAAAATGGCAGCTCATCTGGGCTATGAACGAAAAGGTTGGCTCGGAGCTATTTGGTCGGTATTCTGGCATATATTACCAAGTACAATCGCGATGGCTGCCTTTATATCGATGGCAAATGTTCTTAGTCATTCAACAATCGTGCAAGGCATCATTGCGGCTGTAACGCCAGTTGTGTTTATGATGCTTTTATTAATGGGGTATCGTTTTGCGAAGAAGGCTTATGAAGGCCTAGGCTTTATTTTAACATTGATTGCCTGTGTTTTAGCAGCAGTCTTACTGTACTATATTCATCCAGCCCTCGTTATTTTTATCTTTATTATCTATGGCACACAACATTATCGTGTCGCTAAAGGGGGTGCTAAGTAATGCTGTTATTGTGGGAACTATTTAAGTCGTTTTTTCTGGCGAATATTTTTGGTTACGGCGGTGGACCAGCTTCGATTCCACTAGTTTATCACGAAGTTATTGATAAGCATCAATGGATGAGCGAAACCGATTTTTCGAATGGGATTGCGCTAGCTAATGCTTTACCGGGGCCGATTGCTACGAAAATTGCAGCGTCAGTCGGTTATCCTGTTAGTGGCGTGCTCGGTGTGAGTGTAGCAATTTTAGCAACGATTGTCCCATCCGCGCTCTTAATGATTATCATCTTCAAACAACTGGATAAGTATAAAAAATCAAAGGTGTTGCTCGGAGTAATGCTACTTGTACAACCTGTTGTAGCAGTGCTGATGTGGAAAGTTACCTATACAATGGGAGCAACGGCCGTGAGCCAATTGGGATGGTTGCAATTTGGAGTGTTAGCCGTACTTAGTTATATCGCCTTAGAACGATTGAAGTGGCATCCGGCCCTCGTTATTCTAGTCGCGGCTGTATATGGTGGAGTAATCATCGCATAAAAGTGAAATTAATTTATCTAGCAACGTATAAATTGAGGGGTTCGCTTGAACTATTTTCACAGAAAAAGACGTTTGATGAAACTTTTTCTACAAGATGGAGCTTAACAGTTAGTTGCTGTTAAGCTTTTTTTAGCAATTGTGTAACGATGATACCGACGCAAATACCTAGTGTGTCAATCATCACATCGGTAACTAAAGGTGTCCGATTGGCAGTAAAGGATTGATGCCATTCATCAGATATAGCAAAGAAGATTAGGGTCAACGGGGCCACTGCCCAAATCAGTTGCTTTTTCATATTAAAAGCATGTAAAATTAAGATATAAATCGCTCCCATAATAGCATAAACTGAAAAGTGTGTTGCTTTGCGAAAGAAGAATTCAATGAAATTGTAATACCCACTCTGTTCAACACTAACGATTTTCCCCCCGTAATAAAATTCCACCTTCTGTAAAACCTCTTTGAAGGGCTGAGATGGCAAGACTTTCTCTAAAAATGGAATTAGTGTTTGATTCCCATATGGTTGTGAAGATGAATAAAACACCGAACCACTAACTAGTAAAAGCATGATGACTAGTGTGATTTTTTTTAATATTTTTTTTCATTCACAGTAAAAGCACTCCTTATCATCAATTTTTAAAATTATGTAACAGCAGGTAGTCAGTAGAGCAGTAACAAACTAATTAGTTAAACTGTCCTGAGGAGGGATGGTATAGACTCTTCATTTTAACATGATTATGGGTGAAATACAGAGAGTTGGTGTATTTCGTAGCTGATTTTAAAAAACAGCGTATACTGCTTTTAGCACATACGATTTTTAAGGAGGCAACTATGAAAAAAATTTATACACTCTTTATCTTAGGAACGTTAATGGAACGAAAGATGCACGGGTATTTATTGAAGCAAGTTCTTAATGAGGTGTTAGGTCCTTTTAAGAAAATAAGTTGGGGTGTACTTTATCCGCTCATACATGAATTGTCCGAAAAAGGTTGGATAGAGGAAGTTAAAACAAAAGATAAAGAAAAAAGCAAAAAAGATTATTGTATAACTGAGCGTGGGCGGGTTGAATTTCATAAATTAATGATTGAACCCATTGATTTTAAACATTTATATATGATGCATTTTAAAGTGAAATTAAGTGCGATTCAGTGGGTGAGCCATTATGATGCCGTTAATATTTATGCTAATTATGTCCAATATTTAACAGTCTTAATTAACTATAAAAAATCAGTTTGGGCGGAAGAATCTGCCGATAATGTACATGTTAAAGGTTTACTGGAGAGCGAAATGAAGGAATTACATTTTAGTCGTAAATGGGCGAAACAAATGATGAAGAAACTATAAATACACATTTTTTTCAAAAGTTTAAGGAGTTAGCATTGTGCTAGCTCCTTCTTTTTATTGACATTAGCAATTGAAGTATCTAACATTAAATGTAACGAGACTACGTTTTGATGAAGGAGCAATTATGAAGCTAGAATTTAAAGCACTTCAAACACAACAACAGCAGTTACGAATGACACAGGAATTGCAACAAGCCATCAAGGTGTTGCAATACAATAAGGAAGAATTGACAGCTTATTTAGAAGATAAGGCATTAGATAATCCTTTTTTAGAAGTAACGATCGATCAAAAAAGTGTGTTAGATAAAGATCGTTATCAAGATAAAGGGGGATATCATTCAGATGAGGATTATATTGCTCAGTTGCCCGATCAATCGTTTGATTTAGCGATGTTTTTAAAAGAACAAGTGATGTTAAGCATGCGGCCAATGAAGTTAAGAGAGATTGTCTTATTATTAATTGGAAACTTAGATGAAAAGGGCTATTTAACGATTACATACGATGAACTAGTTGAGGCATTGCCAATGACTGCGATTGAGTTTGAAAATGCGTTAACTTTATTGCATCAATTAGACCCGGCTGGTATCGGAGCACGTACGCTGTGTGAATGTATTTGTCTGCAAATTGATCGTGATGTACGGGCACCTAAACAAGCCTATCGAGTAATCAGTGACTACTTTGACTTGTTCACAACCAAAAAATGGCAAGAGCTTGCAATGGCGACAAACCTGTCAATCACAGCGATTGTTGAGATATCAGAGTATGTTAAAACGTTAACACCGTTTCCTGGTAGACGCTATAACAAAGAAGTCAATGTGTATATTTCACCTGATGTACGTGTCACAAAGAGTGAGGGACAACTACAGATTGTCCCGATTAAGGCAGGAATTCCACAAGTTGCCTTTAATGACACTTATTTTAAGTCTGTTTCCCATCACACGGAAGCGGAGGTGACGACCTATTTAAAACATAAAAAAGCTGATTTCAAATGGTTACAGCAGGTGCTGGCGAAACGAGAAAGTACTATTGTGACGGTGACACAGGCAATTGTAGAAAAACAGCAAGCGTTTTTTTATGAGGAGCACCATCCGTTAATACCGCTAACTTTTGCAGAGATTGCAAAATTAATGAAGGTACACGAATCAACCATTAGTCGAACGGTAAACCATAAGTATTTGGAAACGAGTTTTGGTGTGTTTGAGTTACGCTCTTTTTTCACGACTGGTATTTCAGCAAACACGGTGTCGAATAAAACGGTACAATCGATGATTAGCAGTATCATCGCAGAAGAAGATAAGCGTAAGCCGCTATCTGATCAAAAAATTACCGATCAACTGAAAAAACAAGGGATTACAATTTCACGACGAACAGTCGCAAAGTACCGTCTCCAGTTGAATATCGGAGGGACAATACAGCGTAAACAGTATTAATCAACTTTAGCAATCAGAGGGAAAAAAGTGGAACTGCTTTATCGTAATAGAGTATGCTATAATCAATTTATTGTTTTTAACGAGCAAAATAACTAATCAATGGAGGAAAGCTGTGAGAGAAAATGAACTAAAACCGACACTTGGCATTTGGTCTGCCTTGGCATTAATTATTGGTACAATCATTGGTTCAGGTGTGTTTTTTAAACCGGCGTCAGTGCTTTCAGAAGTAGGAAATACAAATATGGCTTTAGCAGCCTGGGCAGCCGGTGGAATTTTAACGATTGCTGCGGGTCTTACGATTGCTGAAATCGGAACACAGTTACCTTATACAGGTGGTTTATACATTTATATGAGCCATATTTATGGTAAGATTTGGGGCTTTCTTTCAGGATGGATGCAAATTGTCATTTATGGTCCTGCGATTATCGCTTCATTGAGTCTTTACTTAGCTGTTTTGTTTGTTGAATTTTTTGGTGTAGGTGATGAGTGGCGTGTACCAATCGCTATTTTTGCTTCTTTATGTGTGATGGCTTTGAATATGATCAACACAAACTATGGTGCAAAAGCACAAATTATTACAACCGTCTGTAAGTTGGTTCCAATTGTAGCGATTGTCATCTTTGGACTATTAAAAGGGGATGAAGCGGCTCTTGGGCAGGTGTTATCACACGCAACTTCGACGACAGCTGGTAGCTTTGGTGTAGCGATTTTAGCGACACTTTATGCATACGATGGTTGGATTTTATTATCGAACATGGCAGGTGAGTTGAAAAACCCACAGAAATTATTGCCACGGGCAATGACGATTGGATTATTTGTCGTGATGGGGTGTTACATGCTCATCAACCTTGCGATTTATAAAATGCTACCCGCAGATACGATTGTTGCACAAGGTGAGAAAGCGGCACCCTTTGTTGCAATCTTACTCTTTGGTGATATTGGTGGGAAGTTATTAAATATTGCTATTATTATTTCAATATTAGGCTGTTTAAACGGTAAGATTATGACCTTTCCACGGATTGTTTATGCGATGGCAAAAGAAAAAGATCTGCCGTTTGCAAAACAGTTAGCGTATGTTAATCCAAAATCGAACACACCAATAATGGCGATTGCGACTGTGATGGTAATTTCAATTATTATGATGCTCTTTTTCGATGCGGATTATTTATCAGTCATCTGTATTTTTGTTATTTATATCTTTTATGTGTTTGCCTTTATCGGTGTCTTTATTCTACGACGTCGGAATAAGAATGGCCCTCAACGCAGCTATCGTGTACCGTTGTATCCAATCACGCCGATTGTAGCAATTTTAGGTTCAGTTTACATTATTTGGAGCCAAATGGTCGCTGATCCAAAAGGAGTTATCATTTCAATCGCGATTGTTTTAGTCGGGATTCCGGTGTATTTATTAATTCATCGTAAAAAGGCGTAAAAAAAACTGTAAGTTGCAATCGCAACTTACAGTTTTTTTGTCTTTATTTTAAATACATATAACGTAATGCCAATAAGGTATAAGGGTGTAATTTGTAATCTCGTAAGTTTGGATTTTGGAGTGTGGCGACCGAATTGACATAAAGTGGTGCAACGGCAGCAGTGTCCTCAATCACAACTTTTTCAGCAGCAACCATCGTATCCCAGCGTGCTGTTTCATCATCATAGAGTGTAGTTTCAACTTCATGGATTAACTGGTCGAATGTGTCGTTTTTGTAGCCCATTGATTCACCAGGTTGATCGCTTTTGAATATTTCTAAATAGGTAAGAGGATCTTGGTAGTTAGGTGACCACCCGGTTATTTGCGCTTGGTATTCACCGTTTTGATCGAGCTCTTGTCTGCTTTTAAGTGGCACGCGTTTAATGTTAACGGTGACACCCTCAAGGTTTGTTTCCCATTGTGATTTAATGTACTCCGAGACGATTTTTGAATTGTCACCATCATCTGTTAATAATTCAATGGTGAAGGTAGAGCTGCCGGTTGTTTTTTTTGCAGCTGCTAAATGAGTCTGTGCTTTCTGCGTATCAAAATGAACAACGGCAGGGGCTTGCTGACGGTAATCTTCTTTTGTTACGGGGTTCTCAACAAAACCAGCCGGTACAAGTCCTTCCGTGGCCGTTGAACCGTTATCAAGCACTTTGTCGACTAAGGTCTTACGATCAATTGCGAGCGATAGAGCAAGTCGAAGATCGGTGTTGTCGAGATGTGTTTTATCTGTTTCGAATTTTTCGTTAAAACGGACGAATTGGGTTGTGTCACCTGGGAACACTTTGAAGTTTGGGTTATCTTTATATTGTTTCGCGAATTCGCTTGAAAGTTCAGCAAAATCTAATTTATCTGTTTCAAATAAGTTGGCCCCAGTATTGGAATCAGGTACGACATCGAAAGTGAAATTCGCTGTTTTAATGGCTTTTTTATTCCAATACGTATTATTTAGCTCATATTTCCATGAGTTAGATGCTTGTTCCCAGTTAGTTAGCTTATAGGGACCATTGAAGAGAATATGTTCAGAGTCTGTTCCGAATTTACTGCCTTCTTTTGTGGCATACTTTTCATTAATCGGATAGAAAATTGTGAATGGTAGTAGGCGAGGAAAGTATGAAACGGGTCGTTCTAATGTAACTTCGAGTGTGTAATCATCGAGTGCTTTTACACCTAATGATTCAGGCTTTGCTTTGCCCTCGAGAATTTTTGTGGCATTTTTCAACAAACCATCAAACATGTAAGTGAGCTGCGAACCTGAATCAGGTTCAATCGCGCTTTTCCAGGAAAATTCAAAATCCTTGGCAGTCACAGCATCGCCATTTGACCAAACGGCGTTTTTACGGAGGGGAATGGTGTAAACCGTGCGTTCTTGATTTAGTTTAGGGAAATCTTCTGCGACAGCCGGTGTTAATTGGCCATCGGCATTATAGGAATAGAGGCCTTCATTGGTTTGGTTTAATTGTTCCATACTCGTACGGTCAGCAATTAAACGAGGATCTAGGGTTGTAATCGGGGATGAGACGGATAGGCGTATCGGTGTATCCTCTTCTTTTGCTGGTTTAACAGCTTTTGTAGTGTCGTTACTACCGCAGGCAGCTAAAAGCGTTAGCATCAAGATAGCGGTCATAATTAGTAGGCGCCGTAAAAAAGGGGTCTTTGTCATTGTGATTCCTCCTAAGATGTTGGATTTAAATTTAGCCTACCTTATAAGAGTATGAATGTAAACGCTTAATTTGAATTGAAAAATCTCCATGATAACGATAAGATATATAATGCTTATCATTGTAATAATGGTTGTCACGTGATGTTTATATTCAAAAGAACATAGTGAATCATCAAAAAACACCTTGACGAGGTCAAGGTGTTAGATTGTAGACAAAGTCGAATTAAACTTCTTGTTCTGCGAAAATAATGCAAGCGACTTTGACTACAAGGTAATATCGTTTATAAACTAGTAAGTCAATACTGAATTATTTTTCCAAATACACGTATTTTAGAGCTGTTAAAGCATACGGATAACGTTTGAAGTTTTTTAATTGAGGATTTTCGAGTGACGCAAGTGCGTTTTGATAAAGAGGTGCTAATGCGGCATCCTCTTGCACGGCTAGTTTTTCGGCTTCAATAAAAGTGTTCCAACGTTTTAATGGTTCAGTGCCATAATCGACGGCAGCCTTTGTGATGAGCTCATCATAAGCCTTATCGTTATAGCCCATAGAATTGCTGACTGCATCTGATTTCAAGGTATCAAGATAAGTTGTGAGATCTTGGTAGCCTGGTCCCCAAGCTGTTAATTGAGTTTCGTAGTCTTTTTTAGTGTTGAGTTCAAGTCGACTTGTCTTTGGGACAGTTTTGATTTCGACTTTGACACCAGGTAGGTTTGTTTGCCATTGATTTTGAATATATTCGGCTGTCGGTTTACTGCCATCGGTGTCATCGTTGAGTAATTCGAGTGTAAAGCTGTCTTTGCCAGTTTCAGCTTTTGCTTTTGCGTAATACTTTTTAGCAGCAGCAACATCATAGGCCGTTACCGCACCGGCATCTTCTCGGAAATCTTTGCCTGTATCGGGATTAGCAACGAAATCTTTCGGAATGAACCCTTCAGCGGGGATGGAACCATTTGATAAGACATGCTCAGTTAAGCTTTTCGTATCGATTGCAGCTTTCAGTGCCTTACGTAAATTGAGGTTATCTAAGCCGGTTACCGCTGTGTTTTTTGTTTGATTGAATTTAATATAATAAACAAATGAGCCGGTTCGCTTCACGAAGTTATCGTTTGTTTTATATTGTTTGGCATAGTCTCCAGTTAAGAGCACACGATCAATTTCACCTGTTTCAAATAAGTTAGCACCTGTGCCTGAGTTTTCAAGGAGGTGATAGACAAATGTTTTTGTTTTGACATTTTTTTTCGTCCCAGTACTTCGTATTTTTAGTAAGCGTCCATGAATCGGAGGCTTGTTTCCAATCTTTCATGACATAAGGGCCATTGTATAAGATGCGGTCGCTATCTTGGGCGTATTTTTCACCCTGTGCTGTTACGAATTTTTCGTTTAAGGGGAAGAAGACTGAGAAGGACAATAAAGTATCAAAATAGGGAACAGGACGTTCAAGCGTTACCTTTAGCGTATCAGCAGCGGTGGCTTCAACGCCTAACTCACTATTTTTTTTCTTGCCTGCAATGATGTCGCTTGCGTTTTTCACAACACCATCGAATAAATAAGTATAGGTTGACGCTGTTTTTGGATCGACTGCGCTTTTCCAAGCATATTCAAAATCAGCAGCGGTGACTTTTTCACCATTGCTCCATTCCGCATCTTCACGGAGCTTAAAGGTGTAGACTGTTTTAGCTTTATTTGTGGTTGTTTTTTCAGCAATTGCTGGAACGAGTTTTCCATCAAGATTATAACTATAAAGCCCTTCGTTTGTTTGATTTAAGGCTTGGATACTTGTTTCGTCTGAAGCGACACGTGAGTCCATCATCGCAATGTTAGATTGAGCACTCAATTTTATTTTTGAAGCTGTTTTGGAGCTGTTGGATTCATTGGCCGAACTATTGCCACAGGCTCCTAATAGTACGGCGGTCATTACAATTGAGCTCCCTACAAGTGCTTTTTTGCGAATGCTGGTCTTTGTCATTAATATTCCTCCAATTCAGATAGTTATATCATTTTGTTTATGGTGTTGCTTTCAACTATATAACAGTCTGAATATTCTGTAAATAAAAATAAATAAATTACTAAAAAAGGAATCGGTCGGGGTTAATCGTTCTCATAAATCGAAAAAGCCAGCTCCGCAATTAGTGGGCTGACTTTTTCGATTGCACTTCCGACAGTTTTATCAGGTTGCTGCACTTTTATTTTTCTAAATAAACATATTTCAACATCGTGCTAGCGTAAGGGAAGCGTTCATAGTTTTTAAGTTTCGCATTTTCTAACGATGCAACAGCATTTTGGTATAACGGAGCTGAAGCTGCATCTTCTTTGATTAATTGTTTTTCGGCTTCAATATACGTGTTCCAACGATCAGCTGGTTTTGTTGCTTCATCAACTGATGCTTTAACTAATAGATCATCGAAGGTTGGGTTGCTGTAATCCATCATGTTATAAGATGATCCTGTTTTAAAGAGATCGATAAAGGTTGATGGATCTTGATAGTCTGGTCCCCAACGAGTCAGTTGTGCCTGGAAGTCACCCGATGCATTTAGTTCAAGACGGCTCTTATAAGGCAATGTTTTCAATGTTACTTTTACACCTGGTAAGTTTGTTTGCCATTGATCTTGAATGTACTCAGCTGTTGGTTTACTACCATCGGCATCATCATTGAGCAGTTCAATTGTAAAGCTTGATTTACCGGTTTCTTTTTTTAGCGAGTGCTAAATATTTTTTAGCAGCGTCGGCATCAAAGTTAATGACCGGTTCAGCATCTTCACGGAAATCTTTACCTGTTTCAGGGTTAGCGACAAAATCAGCAGGAACAATCCCTTCAGCAGGAATAGAACCGTTTGATAAAACGTGTTCTGTTAAGCCGTTTGAGTCAATCGCGGCACTTAAGGCCTTACGTAAGTTAACGTTGTCTAGGCCTGTTTTAGCAACATCGACTGATTGACTGAATTTAACGTAATAAATAAAAGCGCCAGCGCGGCTCACGAAGTTGTCGTTGCTCTTATATTGTTTGGCAAAGTCACCTGTTAACTCGGCACGATCAAGTTCACCAGTTTCAAATAAGTTGGCACCAGTCCCTGAGTTGGCAATGACGTTATAGACAAATGTATCGGTTTTTACATTTTTAGCATCCCAATACTTTTTTGTTTTTTTGTTAATGTCCAAGTGTCAGATGTTGGATCCCAATTTTTCATTGTGTAAGGTCCGTTAAAAAGAATGTTCTCACTACTTTTAGCATAATCAGCACCTTGTTCTTTCACGAAATCTTCATTCAATGGGAAGAAGACTGAGAAGGCAAGTAACGATTCAAAGTAAGGTACTGGTTTTTCGAGTGTTACTTTTAGTGTTTCGTCATCAATCGCTTCAATGCCTAATTCAGCGGCATCTTTTTTACCAGCAATGATGTCAGTCGCATTTTTGACAACACCATCATATAAATAAGAGTATTGTGATCCTGTTTTAGGATTAACAGCACTCTTCCAAGCAAATTCAAAATCGTCAGCCGTGACATCATCGCCGTTGCTCCAATGTGCATCATCACGTAATTTGAAGGTGTAGATGGTTTTATCTTTATTGGTCGTCGCTTCACTCGCTGCTGCAGCTGGAATTAATTTTCCTTTTAAATCGTAGCTGTAAAGCCCTTCGTTTGTTTGATTTAACGTTAAAATACTCGTTTCATCTGTTGCAAGGCGAGAATCCATGTAAGAAATGTTCGTTTGTGAACTTAGTTTAATCTTTGATGCCGTCTCCTTGGATTTACTATCTGTCGCCGAATCACTTCCGCAAGCCCCTAATAATACGGCACTGATGATGACTGATGTTGCAATGGTGCCTTTTTTTTCCTAATGCTCTCAATGTCATGATTATCCCCCCAATTAGCGTTCATCTATCCCAATTCAAGATAGTGTTATCTACAACTATACATTATTCAGAATAGTCTGTAAATAGTTAAATGAGAATTTTCTGAATATTTAACAAAAGTCTCCTGGAGGTTATTGCTTTATTTTTGAAAACGTACACGCTATAATATGATTAAGTTGGTCTTGGGAAACTTAGTTAGTCAAGACTAACAAAAGGAGGAGCTATGAAAGTAGAACATTTGTCAGTTGCTTATGGCCAAGTAACCGTGTTAGAAAATATTAACGTCACGCTTCGAAAAGGTGTGTTAACGGGCATAATTGGTCCCAATGGTGCGGGGAAATCAACTTTTTTTAAAAGCGCTTGTGGGATTAGTTCCAAGTGATGGGGTTATCACCTACGATGATTTCGACGCTAAAATGGCATATGTGCCTCAGCGACAAGCAATTGATTTAAGTTATCCCATTACGGTATTTGATATGGTCTTAATGGGAACCTATCCCTCATTGGGGCTGTTTCAACGACCGGGTAAGAAAGAGCGTGCAGCTGTGAAAAAAAGTTTAGTTGCGGTCGAGATGGAGAATTATGCACAACGACAAATTTCTGCTTTATCCGGAGGTCAATTGCAACGAGTTGTAATTGCGAGAGCATTGGTGCAAGAAGCTAATGTTTATTTGTTGGATGAACCGTTCGCAGGCGTTGATATTGTGAGTGAAAAAATTATTATGCATCGTATTCACAGCTTACAGCAACAGGGGCACACCGTCATAATTGTGCATCATGATTTAACGAAGGTGCAGGAGTACTTTGAAGATGTTCTGTTATTGAATAAAACGACAGCGATTCACGGCAAAGTTGCTGACGTATTTACGAGCGAAACAATCGCGCAAGCATACGGTATCGCAATTAATTTATAGGAGGTGGTTTCGATTTTCTTTGAAGCGTTAGGCGAGTATAACTTTTTACAACAGGCATTAATTACAGCCATTTTAGTCGGCATCAGTTCAGGCATTATTGGTAGTTTTGTCGTATTGCGTGGAATGTCGTTAATGGGTGATGCCATCTCACACGCAGTCTTGCCAGGTGTTGCCATTTCATACATGTTAGGCATTAACTTTTTGATTGGTTCGACTGTATTTGGAATACTAGCTGCCTTAGGGATTGGGTTCATTACGGAGCGTAGTCCTTTGAAAAACGATGCCGCAATTGGGATAATTTTAAGTTCATTTTTAGCATTGGGAATGATTCTAGTGACGATTGCTAAAAGTTCAACTAATTTATATCACATTTTATTTGGTAATATTTTAGCTGTTCAACGGACCGACCTATGGGTCACCTTAGTCGTGACTTTGTTAGTCATTGTGTTAGTCAGTTTGTTTTATAAACAATTAGCGGTGAGCACCTTTGATGAGATAATTGCTAAAAGTTATGGTGTTAATACAAAGGTTATTCATTACTTTTTGATGGTATTACTGACGTTAGTGACAGTTGTCGCCTTACAAACAGTCGGTGTGATATTAGTGGTTGCAATGTTAATTATCCCAGCATCAACCGCTTACTTATTAACAAATAAACTCGGTCAAATGATTTTTTTAGCGGTAACAATTGGTGTGCTCAGTGCAGTCGTCGGACTCTATGTGAGCTTTGTGAATAACCTTGCCTCGGGTCCTTGTATTGTGATGTGTGCAGCCGTGTGTTTTGTCGTTGCGTTTCTAATGTCAAAAAAAAGTTCGATCCGTCGGATTAAAAGCTAAGGGGAGATAAAAATGACTTTTAAGAAAAAAACAGCTGGTTTGCTAATAGTTATCGCCTGTTTGACGCTGTTACTAACAGGCTGTGCCTCGTCAAAAACAGCAGAAACAGCGGCTGATAAGATGCAAGTGGTCGTGACCAATTCGATTTTAAAAGATATGGTTGAACAGGTTGGCGGTGAACATGTCTCGGTACATAGTATTGTACCGGTCGGGCAAGATCCCCATGAATACGAACCCTTACCGATTGATACGGCCAAAACAGCAGCGGCTGCGCTTATTTTTTATAATGGCCTCAATTTGGAAGTCGGTAATGGGTGGTTTACTAAATTACTTGATAGTACCCAACAAAAAGACAAAGAAAATGAGGTCACTTTTGCAGTTTCTAAAGGGATTAAAGCAATTACGTTAAATGGAAAAAAAGAAAAGGATCCACATGCTTGGCTCGATATCAACAATGGGATGCGTTACATTGATAATATTACAGCTGTACTCGCGCAAAAAGATCCAACGCATAAAGACAGTTATCAGAAAAAGGCGACGGCTTATAAGGATAAGTTAACAAAGGTCGATCAACAAGCCCGGATGAAGCTGGCGACGATTCCAACTGAACGAGCCGTGTTAATTACGAGTGAGGGTGCCTTTAAATACTTTAGCAAGGCTTATGGTTTGAAGTCTGAGTATATTTGGGAAATCAACTCCGAAAATGAAGGGACACCAGCGCAATTAACGCGGATTATTGATTTAACAAGAGCGACGAAAATACCGAAACTATTTGTCGAAACAAGTGTCAATCCAAAGAGCATGGCAACCTTGTCACAAGAAACGAAGGTGCCGATTAATGAAGGGAAGTTATATACAGATTCGTTAGGTGTACAAGGCTCATCGGGAGCGACCTACTTAGCGATGATGGAGTGGAACATCACGCAAATTTACGAGGGGTTAAAATAAGTTTAATTATTTATCTGAAAAGGAAGCTTCTAACGCAAAAGATACTGTTGCTCCCGTATGGAGAACAACAGTATCTTTTTTATGTGTTTTGTGTTGTGAAACCATCAGAAAAATATTCGAATTGTTGATAGTTTTCCTCCGTAATACCTTGTGTAGCCAATAAGTTATGAGCTTTTTGTTGAAAAGCTGTTTCACTTATCAATGAAGCTGTTTCACTTATCAATGAAGCTGTTTCTCCATTGAAAAGGTATTGGCTAAGAAGATGTTGTAAGGAATGTTGTTGTTGTTTCGTTTGATCGAGTTCTAATTCTAACGAGAGCAATCGACTTTTTAAGCGCATATAATCATTCATAGTATTTGCTTGAGCAGAATGAGCGTTTGATGTAGCAACAGCAATGCTTGAAAGCGTGTGTAAACCATTAATTAGTTGGTGAACATCTGTTATTTTTTCAGCGTTTTCTGGGTTATGCGAAAGTATTTGGATATTGTTCATTGTATCGGAAAAAAGGCGGACGATTTCGGGATTCGAATAGCTGTGTGTTTCTCTTTGTTTGTTTTGTAATTTTCTTCTTTGTTGTGCTGATTTTTCTTCTTTTGATTTTCGTTTCCGGCCCGGTTTGCGTTTATGGATATCTTCAACTTGAATGAGCTGCTTTTTCAATTTATAAAAAGTGTTTTGTAATTGACTAGGTGTTTTGGGGAAGATTGCTGTTTCGTTAGCGCTTAGCATTACTGAAATGTCAGCGATTTTAAGGCCTTGATCTGAGCAGAAATGATAGGCGAGTAATAATAATTCCAACTCACTCTTTAACCAGCTGATATCAGAATGTTGATATTTTTCGATACCGCCTCGTTGTTCAATTTCAGTATAAGTATCACTGAGTAGTTGATTGAATTTCGATGCAGTTTCGAAATCAATGCCATATTTGATTGTTAAATCATTTAGCCTGGTGTTACTATGTTTTTTTTTGTCTGTTGGAAAATCTCTTAAATCTAAAAAAAATGAAATGAGTTCTGTTTTTTTCAATTGTTATCGCTCCAATCTAAGGTAATGTTTTATTAAATAAAATAATATTCGTTAGGATACGTTCATTCTGCCATACGACTACTAGCTTGTAAAACATAAAGAGTTAGTACAAAAGACTAAATGACAGTAAAAAAAACCCATCACCTTTGCAAAGCAAGTAGTGACGGGTTTTTTTGATAAAATTTGAGTGATTCATCAATTTATGCGTAATTCAAGGCATAAATTGATGAATCATTTAATGGTTAAAGATTGTAGCTGTTCCTCGACAAAAGAACGCTTAGCGCCCGTTGCTAAAAGGGCGGCGGCAGTGTAAGCACCTTCGATAAAAGCAGTATCGTAAATGACGATGTTTTTAGCGCTTAGTTCAGCAACCATTTCAAGATTCATCTTGGCGCTACCTAAGTCATAAAAGGCATAAATTTCGTCGCCGCTATTATTTGCTAAGGCAGCTTCAATGACAGAAAAACTCGTGCCGATTTCACCGTCATCGTTGCCACCTGAAAAAGTAATCGGCACATCTTTTGCGGCTTCTTTTAGTAAGCGAACGACGCCTTCCGCCAGTTCGGGAACGTGTGAGACAATAACAATACCAGCATTAGTCATCCAAGACACCTGCTTTCAATAAATTATTAAAGAAGAAGCCTGATGAGGCTGCCCCTGGATCGATGTGACCGATTGAGCGTTCGCCTAAGAAAGAAGCGCGACCTTTTGTAGCAAGGAGGTCTTTCGTAGCATCAACCGCCTCTTTAATCGTTGTGGTTGTAAGGTCATTTGCGCGAATGTGCGCAATGCTAGGCCCCCAAACATCGAGCATGGTCTTTTCTCCGACCGTCGATTTTCCACGCTTAGCAACCATGTCCATTCCTAATTGTAAGGCGTCGGCGAGTTCGGAATTCGCTAAAACAGTGCCGCTAATGTTGCTCATGCCCATAAAGGCAGAGCCATATAATGGGCCAGAAGCGCCGCCAACTTTGCTTAATAACGTCATTCCAGCCAGTTTGAATGTTTCTGATAAAGTGCCAGGTTGTTTTTCGATAAGTGCTTCTTTTAAAGCAAGTGCCCCACGTGACATATTGACACCGTGATCACCATCACCAATTGGTGAATCTAAATCACTTAAATAGGCTTTATTAGCAATTAAGTCATCACAAAACAAGTTGAGGGCAGTCATTAAATTAGCATTAGTTAACATTGGTTATTCCTCCTTTAATTCCATGCGATTGTTGTAACGGGTTCATTAAGCCAATCAAGATAGCGTGAGTCAGTCAAGGTTAGAACAGTCAACGAGACACCTGCCATATCGATGGCCGTCATATAATCCCCTAGTTTTTTAAAAACAATTGAAGCGCCTTTTGCTTCAAGCAGCCGTAAGGCGTCGTTAGCAAATACATATTGCTCCATCAACGGTGTCGCCCCGAGTCCATTAATTAAGACCGCAATCGATTGTTGCTCTAATGAAATACTTCGTTCCAGTGTGTCGACCAACTCGGTTGCCATTTCAGCGGATGTTTTTAATTTTTCACGACGGTATCCGGGTTCACCATGAATACCAATCCCGAATTCAATTTCATCAGCTCCTAATTCAAAACCAGGTTTACCGACTTCAGGTACCGTTGCCGGATTTATCGCAAGACCTAATGTTTTGATATTAGGAATCAGTGCATCGCCAATTGCTTTTAACTCGGCGAGCTTCAATCCCGAACGCGCAGCGGCGCCGAGAATTTTGTGTACCAAAATCGTGCCAGCAACACCACGACGCCCCTGTGTATAGGTGCTATCCTCAACCGCGATATCATCATCGACAATAACAAAGTCAACCGCAATACCTTCCATCTCTGCTAAGTCTTTCGCCATATCAAAATTCATGATATCGCCACTGTAATTTTTAATAATTAACAATACCCCTGCGCCACTATCTGCAACTTTAATTGCCTCAAGCACTTGATCAGGAGAAGGAGAGGTAAAAACAGGGCCGCAAGCAGCGGCTGCCAACATACCATCACCAACGAAACCGGCGTGTGCAGGTTCGTGGCCACTACCACCGCCGCTAACAAGTCCCACTTGGCCAGCTGACTGTGCCACTTTAGCGATTACAGAAGTGCCCGGCACACGATAAACGAGCTCTTTGTGTACAGTCGTGAGTCCCTCTAACATTTCATTAACAATATTTTCTGGTGCATTCATAATTTTTTTCAAATCAATCACTCCTTTTGTTGTATACGCTTTCATTTTACATCTTAAAGAAACAAACAGCAACTCCTTACTGGAGTAAATTCTGTTTGATTTCTTGAATGGTTGTGGCAGTGAGGCCACAGTCTTGTATTAAATACTGTTCAACCGATCCGAAATTGGTTGTAATAATCGTCAAGGCGGCATCTAAATAACTTTGACGGACCATTCTAATCGGCGCTAACGTCTCAGAACTTAAACGATTGAAACTAATCACTTTTAATAGACGAGCAGGTCCTCGTATGGAAGAGGTGAGTTCATCATTGGATGCGAGATAATGTTCTAAAACATCGTCATATGAGGCGCCAAGTAATAACTGGATGAGGGCACTGATAAAGCCTGTGCGATCCTTGCCGGCAGAACAATGAATCAGTAATGGTAATTGAGTGGCATCAGCCAGAAGAGTGAAAATTGTTTTGATTTCAGGTTGGCAATAGAGTACCATGTTTTTGTACGTATCAATCATCAACCGTTCGAAGTCAGCCTCAGTCGCTTTGCGCGTGATTAATTTCAATGTTTTTTTAGTGAAAAGTTGGCGGCTCTTATCGACTAATGGGACGTTGACAACATTATCAAAATCATATTTCGTATGTTGATAACGTTTTTCAACCAACGTTCTCAGATCACAAACTGTTGCGATACGATAAGTTGAAAAGGCTGGTGAAGCAGCTTTAACTTGCGCAAGATTACCCGATCGGTAGAGTGTTTCTTTTTTGATACATCGTCCATCTGCAATCTTTAAACCACCGATATCACGGAAATTGATAATGCTTCGTTTCATATGGGAACTTCCCTTCATTAAATGAAAACGCCAATTCAATCCGAAATTGGCGCTGCAGTATGTCTTTATTTTGCTTGGATAATTTCAATTCGATAACCATCTGGATCGGTAATGAAGTAATAAGAGGCCGCATTATTTGCTAAGCTTTTTAATGGACCAACATCAAATCCTGCTGCTAAATGACGCGCGTGCGTTGCTTCTAAATCATCAGATTCAACCGCGATATGACCATATCCTGTTCCGATTGTATACGGTTCTGTTTGGTCATAGTTATACGTTAATTCGAGTTCGTATTCATCCGTTGTTAACGAATTACTCAAATACACTAACGTGAATTTTGCATCAGGAAAATCGCGTTCTTTGACGATTTCAAAATCGAGTGCTTCTTTATAAAATGCGATGGATTCTTGTAAGTTTTTGACACGGTAACACGTGTGTAACATTTTAAATGCCATTTTTGTCAGCTCCTTTAGCTAGTTACTTTAATAGTAGTACATAAAAACAGTGATATCAACTGAATTGCTTAAAAAACACTCAGAAACAGCCTAGCTAGATTTAAAAATAACTTTCCACAAAGATAGCGGTAGCCTAGTGTTAGGTGTAAAATAGTCGTTTAATTGGAGTGAGTCTTGTTGAAGTAGTTCTATATCTTTGTTAAGGTTATAGGATAGTAGTAAGTGTTTTTTGGTGAATAAAAGGTCAAAATAACCAATTGGTTACTACGAAAGGATGGTTTAAATGTCGAAGTTCGAAGTCAAAGAATTAACAAAAGTGTTCGGTAAAAATACAATTAAAGCATTGGCTTTATTGGATAAAAAAGCATCAAAAGCCGAGATTTTAAAACAAACAGGTGCAACTGTCGGTGTTAATCGCGTCTCTTTTAATGTCGAAGAAGGAGAAATTTTCGTCATTATGGGCTTATCAGGAAGTGGTAAGTCAACACTGATTCGTTTGTTAAACCAACTGATTGAGCCAACATCGGGTGCGATGTTATTAGATGGTGAAAACTTAGCGACAATGACTAAAAAAGAATTGATTGATGTGAGACGTCGCAAGATGAGTATGGTGTTTCAAAATTTTGGTTTGTTTCCAAACCGCAGCATTCAAAAAAATGTCGAATTCGGTCTCGAAATTCAAGGTGTAGACAAAACAGAACGCTTCAAGTTAGCAGAAGAAGCCTTGAAAACAGTAGGATTAGAAGGATATGGTGAACAATACCCTAATCAATTATCGGGTGGGATGCAGCAACGAGTCGGCTTAGCACGGGCGTTGGCAAACAATCCGGATGTACTCTTGATGGATGAAGCTTTCTCAGCGTTAGATCCGTTGAATCGAAAAGATATGCAAGAACAATTGATCGAATTGCAGGCACATTTACAAAAAACAATTATCTTTATTACACATGATTTACATGAAGCCTTGAAAATTGGTGATCGCATCATGATTATGCGTGATGGTTCAGTTGTTCAAATTGGGACACCTGAAGAAATACTAATGAATCCCGCGAATACCTATGTTGAAGAATTTACAGAAGATGTCGATCGCTCGAAAGTATTGACTGCTGAAAATGTAATGATTCGCCCGACAACAATTGACATAGAACGTCGTGGCCCACGTTTCGCCTTGAAGTTAATGGGTGAAGAAGGTTTATCAAGTATTTTTGTAACGAAACAGCGTAAATTAATCGGTATGGTACATGCACTTGAAGTGTCAACCTTTATTAAAAAGAGTGAAGGTGAATTTTCTGATATCATCCACCGTGATATACCAACTACTGATGCTGATACACCAGTCAATGATTTAATCGAAGAAATGTCAAGCAGTCCTGTTCCGATTGCGGTCCTGAAAGATGAGAAGTTTATTGGGATTGTGATTCGTGGCTCATTACTAGCAGCGTTATCGGGAAATGGGGGCGATGAATAATGGATAAACTACCAAAATTACCATTAGATGTCTGGATTGATTGGCTTGTTGATAAATTAACGTTATTTGAAGGTTTTTTCAATGTCATCACAAATATTATTGGCGGTATCGTTAATGGTATTCAATGGGTATTCGATTTAATACCTGAATGGCTCTTTATTATCCTCTTGTTAGCTGTGATTTTTGCTGTTACACGAAAATCAAAAAAATATGGTTTATTAGTGTTTGCACTAGTTGGTTTACTATTGATTTGGAATCTTGGTTTTTGGCGCGATATGACACAGACGTTAACGCTTGTCATTACAAGTAGCTTAATCACCTTCATTTTTGGTGTGCCATTAGGGATTTTGATGGCTAAAAGTAAAACAGCTGAAAGTATTATTCGACCAATCCTCGATTTCATGCAAACGATGCCGGCCTTTGTTTATCTTATTCCGGCCGTTGCCTTCTTTGGTATCGGAATGGTACCTGGAGTTGTTGCATCCGTTATCTTTGCGATGCCACCAACGGTCCGGATGACGAATCTTGGTATACGCGAAGTGCCGCTTGAGTTAACCGAGGCATCCGATTCGTTTGGTTCGACAGCATGGCAGAAATTAATTAAAGTACAATTGCCACTAGCGAAACCAACGATTATGGCCGGTATCAATCAAACGATGATGCTAGCTTTATCGATGGTTGTTATCGCTTCAATGATTGGTGCGATGGGACTAGGAACACAAGTATACTTTGCTGTTGGGCGTAACGAAGCAGGTGCTGGCTTTACTGCCGGTATTGCGATTGTCATTGTAGCGATTATTTTAGACCGAATGACGCAAGCCTTTACGGCTAAAAGAAAGTAGGGTGATGAAATGAAAAAATATACATTAGTATTTTTACTGCTCATCACTACTGTTTTGTTGGCGTCATGTTCGGAGATTGCTGCGTATGATGACCACGAAAAACTTGGCAAGCAAATCAACTATACGATTACTGGCATTGATGCGGGCACCGGTATTATGAGTGGAACAGATAAGGCCTTATCTGTCTATAATTTACGAGAAGATAATTGGCAGTTACAAACGAGCTCGACAGCGGCAATGACCAGTACGTTGAGTAAGGCGATTAAACATAAACAAGCAATCGTTGTTACAGGCTGGACACCACACTGGATGTTTACCAAGTTCGATTTGAAGTTTTTAGATGATCCAGAAAATGTCTTTGGTGGTAGTGAGAACATTAATACGATTGTCCGAAAAGGCTTGAAGAAGGATAAACCAGAAGCATATACGGTACTTGATCGCTTTAATTGGAAACCAGCAGACATGTCAGAAGTGATGCTGCAGGTGAATGATGGTGATGATCCACAGGTTGCTGCTGCAGCTTGGGTGAAAAAACATGCAAATGAAGTCGCTAAATGGACGAAGGATGTACCTAAAGTTAAAGGTGAAACCTTATCGATGACGTATGTCGCTTGGGATTCTGAAATTGCCTCAACTAACGTGATTGCGGAAGCACTACGTGGTGTGGGCTATGACGTTACCATTCAAGCAATGGAAATTCAGCCAATGTGGATTTCAATCGCAACCAACAAGGCTGATGCAATGGTTGCGGCTTGGTTGCCAAATACATCAGGTAAATTGATGCAAGATTATAAAGCCGATATTGAAGACTTAGGTCCGAACTTAAAAGGTGCTAAAGTTGGATTGGCAGTACCGACCTATATGACAAACATTAATTCGATTGCCGATTTGAAGAATAACTAAAAAAAGGGTGTTCACTCGATGATATTGAGTGAACACCCTTTCTTTACATACCGGATTTTTGCGAGACTTTCTCGGTATAACTTGTCTCATATCCGTCCAAGCTTTCTAATGGCATTTTGACGATTTGTTCACCATTTTCAGCTTGTTTAGTGACAGCGGTAATTACTTGTTTCGATTGGCTTAATTTCAAAAAATCGCGTACAACTTGATCTGTTTGGTTGTCTGTACGAGTCGCGAGGATGGTGACATAAGCTTTCGGTACGACAACTTCGATTGTTAAGGCTTTGTCGTTGATAGTAAGCTTTTGCTTGCGAGCAGCTTCGTTCGTGAGAGCAACAGCTTCGTAGTCATCAAGGCGAACCTCATCAGCAGTAGTGAGTAAATGAAACTTAAGTTTCATTGGATTTTTGACGATTTTATTGAGGTCGCCTTTACCATTAAAGTTAGCGTTTAAAGTAATAACCTTGGCTTCGTTTAATAAGACAAGTGCACGTCCCAATTCGGCAGGATCTGCGGGTAAGGCAATCGTGTCGCCGTTGTGTAAATCAGTGAGTTGTTTGTATTTGCTAGAGTACAATCCGAGTGGTGCCCAATAAAGTGAACCGATTGACACAAGGGAATCAAGCTTAAGTTTCTGTTTGGAGTTATCGAAGGCACTGATTGTTTGTGAACCGGCAACATCGATTTCCTTCGCAGCCAAAGCTTGATTGAGCTCATCGTTCGTAGCATAGGTTAGGTAGGTTATTTTTAAAGAGTTATCGCTACTAGCGTCTTTAATTTGTTGCCAAATAATATTATCGGCTAAAATACCCACTTTAATAGAGGAAACAGTTTTTTGTTGTGAACCACATCCGGCTAAAACCAACGTCATTAGCAGAAGGAGGGTGAGCGGTAACATTATTTTTTTTTTGCATGAGCAGTCTCCCGTAGATTGATTATGATACAACGATAATCATCAGTTAATGTAAAATAGCATAGCATACAATGGTTATAAGTCAATAATTTTGCTGAGATATGCTAAAATAATATATATGCAAGTTATCCTGACTTGTAAACTAGGAGGTTATTCAATGCAAATTAATCGATCAGAAATTAAAGTAGAAACATTTAATTTTAGTACACCTGAAAAACAGTTTGAGAAAACCACGCCAACAATTGAAACCAATATAATCGAATTAGCACCTGTCGGTACCGATGATAATGAGATGTTTAAAAAAGGGAAAATTTGTCGCCTCGAATTATCATTTGATATTCAATTAGAAGATTTTAAAGTTGTCGGTAAAATTAGTCGAATGGTTCAATTTGTCGATTACTTTGAAGCGGTTAATGAGATAGACGCGGCTATTGTCCGTGAATTGACAGAGGCGCTATTAGACTACGTCCAACGTATGACGTATGATGTTACCGAAATTGCCTTTGACAAGCCAGGTTATAAACTTCAATTTGAAGCGAATAACTAACAGATGATTTTTCAAATTCAATTGACAATGATAATCGTTATCAACTATAATTAAAGATATACTAAGAATTGAGGGGATTACAGATGATTATTGTTACGAATACAATTAAAATTGAACCTGGTTATGGTGAACATGTGATTTCACAATTTACGCAAGGTGATGTGTCACAGCGCATTGCTGACGTTGAAGGTTTCTTAGGCTTTGAATTGTTTCACAACCAAGCAAAAGACGAGTTTGAAGAAGTTGTTGTAACAAGTCGTTGGACGACTGATGAGGCGCAAAAAAAACTGGGTGAAAAGCACTCATTTTAAAGAGGCTCATGGCCGTACAAAAGATACACGTCATCAAAAAGAACAACGCAAGGGTATTATTAGTAGTTCAATTAGCCGTTACGATGTTGTACATGAACAGTTACCTGTTCGTTAACATTAATTAAATAGTTATTGATTATCAAACACCGCGATTAGATATGCGGTGTTTTTTTAGTTCTCATATTACAGTCAGGCAACAAATAAGACAGCCGTTTTTTGTGCGATTAAGGAGGAAAGCTCTTGTGATAAGCGATTCTACCTCATTTTGACCGTCCATTAAATATTACAACTATAACAGTTGTGCTCGATTTCAGCATCTGAGCGTTACTAGCTCTTAATTTGAGTGTAACCCATGATATCTTTTTTGATGTTAAAGTTAATACATAATCTTAAGGAGGTTATTAAAACTTATGAATATCAAAAAATTAACGGCAACAATTATGGCAGGATTAACGCTTGCTACTGTGACATTTACAACAACTAGCGCATCAGCTAACACATATACTGTGAAAACAGGTGATTCATTATGGAAGATAGCCAATGAAAAGAACATCTCAATTGAAGAATTAAAGTCATTAAATAAATTATCATCTGATGTCATTTACGCTGATCAAGCTTTACAACTGACAGCTTCAGATGCAACCTATACTGTGAAAACAGGTGATTCATTGTGGAAAATAGCGACAGCTAAACATCTAACTGAAGTGAATCTTAAAAGTTGGAATAGTTTAACGACAGATATTATTATTCCTGGGCAAGTGTTGAAATTAACAGGTAGTTCAGCAGTTGCAACTACCACAGCACCAAAAGCAGAGCAAGCAGCACCAAAAGCAGAGCAAGCAGCACCAAAAGCAGAGCAAGCAGTACCAAAAGTAGAAGCCAATACAACAGGTGGTCGTCAAGTAACAGTGCAAGCAACTGCATATGATGCTGTCTCATTAGGTGGTCGTACAGCTTCAGGTTATCTTGTGACATCAACAAGTGAAAAAGTGATTGCTGTTGATCCGAGTGTTATTCCGTTAGGTTCAACTGTCTATGTTCCAGGTTATGGTACAGCTGTGGCCCGTGATACAGGTGGTGCGATTCAAGGTAATATTATTGATTTAAATATGTCTACAGCTGAAGCGGTTCAATGGGGTCGCCAAACTGTGACTGTGACTGTCAAATAAATATAGTTAAGTTTGGGAGATTAGCATCAGATGGAGAGCGGGACATTTTTCTTGAATAAAGAAGAGTGGCCCTAAGACAAAGTAGTAAACCGATAGGGTTTGCTACTTTTTTTGTCCTTCCAATTATGAGGGAAACAGTTGCGGGTGTTACCTTACCGCCATACTTTGGTGTGTTTTCCTAACGCAACCTCGCGTAGCCCACCTCAAAATGTTCGGAAAAAAAGCCCCACTGAAAAAACTGATTACTTTGTACATACATTTTGTTGTTATAAATTAGAGATAAATAAGGAGCTGGCGTTCCTATAGCATCCAAACAACAAATAGAAGATTGAAAGCAACTTCTATTAATTTCGATGGAAGAACTTGTGCCTAATGATAATCTTGTAGAAAAAAGTGGAGCTGCATGACATTTGATTTGATATCGCCAATGTTTAGTGGCAATAACAAACAAAGTTTCTCTATCGAAAATCAGCGATAGAGCATTCTTTTGTCTTTTTCATATCCTGAATAAGAAAAACACAATCGTTTTCACACATAAAAAGCTGCCAGTATAATGACTGACAGCTTGTTTCATTAATAAACGACGACAGGTGTTCCGACCTTAATGTTATCGTAAATCACTTTCATAACGGCGGGAGGGGTATTCACACAGCCGTGAGAACCGCTCGTTTTATATATGGTCCCGC
This sequence comes from Brochothrix campestris FSL F6-1037, assembly GCF_000525915.1. Classification (GTDB taxonomy): domain Bacteria; phylum Bacillota; class Bacilli; order Lactobacillales; family Listeriaceae; genus Brochothrix; species Brochothrix campestris. The sequence continues at coordinate 32,123 of NZ_AODH01000012.1, read as the reverse complement.
CAAATTTAGGTCGCCAACCAGCATCGTGTAATCCGACACCAGTCCAATCAATGGGGAGCCAATAAGAAACGGGCTGTTTATAATCTTCACCAACTAAGGTAGCGTTCCGTTCTTTGTTCCAAACTGAGAAAACACCTCGAGGTGTATCGTGTTTTTTACTCGAATCACCTGTAACAACAGCTGTGTCGGTTACTTTTTTTCCGTCTTTATAAAACCACATATGCTGATCAGTTGTATCGACTTCAACATAGGTGCCACTAATCGTATGATCATTGTCACCATATCCCGAACCGAAATGGAGCGGTTCAATCGTTTGATTTTCACCTGTAAGTAGGGCGTTTGCTAACTTTTGTTCGGTATCAGAGGTGTTAAGTGACCAACCATACGTGCCACTCGCCGCTGTCGTAATGGTACCCTTGTTAGTTGTTTTGAAAGAGCGTGCTGTTTCGTTCGTATCATATTTTGCTGCTAAAGTAGCGACATAGTTTGTAATCGCACGTGTATCTGTGGCGATTTCGCCCTTATCTGTAACACGTAACGTTTCGATGATGGTCTTTTGCGGAATACGTACGCTATTTTTACTTATTGCTAATGTGATTGTTTGTTCTTTCAATTTATTTAAGGAAGCTAAACTCGCTAATAACGTTTTATTGGAGGCTAACAAAGTCGGTTTAATATAGGTATCGTTTAAATTAATCGTCGTTTTATCTTTACTGACTGTTGTTTTGATTTTCTTAATCACTTGTTGTAAATCAATTTCATCACCATAAATTTCGTTTTCGAGACTGAACTCGGTTTCGTTTTTAGCGATTGTTGCATTTTTAGACGCGGTGCGTTGACCGTCATTGAGGCTAAGTTGTTCTAATGTTCTCGTTAATTTTTTTTCATCAAGGAAGGTATTCGATGTCGTTTGATAGGACTGTTTCCTTATGAGAGCGATAGGCCAACTAAAGGCGGTCTGAGCTTGTTGTTTTGATGTTAGAAGTTGTTTGAACTGAGCCTTATAGCCAAGCTCTTTTCCTGTTAAAGTGAATCGTGTGGTCTCATTCTCAGTCAAATGATATTTTTTTGAATTGAAGTGATCGGTTAATTTTTTATCGGCTTCTTTGACTGTCAACCTGCTAATCGGTACCCCGTTAACGGATGTGTTAGGTAAGTATGTATCTTTATAGGTATAGGTGATGATACCGTAAATGCCAACTAATAACAGGATAAAGCTAATTAAAAGATTACGCGTTTTTTTAGACATCGTAATAGATGCTCCTTTCGTCTAGACAAATTCACTATTTACTAGCAAATATTACTTTAGAATACCATTTATCTGATGGGAAATCAAAATAACGCGACTGTATGTTTTTATTGGCTGGGTGTTTGTAACTATTGAGGGTGCGGTGTGTTTCTTTACACAAACAAAACAATACCTTTATTACAGCTTTACAATTAGTCGGTATAGTAATAACTGTAAGGAACACCAAACTTGAAATGGAGTGAATGAGATGAAAAAAACAATCGGGTTGTTTTCAATAATAGTGGTTGCGAGCTTAGTGCTGGTTGCATGTGGAAATAATGAAAAGGAAGGAAAAGCGTCAGCAGAAATGACTGGGACGATTACCGCTGTTGGTTCATCCGCTTTACAGCCGTTAGCTGAAGAAGTGGGCAAAGCCTTTACAGCTGAAAATAGTAAGGTGACCGTCAATGTTCAAGGTGGTGGGAGTGGACAAGGTCTCAGTCAAATTGCAGCAGGAACAGTCGATATTGGAAACTCTGATGTATTTGCCGAAGAAAAAACAGGCGTAGATACAGCGAAAATTAAAGATAATAAGGTGGCAGTTGTTGGAATGGGACCAATCGTTAATCCAGATACAGGTGTCACCAACTTAGCGAAAGAGCAATTGGTGGGGATTTTCACCGGCAAGATTACGAACTGGAAAGAGGTTGGTGGCAAAGACTTAGCGATTACGGTTATTAATCGTGCAGAGGGTTCGGGGACACGGGCGACATTTGAGAAATGGGCACTTGATGGCAAGGAATCAGTGAAGGCACAGGAACAAGATAATTCGGGGACAGTGCGTCAAATGGTCGCAAAAACACCAGGTGCGATAAGTTATTTAGCCTTCTCATATTTCGATGACGCAGTAACGGCTCTAACGATTGATAAAGTTAAACCGACAGAAGCCAATGTCCAAACAAATGATTGGAAGATTTGGGCTTATGAACATATGTATACGAAGAAAGATGCAAATAAACAAACAGAGGCGTTTATTGACTACATGTTATCTGATGATGTCCAAACAGGCGTTGTGACTGAGCTCGGCTATTCATCAGTCAATGCAATGAAAGTTGAACGTTCAGTTGATGGTAAAGTAACAACTAAATAACAACGAAAAAACCGTTGAAGCGACACTAGTTAAAGTGTTGCTTCAACGGTTTTTTTGATGCTTAATGTGAAAAGGCAATGCCTAAAATAGCAACGAGTAAAACAATATCAACAATCCACATGACAAGGCTTGTTTTTTTGTTTTTTTGATACGAATTAACAGCATTTCAGAAACACCCATCATGGCAATCGCTAAGACGGCCTTACCTAAGAAGGTCCAAGTAAATGAATTCATACCGCTGTTATCAATTGCTAAAAAGAGCATGCCGCAGCCAGAAACAAGCATTACGACGTACATTAAGCGCAAGATCATGTGAACGATTGTACCGACTTTGATAACCTTATTACTGTACAACATCGCAGCTGCAATCAATAGCACAATTAAAATCGCCCACGAAGAGGCATGAATCGCTAAAAAAGTTTTAAACATAAATAAATTCTCCATTCTGTAATAAATAATAAACACTCTCTTTAGTGTACCGTTTTGGCTAGCGCAAAGCAATCGTCAAATGAATGCCTAATTGTATTTACGATAGACGTATTTCTCTGCCGGTGTTTTAATTTTGCTAATGTCAGAGACTGTTAAGGTTGGGATTGTTTGTTTGAACGGCGCATAGAAGTCAGTGCCAATCGTCCCTGTTGCTTGGAGCCACGTATCATTCTGGTAATTTTGGTCGGTCGGTAAGTTTAACAGTAAGCCGAACACACCAGAATCGGCCACACAGTGTACGACACCGAAGCGGAAGAGAAAGAGTTGTTTGTTAGTGTTCGCCGTTTCTTCGTAGGCAAAGCCAGTCAGGGTTAATTGTTTGCCGGAAAATAAAGCAGGATAGTCATAAATCAATTCCATCACGGTTAAATAATTATCGTCGGTTAAGGTAATGTGCTCCTTATTAACATATGGTTTAAGTTCAGCTTGCATTGTTTTTGTATAATCTTCCTTATTATAGTAGAAACTAGTGTCGGGCTTGAGGTATTGATTGCGAACAAAGGAATCGCCAACGGCATCGGTATTTGTGGGAAACTTAAACCCTTTGGCAGCGACGATGTTTGAATCAAGTGAGACTTCAGGAAAGGTAAAGCCGGATAAGAGCGGAAAAGCTAATAGACCATAGACAATCACCTTTTTCCACCAACGATTTTCACCGGTATGAACATGTTCACCGGGAGCAGGTTTAGCGGTCACTATGTGTTTATGCGCATCCGCATCCTCGTCACGGAACACTAAAATGAGTTGAATCGTGCCTAAAATCAGGGTGCCAAAGAGGGCGATTAAACTTAAATAGGCATACTTCATATTAATGTATTGTTCGAGTTTGCCACTGACATGAAAATACGTCATTAAGGCGGCATAGCCGTATAACAAATAGACGCGTAACATTAAAAAAACCTCCTTTATATGAATAGGGCGAAAAGAATTGTAGTCACAGTTGTGGCACTGACGATAAACAAGGTCAGTTTCACTTTAAAGGCATTCATCATCATTAAGATGTTTTTGACATCAATCATCGGACCGAAAACTAAAAAGGCAACGATGGCTGATTGCGGAAACAAACCACGGAATGAGGCTGCAATAAAGGCATCGGCCTCGGAACAAAGTGAGAGGACAAAAGCCAGTACAATCATTACTAAAATCGCAGTTAATTTATTATCGCCGAGCGCACTTAAAACTGACGTTTTCACGTAGACTTGCATTGCAGCCGCTAGTAAAGCGCCAAACACTAAAAATTTACCGACCGCAAAAAATTCATCGATGGAATGTTGCAGCGAGTGCCATACTTTTACCCAAAAGTGTGGTTCGGCATGTGTGTGTGTACAATGGGCATGATCGTGGTGAGTAGCCGCAGTTTTTTTAGCAACAAAGTGTTGCAAAGCTTCACCTTTGTAACAATAAGCCACTAACGTGCCAACCACAATCGAGACGACTAAACTCCCGGCGACGCGTAACAGTGGAATCTCCCACGTGTTGCCAAACGCGATATAGGTCGATAAAAAGACGATGGGGTTAACAATTGGTGCTGTCAGCATAAAGGCAATCCCAGTATGCAAGGGGACGCCCTTCGTATGCAAGCGATGGACAATTGGAACAATCCCACATTCACACGACGGAAACAGCACACCAAGGCTGAACCAAATAACACGCCAGTGAATTTACGTTGTGGCATCATTCGTGCAATCAATTTTTCAGACAAAAAGGCTTGGATGATGCCAGAAATAACGGTGCCAATAATAACGAACGGTAAGGCTTCGATTAATATCGAGATGAAAATGGTATTCATTTGTAGAAATGAATGAGGTAAAAAGGTAAACAAACGAGCCACATCCTTCTATTGTAAGTATCGCTAGTTTACTCTTTTTTCTTATATAATGTAAAGTGAAAGAACAATTGAAAGGGGGAGAAATAATGCAAAATAGTGGCGAACAAACAAATGCCTTTATTATGGGGGCGAAGGATTGCTTGCCGACCTTGCTCGGTTATATTAGTATCGGACTCGCCTGTGGCGTAATCGGAACGGCATCTTCTTTAACTGTATGGCAGGTGACGGTGTTAGCTCTGCTCGTCTATGCAGGATCAGCTCAGATGGTAATGGCGGGTTTATTAATGGTACATACACCCTTTCTTGTGATTGTTTTTACAGTCGCGATAATAAATCTGCGTATGCTGTTATTAAGCATGACAATCGCCCCCCACTTTAAAACCGAATCACTCGGTCAGCGCCTTTTGTTAGGGATGTTGTTAACGGATGAATCATTCGGAGTGGCAATGGTGCAGCAGGCAAAAAAGCCCCGACAGTTGCTTAATCCCTCATGGATGATGGGGTTAAATGTAACCGCCTATAGCGGGTGGTGTCTCGCCTGTTTTGTGGGTGCCTATTTAGGCGATTTATTGCCGAATCCGACGGTTTTAGGACTCGATTTTGCGTTAGTTGCGATGTTTATTGCCTTGTTGGTGTTACAACTCGAACTTGTGAGTCTCCCCGCGTTGCGAGCCTATTTAATCGCCTTGGCGAGCGCGGTGGTGCTGATGTTACTGCTGCTGGTATTTCTACCCGCTAGTGTCGCCTTGCTACTCGGTACGATCACTGGGGCAATCATCGGTGGGGGGTGTGAAAAATGCTGACGTTAGGTTATTTTAGCGCAGTCGTCGTCGGAGCAATGCTTGTGACGATTATCCCACGGGTACTTCCGTTTATCTTAGCAACTCGTTTTGATTTGCCACCTCGTGTTGTGAAGCGGCTACAATATATTCCGGTCTGTTTATTTGGTTGTTTGATTGTCGAAAACTTAATCAGTCTTAGTGATAGTGGCACCTATCGGGTTGATGAACGATTAGTAGTCGCGCTCCTAACGCTCGTTATCGCGTTGAAAACAAAAAAGTTATTGGTAACGGTTCTGTTTGGTATTCTCCTGATGGCAGGGGTGCGTTTTTTGTTTTGAAATTATCAGAATAATCTTGCGTTTTAAATGCTTTGTACGTCTATTTGCTAAAAAAACCCTTTATAATCTCTCTGAAAACGCTAACAAGGGTTATTTGTTAACGAAATCAAAAAAAAAAGTTGAAAACGTTCGTGTTTATCTGTATACTGTGGAAGTGATATTAAATAGAACTTATAAAACTATTAGGGGTGAACAGTTTGTTAGACAAATTTTTTTAAACTGAGAGAAAATGGTACAACGATTAAAACAGAGATTGTTGCAGGTTTAACAACGTTTTTAGCAATGGCTTATATTTTAGCAGTTAACCCAAGCCTACTTGAAATTGCCGGAATGGATAAGGGTGCTGTCTTTGTTGCTACTGTATTAGCAGCAGTGGTCGGTACGTTATTTATGGGCTTATTCGCGAATTACCCAATTGCCTTGGCGCCAGGGATGGGCTTAAATGCCTTTTTTGCTTTTACAGTCGCAGGTGCGTGGGGAATTCCGTGGCAAACGGCCTTATCAGGAGTATTCGTCTCTGGTGTTGTGTTTATGCTTTTAACTGCTTCAGGTATTCGTGAAAAAATCGTTAACATGATTCCCAGTGTGATGAAGTATTCTGTGTCGGCCGGAATCGGTTTGTTTATCGCTTTTCTTGGTTTGCAAAATGCAAAAGTTATTGTCCCTAATGAATCAACAGCCGTTGCCTTAGGTAACTTACATAATGGTTCGGTTTTACTGGCTATTTTTGGGATTGTCTTATCGGTTTGTTTAATGGCAGCTAATATCAATGGTGGTATTTTTATCGGTATGGTTGTGACAGCAATCGTTGGGATGTTAACCGGTGTGATTGCAACACCTGACGGTATTATTGGTGCTGTACCAGACGTCTCTTCAACGTTTGGTCAAGCCATTATTAACTTACCAAATATCTTCACTTGGCAAATGCTTGTCGTTATCCTCACGTTCTTCTTCGTTGATTTCTTTGATACAGCGGGAACATTAGTAGCAGTAGCGACACAAGCTGGTCTTGTGAACGAAAAACATGAAATTCCACGTGCAGGTCGGGCGTTGTTTGCCGATGCAGCAGCAACAACAGCGGGTGCTGTTTTTGGGACATCAACAACGACGGCCTTTGTTGAATCCGCATCAGGTGCGCAGGTTGGTGGTCGAACAGGTTTAACCGCCGTCGTCGTCGCGATTATGTTTGGTATATCAATCTTCTTCTCGCCGTTACTCGCTGTTATTACATCAGCAGTTACTGCGCCAGCATTAGTGGTTGTAGGGATTATGATGTTAGGTAATGTCCGTCACATTGACTGGACTAAATTTGAAGTCGCAACACCGGCCTTCTTCACGATTTTAATGATGGTGTTAACGTATAGTATTGCCGAAGGGATTGCCTTTGGGTTTGTCTTCTATGCGATTACAATGACCGTTGCTAAACGTGCCAAAGAAGTGCATCCCTTGATGTATGCCTTAGCCGTTTTGTTTATTTTATACTTCGCCTTTGTCTTACAATAAAAAATAATGAAATAAAGCAGTATCGATAGAAATTATCGATGCTGCTTTTTTGTCGTTATGTGGTAAGCTGGTCTGAGTCATTTTTTGATTGTTAGCTCTAAATCACGTATAATAAAATAAGTGTAAAACAAACGTATAATTTTGAGAAAATGGCTCAATTGTTTCTACCCGGCACCAATCTGCTGGACTACGTTAATATTATCAACACAACTAATATTAATGATAGGAGTAGATGAAAAATGTGTACGAACCATGATTATTTTATGCAATTGGCAGCTGATGAAGCGTCTAAAAACAACAAAACAAATGAAGGTGGCCCCTTTGGAGCTTGTATCGTTAAAGAGGGCGAGCTAGTTGTTGTGGCCCATAATCTCGTGTTAGCAACAAATGACCCAACTGCCCACGCAGAAGTCTCGGCAATTCGAGCAGCCTGTGCCAAATTGGGAACGCATGACTTGAGTGGTTGCACACTGTATACGAGCTGTTACCCCTGTCCAATGTGTTTAAGTGCAACGATTTGGGCGAATATCAAGGTTGTATATTACGGCAATTTAGCAGCCGACGCCGATGCGATTGGTTTTAGAGATGATTTCATTTATGATTTTATCGAAGGCCAAGCGGTTGATACAACTGTTTTACAACTGAGCCCATTAGGACGCGATAAAACAATTGTCGCTTTTAATGAGTTTGCGAATAAACAAGATAAAACAATTTATTAATTGGAGATGTTAAAGATGAACGAACAATCAATTACAGCCATGTGGGCCAATTTCAAACGTCAAAATCCAGCTGTCGGAGACGATTATGCGGCGTGGTCGTTTGGTGATTCACCACAGATGGCAGATGCGCTCGCACAACTCGTGTTAAAAGGGATTAAAACAGCGACCTCGTCAGCCTATGATCTGTATGAAGACGATAATGCGTTGCCCTATCCTGGTCTTTATAATGTCGTGTTAGATGGTAACGGTGAGGCGGTTGCCATCATTGAAACAACAGATGTGCAAGTTGTTTATTATGAGGACGTGACGGCTGAATTCGCCTATCTTGAAGGTGAGGGCGATCGCAGTATTACACATTGGCGTGAAGCGCATCGTGATTTTTTTATTAAAGAACTTGGGAGCGTCGACCTCGCTTTTACCGAAAAAATGGGTGTTGTCCTCGAAAAATTTAAAGTGGTTTTTAAGTAAATGACCTTGGTAGTTTATGAAAAAGTTGATTCGTTAGTTCTAGCGAATTAGCTTTTTTTTTACGAAATTCTTCATACTTTATCATGAAATCATCAGAAAAATGACATAATTAACTGTTAAACTGATATTAGATAGTAATCCATAGGAGGATTTCATTTATGAAAAAACAAACAGTTAAAAAACGTCAATTACTCGCAATCAATATCAATGCTTATATAGAAAAGATGCAAATAACACCACAAACATTTGTAAAAAACGTCGGTTTACAAATGACGACCTTTCTGAACCTCATTAGTGGTGCGAGTCTGTCGCACCAAACGTACGTCGATTGCATTGCAAAAGTCGCAAAATACGTCGGTATAACAACTGATGCGGTCTTAAAGCAGTTTTCAGAATGGCCGGCAGAAAAAGGATATAACTATCAACAGGCTGAACAACTCAGTTTGCTGTTGGCGCTTGAGAAACAAGCACAAGTTCAAACACATTGTTAAAAGGAGAATCAGATGATGGAAACATTGCCCCCAGTGACGGAGTTAAAAGAATGGCGTCAACTATTGTTATGGAATCAATTTGCGCTCGATGAAATGACGACGAAATTGAAAATATTAAATGAAGAATGTCAACATCATGATGAAGGGACACCGATTGAACACATCAAATCACGTGTTAAATCACTTGAAAGTATTGCGAAAAAATTAGAACGGAAAAAACAACCGTTCACAGCTGAGGCGGCGAAGGCCCATATTCATGATTTAGCGGGTGTCCGTGTTATTTGTTCTTTTACGTCGGATATTGAGAACATTTTTATGATGTTATCGCAACAAAATGATATCAATGTGATTAAGATTAAGGATTATGTGACGAATCCGAAAGCGAATGGTTACCGTAGTTTTCACATGATTGTTGAAATACCGATTTTTTTAAAGGAAGGGATGCAACTCATGCGCGTTGAAATTCAGTTGCGAACGATTGCGATGGATTTTTGGGCCAGTCTCGAACATAAAATTTATTACAAATTTGACCAAGTTGTGCCAGACGGATTAATTGCGGAATTAACGAGTACAGCAGCGATTGTTAATGAGTTAGATGATCGGATGCTATCGATTAACAGGCGGATTAAACATTAACGAGGGAACAAAGTTGGAAAATCATTCTGGCAGACGTTATAATAAAGAAAGCGTTATCACTTTAATGTTGGAAGGTAGGATGAAATGACAAAAAAACTATCGCTTTATTTTATTCGTCACGGACAAACATACTTAAATAAATATGAGCGGATGCAAGGTTGGTCTGATGCACCGCTCACACCAGAAGGCTTGGAAAATGTTAAAGCAAGTGGGCGTGGTTTAGCGGATGTTGAATTTATTGCGGCTTATTCAAGCGATTTGCAACGGACGGTTGCAACGGCAAATGCGATGCTCAAAGAGAATAAACATGCCTATGGGCTAGAGCTCGAACAACGTCCTGAATTCCGCGAAACTTTTTTTGGTTCATTTGAAGGGATGAAAGGCGACGAGGCTTGGCGGACAATCGCTGCTGAACGTGGTCTTGCCACAGCACAAGAATTGTTAGATCAATCGACCGTTCCACAAATTCTGAATGCGACCCGAGCAGCTGACCCAGCGGACGATGCTGAGGATTTCGAGATGTTTTGGTCACGGGTCGAAAAAGGTTTTTTAGATATAATTAATCGTCATCGTTCGATTGGGGGGAATGTTTTTATTGTGGCACATGGCGTGACAATTAGTAATATCATTCATGAGCTCGATCCTTCAGTGACACAACGAAGTTCATTAGACAATGCCAGTGTATCAATCTTGAGTTATGAAAATGGATTGTTCAAAGCAGAAAAGGTTAATGATACCTCTCATTTTAAGTTTGAATAAAACAAAAACGACATCCCGATGCGGATGTCGTTTTAGACTGAAGATAAACGCTGTTCTAGGTCGTCAATGCGTGCGTTTTCGGAGTCGAGTACCATTTGTACACTCACCTCGAATGCTCATTTTTCCTACTGTAACAGCATGTCTATTCAGACTTATCATCTTGTAACCAAAGTCGCTTGAATTATATTCACAAAAAAATAAGTTGAATTCAACTTTGTCTACAATCTGGAACGACCTCCTTTTTTGGAGGTCGTTTTTGTTTATTTAGCTCTATCATCCTTTGATTCGCTCGTTTTTACTGCTTCTGACGAGACTTTAACATCAGGTACTTTGTTACCGAACAGTGTTTCTAAATCGGATTGGGGCAAATAAATTTTAATGTCATAAATACCGGCAGTTAAGCCATTTCCCAAATCCCTTGTGAGTCGTTTAAACGTGATGTGGCGTTCGTTGTCCCAGCTTAAGAATAAATAGCTCTCGTTGGGTTCGAAATGAATGGCAGTCCAGCCGGTTTCCGAAACGAGTTGCTCGTTCAAGGCATAGGTAAAAGTAATCCGTTCACCTTTTAACAGCTTAACCATGTTGTTGCTATCGATTAAGTTCGCATCGTTTTCGCTACTGCGTTCAGGGATGCTAGACGGCAGTAACCCAGTCGAGTCTATAAAATGGTTAACTGAGATTTTGCCTCTTTCTTCTTCAAATTTAAAGAGCAGCTGTTGTTGAGTGGGTAACGATTTGATAAAGGGAATCGCTGTTTTTTCTTTCCATTTTTGGGCTAGAACAACTTTTCGATTGATGTTCTCACTGTCGATCATTGCATGAGTGTAGATCATGAATGAAAGAGAACAAAGCCCGGTAAAGAGTGACAGTGAGAGTATAGTTGTCAGTAATGTTGAGTGTAGAAAGTATTGAATGGACTTACGAAAGAAAACAGTGACTGCTAAAATGATAAGTAAACATATAAGCATGATAACAATGCTAGAAAACTGTTCGAAAATAATTGTCCATCGAGCGGTATCTAATAATTTGATATGACCTTTCGATATAACTGTTTCCATGAGGTCGCCTACCTTTAATGATAATATTGTAGAAAAATTCGCTATGTAGCGTATGTTGTCAGTCTGGAATGGAAAGCTTTATTTATACTACCTCATTAGTTTAGCAAATTATAATGAAAAGAAAAGAAGAAACACTTGTTCAGTGTAATCACTTTTATAGATAAGACCAATCGTTAAAAAGCATCACGTTTCGTGGCATATTGGCAATTGTATGAATTGTCTAATTTTTTTATAGACTGATAATTCAGAAATATACAGATTGATGAATAAAAATGAAGATGGATAAAGCGTTATCAATCGATAATAACGATGAAAAAGCGATTGGTTGGGAGTTTTCTATACTCTTTGTGAATAAAAAGTCATTTCAGACGTAAAAATATTCATTCGAAAGGTGATTGTCAGAGTAAAACTATTAGTATATAATAGACCTATTACCAAAAAGAACGAGCAGTTCGAAAATGTTTTTAAAGTTTATTTTCAGAATTTTTGATTTAATCAATCAACAGGAGGACTAAGATGGTAAGATATATTCTAAAACGTGTATTATACATGTTAATCACACTTTTCATTATTGCATCAGCAACATTTTTCTTAATGAAGTTTCTACCGGGTACACCTTTCAGTGCGCAAGAGAAGTTGTCAGCAGCACAGAAAGCAGCAATTATTGCACATTATGGTTTAGATAAACCGTTAATCGTACAATATTGGCATTACATTGTTAACCTCTGCCAGTTTGATTTAGGCACGAGTTATCAATTCCAGGGTCAAAGTGTTACTGATTTAATCATGGCACGTATTTCACCTTCGGCACAATTAGGTGTACAAGCACTTATTTTCGGTACTGTTATCGGAATCGTGTTAGGATGTATCGCAGCTATCTTCCAAAATACATGGGCAGATACAACAAGTACCTTTATCGCCATTGTCGGTAAATCAATTCCGTCATTCGTATTTGCAGCGTTATTACAATATTTTGTAGCTGTCAAATTAGGTCTGCTACCTGTTGCCTTCTGGGATGGGCCAGAGTACACAATCTTACCGACCATCGCTTTGATGATGTTCCCATTAGCGATTGCAGCACGTTACATGCGAACCGAGTTAATCGATGTACTTGGATCGGACTACATTTTATTAGCGAAAGCGAAAGGTAATTCAGCACCAGCCATTGCCTTTAAACACGCCATTCGTAATGCCTTAATTCCATTGATTACCGTTTTAGGACCGTTGGCTGTTGGGCTAATGACAGGTTCAATGGTTATTGAACAAATATACGCAATACCAGGAATTGGAGAGCAGTTTGTTAAAGCGATTCAATTAAATGATTATTCTTTAATTATGGGAACTACGTTACTCTACTCAGCGATGCTGGTAGCTGTCATCTTAATTACTGATATTCTCTATGGTATTATCGATCCTAGAATTCGTTTGGGAGGAAGTAAAGCATGATATATAAAGAAAATGATAAAATTCCTTCTGAAATGTTTACTCAAGTTGGAATTAGTACTGAAAAAAGCGAGAAAATTTCACGTCCGAGTCTGACTGCTTTGCAAGATAGTTGGATGCGGATTCGTAAAAACAAAGCAGCAATCGTCAGTTTGGTGATTTTAGTGCTAGTGATTATTATGGCGATTGCGGGTCCGTGGATGTCACCACATTCACCTAACGCCCAAAACGTTGAGTATTCCAATTTACCACCAAAGGTACAAGGCTTTGAAGATATGCCTTTTTGGAATGGTAAGCAAGACGTCGCAGGTGTTGAAACTGATGTTTATAAAGAAAATAACGTTAAAGAGTATTACTGGTTTGGGACCGATTCGCTCGGACGTGATTTGTTTTCACGTACATGGATAGGAACACGTATTTCACTATATATCGCTCTAATTGCAACGGTGATTAGTTTAGTAGTTGGGGTGACTTACGGAATGGTGTCTGGCTATGTTGGTGGACGTGTCGATAACTTCATGCAACGTATTATCGAGATTATTTCAGGGATTCCGAACTTAGTAGTTGTTATCCTTATGTTGCTAATAATGAAGCCGGGTTTAAATGCGATTATTATTGCAATTGCGATTACCGGTTGGATTAATATGGCAAGGGTTATTCGGGCGCAGGTGCTCATGTTGAAACAACAAGAGTTTGTTATGGCAGCACAGGCAATGGGCAAACCAACGGCCGGAATTTTGCTTAAACATTTAATTCCGAACTTATCGGGTGTTATTATTATCAATACAATGTTTACGATTCCAGATGCGATTTTCTTTGAATCATTCTTAAGTTTCATCGGGATTGGTTTACAACCACCGACAGCATCACTCGGAACATTGATTGAAGAAGGCTACAAATCATTGCGTTTCTTACCGTATCAAATTATTTATCCAGCAGTCGTTATTTGTTTAATTATGATTGTGTTTAACTTAATTGCTGATGGTTTACGTGATGCATTTGACCCTAAAATGCGTGATTAATTTACAGAATAGAGGTTGTATCAATGGATAAATCAAAGATTTTAAAGGTTGATAACCTCAATGTCTCTTTCCACACATTTGCTGGGGAAGTAAGAGCCATTCGAGGCGTAAGTTTTGAATTATACAAAGGTGAGACTTTAGCGATTGTTGGTGAGTCTGGTTCTGGTAAATCAGTATCATCGAAAGCAATCATGGGCCTTTTACCACCACGGAATTCAGAAATAACTAACGGGAGTATTACGTTTAAGGGTAATGATCTTGTGAAATATAGTGAGAAAAAAATGCAAAAAGTACGTGGGAAAGAAATCGCGATGATTTTTCAAGATCCAATGACATCGCTTAACCCGACGATTTCAATTGGGAACCAAATTATGGAACCCTTACGTAAGCACCAAGGTTTAGGTAAAGAAGCTGCGCGCAAGCGTGCGATTGAATTACTCGAATTAGTAGGGATACCTAACGCTGAAAAACGTTTGAAAGAATACCCGCATCAATATTCAGGTGGTATGCGCCAACGTGTTGTTATTGCAATTGCATTAGCTTGTGATCCAGAAGTGTTAATCGCAGATGAGCCAACAACGGCGTTAGATGTAACGATTCAAGCCCAAATTTTGGAATTATTGAAAGATATCCAAGCCAAAACGGGTACAGCCGTTATCTTTATTACGCATGATTTAGGTGTTGTTGCCAGCATCGCCGACCGTGTTGCCGTAATGTATGCGGGTGAAATTGTTGAAATCGGCACAGTCGATGAAATTTTCTACAATCCGAAACATCCTTATACATGGGGATTGATCAGTTCAATGCCGAGTTTAGAAGCAAGTACAGAAGCACTGTATGCGATTCCTGGGTCGCCACCTGATTTACTTATTCCACCAAAAGGCGATGCCTTTGCACCGCGTAACGAATTTGCCATGACGATTGATAGCGAACAAAAACCACCGTTGTTTAAAGTGTCGGAGACTCATTTTGCAGCCACTTGGTTATTGCATCCAGATGCTCCAGCAGTAGAAGCACCGGCGGAAATCCAACGTCGTCAAGCCGTTTTCGCTAAATTAGAGGAAGGGAAGCGTGTTTGATGGAAGATAAACGTCGTAAATTATTAGAAGTTAAAAACTTAAAACAATATTTTAACGCCGGTACTAAAAAAGAAGTACGTGCGATAAATGATATTTCATTTGATATTTATGAGGGTGAAACTTTCGGCCTTGTTGGCGAGTCGGGTTGTGGGAAATCTACGACCGGACGGACGATTTTACGTCTTTATGAAGCAACGAGCGGTGAGGTCGACTTTGAAGGAACTGACGTTCATGCGGTTAAATCACGTGAACAAATGTTAGCCTTCCGTCGTGAAATGCAAATGATTTTTCAAGATCCTTACGCATCACTTGACCCACGCATGACAGTACGTGACATCGTTGCTGAAGGTATCGACATTCATAAGTTAGCGAAGGATAAGGCTGAACGTAATGCGATGGTCGATGATTTACTTGAACGTGTGGGGTTAAACCGCGATCATGCAAGTCGTTACCCACATGAATTTTCAGGTGGACAGCGTCAACGGATTGGAATTGCTCGTGCACTAGCAGTGAAGCCCAAATTCATCATTGCCGATGAACCAATTTCAGCTTTAGATGTATCAATTCAAGCTCAGGTTGTTAACTTGTTAAAAGAATTACAATTAGAAAACAACTTAACGTATCTGTTTATTGCGCATGATTTATCGATGGTTAAATACATCAGTGATCGGATTGGTGTCATGTACGCGGGTCGTATTTTAGAGTTAGCGACATCAGATGCGCTCTATCAAACACCATTGCATCCGTACACGGAATCATTGTTATCAGCAATTCCAATTCCTGACCCCATTTATGAACGTTCACGTCAACGGATTGTCTATGATACAGCAGCGCATCAATACACTGAATCTGATGATGCCCAATTACGTGAAATTGAAGAGGGGCACTTTGTCTACTGTAAAGCGGATGAGGTTGCCATTTACAAACAAAAATTAGCAGCTAAAAAAGTTCAAGCTTAAACACACGGTTCATTGCGAAAAAACTTGCTGAGCATCCACATAGTGGATGCTCGAACCATGTAACAGTAATATGTTTTTTTTAAAAAAAGAAACAGGGGGAGAAATAAAATGAAAAAAATGAAATTATCAGTTGTAACAGCACTTGTCTTAATCGTTGGGTTAGTATTAGCAGCCTGCGGTGGTGGATCAAGTGCAACAAAAAAAAGAAGCAACTAGCAGTAAAGAACAAACGATTCGCTTATTGGAAGCTTCACAAATTGCGACAATGGATTCAGTTATGTCAACCGATGTTGTATCTGGAACAGCGATGGACCAAGTATTTGAAGGTCTCTATATATTAGGTAAAGATGATAAATTTGAACTTGGTGTGGCAGCAGCAGAGCCAACAATCAGTTCTGATAATAAAACATACACGTTTAAATTACGTGAAGATGCAAACTGGTCAAACGGAACACCTGTAACAGCACAAGATTTTGTGTACGGTTGGAAAAAAGCAGTGAATCCAGACACAGGTTCACAATACGCCTACATGTTTGATGGATTTATTGCCAATGCCTCTGATATTATGGCTGGTAAAAAGGAACTTGATAGTTTAGGGGTTAAAGCAGTTGATGATAAAACATTAGAAGTGACGTTAGAGCGTCCAACTACATATGCCAAGTCATTATTTGCCTTTGTAACGTTCTTACCACAAAATGAAAAATATGTGAAAGAACAAGGTAAAAACTATGCGAAATCAAGTGATAACCTCATCTATAATGGTGCCTTCACCATGAAAGATTGGGATGGTAACGGTGACTCATGGGAATATGTTAAAAATGATAAATACTGGGGTGCCGAAGATGTGAAATTAGCAAATGCTAAAATTAGCGTTGTTAAACAACCTTCAACAGGAATTAACCTCTACACTAAAGGTGAAGCTGATGCGGTAACCTTATCAGCTGAGTATGCGAAACAATATGCGAATGATGATGATAAAATTACTGTGGCTCAAGCGTCAGTCTTTTACATGAAATTCAACCAAAAACGTAATGGTAAAGCAACGATTCTTGCAAACGAACACGTGCGTAAAGCGATTGCTCAAGCTTACAACAAAGAAGCCTATGTGAAAAACATCTTAGCAAACGGTTCAGTTGTGTCTGATCAACAAGTGCCAGCTGGCTTAGCTAAAAATGAAAAAACAGAAGAAGATTTCACTAAAACAGCAGCGGCAGCAAATGATTACTTAACATTTGATGTTAAAGCAGCACAAAAAGAATGGAAATTAGCGCAAAAAGAAGTGGGCGAAAAAGTGACGCTTGAATTATTAAGCGATGATACTGACAATGCTAAATCGTCATCACAATACATGAAAGATCAATTAGAAACAAACTTACCAGGCTTAACAGTTAGCCTTAAAAATGTACCATTTAACAACCGTGTTGATTTAGATAGTAAATCAGACTTCGATATTGAATTATCAGGTTGGGGTGCGGATTTCCAAGATCCATTAACATTCTTAGAGTTATATGTAACAGGTGGTACAAATGCAAACATTAACTACAGCAACAAAGAGTACGATGCCTTAATCAATGCAAGTAAATCAACAGATGCGTCTGATCCGCAAAAACGTTGGGATAACTTTGTGAAAGCGCAAAACATGTTAATCAATGAGGATGCAGCGATTTCACCAATTTACCAACGTTCGTTAGCAATCTTACAAAACCCAGCAATCAAAGATCTTTACCGTCATAACTTTGGTTCTGATTACAGCCTAAAAGCTGCTTATATTAAATAAAACAAAAAAGAGTCGCTTTATTATCGAGCTTAATCGATGATAAAGCGGCTCTTTTTATGTAATGAATAAGATGATGATGTAAACAATCGCTAAAACAGCGACGAGCAACCAAATTTTTTTTAATAAACCATTCATTGCAGCACCTCCGACTAGTAATGTAAGTATAACAAGAGTGGACTGCTTTTCAAAATGCGACTGAAAGCTGTACTTTTGATAGTTATTAGAAAATTCACATAAAAAAGTTATTTAAATGTCAGAATCTTGTGATTAATGAAACAACTTATGATACAATAGTGTTATAGCACATACTTGTTCGAACAAACAGGTATGTAATAGCGAGAAAGAAACTTATTTTTAGGGGAGGAATTTGTTTATGAAGAAGTTTAAGGCATCTGTGGTAATGGCAATCGTTTTAGTAGTAGGTCTTGTGTTAGCGGCCTGCGGTGGGGGAAGTAGTTCATCGAGTGATAAAAAAGAATCGAGTAAAGAAACAAAAGAGCAAAAAATCAGCTTACTTGAATCATCACAAATTTCGACAATGGATTCAGTAATGGCAACAGACACTGTCTCATTCACTGCGATGGACCAAGTATTCGAAGGACTTTATACATTAGGTAAAGATGATAAATATGAATTAGGTGTTGCTGCTGAAGAACCAAAAATCAGTGACGACAATAAGAAATACACGTTTAAACTACGTGAAGATGCCAAATGGTCAAACGGTGATGATGTCACTGCAGCCGATTTCGTCTTTGGTTGGCAAAAAGCTGTCAATCCAGAAACGGGTTCACAATATGCGTATATGTTTGATGGTGTTGTTGAAAACGCCTCAGATATTATGACAAAGAAAAAAGCTGTTGATACATTAGGTGTTAAAGCGATTGACGATAAGACACTTGAAATTACGTTAGAACGTCCGATCACATATATTAACTCATTATATGCATTTGGTACTTTCTTGCCGCAAAATGAAAAATACGTTAAAGCACAAGGCAAAGAGTACGGTAAAACAAGTGAGAACATTATTTATAACGGTGCTTTCAAAATGAAAGACTGGGATGGTAGTGGTGATACATGGGAATATGTTAAAAATGATAAATACTGGGATGCTAAAAACGTTAAGTTAGAAAGTGCAAAAATCAACGTGGTTAAACAACCATCAACGGGTATTAACTTATACACTAAAGGTGAAGCTGACGCAGTGACTTTATCAGCTGAGTATGCAAAACAATATGCAAACGATAAAAACCGTATCAGTGTACCGCAAGCGTCTGTTTTCTATCTTAAATTCAATCAAAAACGTGATGGAAAAGAGACTGCTTTAGCAAATAAAAATGTTCGTACAGCAGTTGCGCAAGCATTTGACAAAGAAGCTTACGTTAAAAACATTTTAGCGAACGGTTCAGTTGCGACAGATCAAGAAGTTCCTGAAGGTCTTGCAACTTTAGAAGGTGAAGACTTTACAAAGGCAGCAGCTTCTGCTAATGATTACCTCACATACGACGTGAAAGCAGCCCAAAAAGCGTGGGAAGCAGCTAAAAAAGAAGTAGGCGACAAAGTGACACTTGAATTATTAAGTGACGATACTGATAACGCCAAATCTTCATCACAGTACATGAAAGATCAATTAGAGAAAAACTTACCTGGCTTAACAGTTAGTCTTAAAAATGTACCATTCAACAACCGTGTTGATTTAGATAGCAAATCTGACTTCGACATTGAATTATCAGGTTGGGGCGCTGACTTCCAAGATCCAATGACATTCTTAGACTTATATGTGACTGGTGGAACAAATGCGAACATCAACTACTCTAACAAAGAATATGATGCATTAATTACAGCTAATAAAACAACAGATGCAGCAGATCCTGCCAAACGTTGGGACAACTTCATTAAAGCACAAAACATCTTAATTAATGAAGATGTTGCAATTGCACCAATTTACCAACGTTCATTATCAATCTTACAAAATCCAGACATTAAAGATATGTACCGTCATAACTTTGGTGCTGACTATAGCTTAAAAGCAGCTTACGTCAAATAGGCCACAAATAATCAGCTACCGTCACTAAGGGAGTAATCTTAGTGGTGGTAGCTTTTTGTTTGTTTGACAAAAGTGAGTTATAATAAGGTTAAGATACATTAGATGAGAGAGGAACATTTATAGTGAAAAAGAGTGGCTTTTATTTAGGCTTGAGTCTGTTGGTTGTCGTGTTAATTGTCACGTTTAAACAACCAGGATGGACCGTTGAAAATTTCATGAACGTTAGTTTTTTAGTGGGCATTATTTTCTTGTTACTCGGTTTATTATTAATGGTCGTACGTGGTGGCTTTTTTGATATTTTTCATTCATCGATGCGCTTGTTTTTTAATTTTGGACCGAATAAACGATCACAGGAAGACATTCAAGAAGCAGGGATGTTATCGGAATTAATCACCTTAACCTATGCACATTTTTTGTTGGTAGGGTGTGTTTATCTTGGTGTGAATCTGTTGTTGCTATTCATTTTTTATTAGAGGAGTAAAACAGTAAAAAAAGCAGAGTTAGAATCGAAGTGTCACGCGATTCTAACTCTGTTTTTTTATTTTATCAGCCCTTGTCGGTAAGCTGTGAGCAGCGATTTGAGATCGTTAATTTGCTGTTGTAAGTGCTGTCCGATATCAGTGTCTTTAACACATTGTCGTATAGTCTCTGTTTCAATAATACGACGGGTAGAAATAATGTCAGTTTCGTTCATAATGGCATCTTCTGTCGATGTGAATGGTTGGTGCTTCACTAACTGTAGCCCATAAGCATTATAGATTAAGGTGTATCCGGCAATGCTAGTCACGCTTTGATAAGCTTTGGAGAAGCCGCCATCAATCACAAGTAGCTTGCCATTGGCTTTGATTGGGCTTTCGCCAGCGCCTTCTTTCACAGGTGTGTGGCCGTTAATAATATGACCATCATCGGGTGAAAGATTGAACTCACGTAAAATAGTGGCGACTGTTTCCTCGTCATTGCGTTTAAGATAGTACGGATTCTTAACTTCGTGATGAGTTTCTGCTTCAGCGATGAAATAACGCTCGAAGGTGGTCATTGCCGTCTTGCCGAAAAGCGGTGATGTTTCGCCGGTCCATAAGTACCAAACGTAATCGAGCGCTGCTTCTTTCTCTTTCGACCCTTCAGGTTGTGAAAAGGCTTGTCGGGCATACTGATCGAATTTATCAAACAAGGCTCTCCCAGTATACGGTTTATTAGCAATCGTCAACGCTTTAAAGGAACCATCCTCATTTAATGGAATACAGCCATGGTAGATTAAATTGCCATTATAGCGTAAATACATGCTGCCTTTCGCATAGAGGAAGGCAACGTGTTCCTGTAATTTAGCAGAGTTGATAAAACCTAATAACAGCCGCTCAATCACATCGTTTTCTTCGGGAGTGAGTGTATAAGGATTAGCTGGATCAATCGTCGGGAAGTCGGTGTCAGTTAACGTGTAGGTGTGGTTGTTAACTGTGATAGTACCGTTAGTATAATTGATTTTATTCAACAGGAGACGGTCTGTCATATTGAATTCAGGGTGTCGCTGAATGATGGCACCTTCAAGTTTGAATTGAATAATGGCTATTGCTTTATGCATTCGAGCGATTTGATTGATTTCAGATGTTGTTTTAGCGCTTTCTTGGCTCTTTTTAGGCATAAAAGCGGTCGATGTGTTTTCGTACGTCGTGTCAGCGAAAATCGCAAGTGGACGCAGTGAGATACCATAGCTGTCTTCTACCGTATCGAGATTCAAATAGCGGGCTGAAATCCGTAAAACATTGGCGATGCAAACAGCAGACCCGCTCGCTGCTCCCATCCAAATCATATCATGATTGCCCCATTGGAAGTCGAGCGACTGGTGTTTTGTTAAACGGTTAATGATTTTGTCAGGCGCTGGACCACGGTCAAAGACATCACCGACGATGTGTAAATGATCAACCACCAAGCGCCGAATTAAGGTCGCTAGGGCGTGGATTAAATCAGCTGCGCTGTTCAGTTCAATCACGCTCGTGAGAATTTCATGATAATACGCCTCTTTTTCAATTTGATCATTATTTTGGTAAAGTAGTTCTTCAATGATGTAAGTGAAGTCTGGCGACATTAGTTTCCGTACTTTAGAGCGTGTGTATTTCGAAGAGACAAAACTTGTTAACTTAATGAGACGTAATAAGGTAATACGGTACCAGTCATTCTTTTCAGTAGCAGAAAAAGTCCGTAAGATGATACGCATTTTGGGACGGGGGTAATAAATTAAGGTAGCTAAAGTCGTCAATTCGGTCTCAGATAGTTCGTTGGCAAAGAGAACGCTTAGTTTCCGTTTAATGACACCGGATCCGTTACGAAAAACCTGTTCAAACGCATCATATTCACCGTGTAAATCACTTAAAAAATGTTCGGTTCCCTTTGGCAGATTAAGGATAGCCTCCAGATTAATAATTTCGGTAATCGTTTGTGCGGGTGTTGGATAATGTGAAGCAAGTAATTGTAAATATTTTGTTTGTGAATTGCTCATCAAAACGCTCCCTTCGCTGAAACTAAGTATAGAATAGGCTGCACATTACTATCATTCT
Source organism: Brochothrix campestris FSL F6-1037 (assembly GCF_000525915.1). Classification (GTDB taxonomy): domain Bacteria; phylum Bacillota; class Bacilli; order Lactobacillales; family Listeriaceae; genus Brochothrix; species Brochothrix campestris. The sequence continues at coordinate 9,798 of NZ_AODH01000012.1, read as the reverse complement.
AGAAAAGAAAGTCCAGTCATGCAAGGAAATGAGCATTGAAAATAAAAATAAGACGATTGGGGTAGACCGATTCAGTTAAAATGCATCTAAAAAGCCCCCCCCAACTGCTTTCCACAAAGCAAAGATGTTGAGGGGGCTAGTGCAGTGACTATTTCACACTGCGCAGCGGACAGAACACGCTGCAAAAGACTCATCGCAAGTACTCAGTATAGCATACTTTCCAGCGTCTGACTATCTTTAAAAAAAGACATGAAAAAAGACCTACCCGAGGGTAGGTCTAACAGTTACTTACGCTTTTTCAACGTTAGCAGCTTGAGGTCCACGTTGTCCATCTTCAACTTCGAAGTTTACAGCTTGGCCTTCTTCTAAAGTTTTGAATCCTTCAGATTGAATAGCTGAGAAATGTACGAATACATCGTCACCGTTTTCGCGTTCGATGAAACCAAAACCTTTTTCTGAGTTAAACCATTTTACTTTACCTGTTTCCATTATAAAAAACCTCCAGTTATGCACTAAGTGCAAATAGTTGTAGTCTTGTTTAGGCATAAAAAGAAGTTTGAATTCATTTATTTACCTATCAAAAGCACATGTTTATCATACCACGTTAAAACAATAATAGCAAAACAATTCCAAATATATGTTATTCTTAATAGTATAAAGGAGTTGATTTATGTGTCAGAGAAAAAAGAAATCGTACCAGTAGGAGAAGTAGGCGACTTAGTTAAGTTTAAACGTGAGGATATGTCGGGTGAAGGTATCATTATTAAGTTTTTAACAAACTCAGCGGTGTTAACTATCACTAAACGAGATTCAGCAATTGAAGAAGTTAAAGCGAACCCAACAACAGTCGTAAACTTTAAAAACTATAAAGTGATTAAATAAGGCAAAAAAAAGAAAGGGCAATCGCCCCTTCTTTTTTTTGCCTTATTTTTCGAACGGATAAGACATTCCCCATTGTTGGCGGACCTCAGTTAGGATGCTGATAACATCGTTGCTCAGTGATAAGGTATGTTCTTTCTGACTGGTAACAGCCGTTTCAAACGCATCAATCTCATACTGGAAGGCATCTGCAGCACGGCCAGCTTCAATCAATGTTGTTGTGCCAGTTTCGGTATTGAAAAAAGAGGCTTGTGTACCACGAGGGTAGTCTGTAATTGAAAAATAACCTTTATCGCCACCGATAATCGCTGTTTTGGGCATTTTTGCGCGGATACTTAGATTGATAACAGCGATTTCGCCTTCTTTCGTCTGCAATAAAATCCCAGACTGTTCATCGACACCTGTCTCGAATGGCAACATCGTTGTTTTAATGACGGTTGGTTGACTGCTTAAAAAATAGCGGGCGAAGGATACGGCATAGGTGCCAATATCGAGTAAGGCGCCACCAGCTAAGGCTGGATCAAAGAAACGATTCGATACATCGTCTTCCTTGACACTCCCGAACGAGGCTTGAATCATTTTAAGTGTTCCTAAGTCGCCTTTGTTAATCAATTGTTTGATTTTTTTGAAGAGCGGCATATGGAAAATGGTCATCGCTTCAGCCACAATTAACTGTTTTTGTTTGGCTAAGGCGGTGATTTCAGCTAATTGTAAGTTGTTGACAGTGATGGCTTTTTCACAGAGTACGTGTTTGTTATGAAGCAAACTAGCGATAATATATTCATAGTGATTGCTGTGTGGTGTCGCGATATAAACGACATCAATGTTTTCATCCGCCAGCATCGTCTCGTAGGAGCCGTATACAGCCGTTACATTATACGCAGCTGCAAATGTGTTTGCTTTTGTTTGTGAACGTGAAGCGACGGCATAAATAGTGCCATGTGCCTCTTGTAGAGCAGCTGCCATCTCCGTTGCGATTGAACCTAAACCGAGTATTGCCCAATTTAAATGAGTCATTTCTGCACCTCTTTCTATCATGATATAATCAGTATAGCAGTAATTAATAAGAGTCGTATCTCAAAAATATACACCTGTCACAAAATGGACATAAAAGGTGGTTGAAGGCGTCATTTTGTGTGTTAATCGTGACAGAGATTTTGCTATACTAACGGTAAGCGTTTAAAGGAGCGGTTTCAATGTTGAAAAAAAGACGATTTCATTCTGATAGTAAGATGGACGGGATTGTAAATGAGGTGAATGCATGTTGCAATTGCGTATAAGCCAACTCGGAACATTAATAGGATTGATTGTAGTATTGACGCTGATGCCATTGCAACTTGTATCGGCTCATGCTTATGTGCAACAAACAACCCCAGCGATGCAAGCGAATGTCGAGGAGAGCCCAGCACAGGTGTCGGTTCAATTTGATGAAGCGATTCAAAATCAAGCACCGACCATCGCGGTAACAGATGAAGCGGGGAATCGTGTCGATAAAGGGGCTGCTTTTATTGAACAAGAGAGCAACCGTATCGTCAGTGTCAAATTGACTGACGCTTTAAGTAAAGGGATTTATAGTGTGAATTGGCGGGTGATTTCAGCGGATGGGCATGCTGTTTCTGGCACGTTTATGTTTGGTTATCAAGCCACAGACGCGATTCCCGATGCAACCAGTGATCAGTCGAACACACCAATCATGCAATCGCTTGTTAAATGGCCGCTTTATATTGGTCTCAGCATGATTGCAGGTGTTCAATTAGCCTTGCTCTATCTTATTCCGACCGCAAGTAAACAGGCGTTAAAAAGCGCATTGAAAACACTGGTGATGACCGGAATGATGTTAGTGATTCTGGCGTTTATCCTCCAGTTTATTGCTCAAACGGCCCTGTTAAATAATGTCAGTCTTTGGCAAGCATTAGATTTTAAGTTAGCTTGGCAAACGCTCACCGAGACGACATTTGGTCGGCTTTGGTTTTGGCGATGTTGTGCCTTAATGGTCTTTGCAGTTAGTGGCCATTTTTATTTCAATCGTTCGACAGATAAATGGGCACTTAAACTGAGTGTTATGACGGTTGGTTTCATTGGGATGACACTCGCGACAGCAACTAGTGGTCATTCACAAGCGGCAACGATTATCGTGTTATCGACAGTGACCGACTGGCTCCATTTAACAGCGGCTAGCGTCTGGATTGGTGGGGTGATGATCATTTTAACCTTATATCTCACGCTACGTCGTGAATACTCCACCACAGTCAAGTTGGCGTATGACACAAGTCTCCAACGCTTTGCGCCAGTGGCCTTTGGCGCGGTGCTGACCTTGATTATGAGTGGTATTTTGTTAAGTGCGTTATATTTTAGTTCAATCATGCAAGTATTCACATCGACCTATGGACGAACACTGTTAATTAAAGCGCTAGTGGTGTTTATTATGGGTGTGATTGGGATTGGTCATTTCGTGGCGCGGGCAATGAAGCGTACAAATGTGCCAAATAAAGGCACGTTATGGGCTGAAATTGGAGCGGGAATTATCATTCTAGGCTTAGTCGGTTTTTTAACAAATACGGCGACACCACCCCCACCTGAGCCTACGCCACTCGTTTTAAAGAGTACGCTCAAGCAGCATCAAATCAATTTAACGATTGCGCCAGCAATCGTTGGTGAAAATGTCTTTGATGTGCAACTGGATCAAGCTGATGTTAAGGCTGATTGGCAGCAAGTTCAAATGATTGTTGCCAAAAACCGGAGCGAGGTATCAACCACAACCACCTTAGACTGGGATAAAGAGGCGCAACGTTATCGTGCCAAAGGGTTGTTTATTAGTCAAACTGGTAAATGGCAGGTGACGATTAAAGCCTTATCAACCGACTTTGAAACGGTTGAAGATACATTTGAAATTAGAATTAGCAGATAAGAAGGGAGCAAGACGAATGAAACAACTTAGCGTTATGATAGCTGTATTAATTGGTGTATTTGGATTTTCAATGTCGGTCAGTGCTCATGTTACGGTGAGCCCGGCAACTTCTCAAACAGAAAGCTATGAAACATATACAATGAAGGTGCCGAATGAAAAAGACAATGCGACTATAAAGGTGGTACTCGTTGTCCCTGAAACGGCCAACTTTTTAAACTATCAACCGCTACCAGGTTGGAAGGTAACGACCACCACAAATAAAGCAGATAAGATTGAACGTGTCACATGGGAAAAGAAAAATGAAGAGGGTGGAATTGAACAAGGTCAATTCCAATCGTTTCAATTTGTGGCTCAAAACCCTGCTCAAACAGGAGCGATGGACTGGAATGCCTACCAATACTATGAGGATAAAAGCATCGTAGAATGGACAGGTGACGCCGATGCTGATACACCACATTCGCAGACGATGATTGAACAAGCAAACACAAAAACAGATGCACATGGAAAAACAGCAACTGTGAGCAATCACGAAAAAACTGCTGAAACAAGCCAATCGATTGGACTTTGGTTTGTCAGTGGTCTTGCATTACTGTTAAGCTTAGCAGCGTTAGTCGTAGTTATTAGAAGAAAATAAAAGTTGAAAGTTTCTGGTTGATTGAACTAGAGAAATAAAGTTGAAAGCTTCTGGTTGATTGAACTAGAGAAATAAAAGTGAAAGCAACGCAGTCAACAGCATTGCTATTCAGTCTACATTCCCAAACCACAACTCGCTGTTGTGGTTTTTTATTGCTATTTGTGCATCTGTTGAGGAGAAGAACAATAATATAGTATGATGTAAGAGACAGTATACGCAGGAGGAGACAAATGAAAAAAGCATACAAAGTAATCAAACATAATTTCACACAATATATTTGTGCTTTTATGATTCCGTTAGTGGTAATGGCTTTGGTCTATTATAGCCTAGGTATTTATTGGGGCAGTGAACGCTCAATCTTAGCAAGTGATAGTTTTTCACAGTATAGCAATTTTTATGCAAGTTTTAATAATGTATTACATGGAAAGGGAAGTCTTTTTTATAATTGGAATTTAGGACTAGGCTTTAATTATTACGCCTTTATGTCTTATTATTTAGGCGGTGTTTTTCCGTTTTTAGTGTACTTTTTTTTCGAATGCCAATATTCCCGATTTCATTTATTTATTAACGATTGTTAAAGTCGGTCTAATCGGTCTTACGTTTTGGATATATGCAAAAGCGACATTTAAGATTCATCCACTCATACAGATTGGTTTAAGTGTAGCTTATGCCTTGATGTCTTTTGTGGGGGCTTATTCAATGTCAATCATGTGGCTTGATGGTTTGATTTATCTCCCATTAGTTGTATTGGGTGTGAATCGTCTGATGGAGCATTTTAAGCCGACGTTATTGTTTGTGGCGTACGCCTTATTGTTTATTTCTAACTATTATATGGGCTTTATGATCGGCATTTTTAGTGTGTTATACATGTTTGCCTTACTCGTTATTGAGCCGCAAAAACGATTGCGCAAACTGGTGCTGTATTTTGCAACAGCTCTCTTAGCGGGCTTATCAGCGATGATTATGATTCTGCCGATGGTGTTGGATTTACGCAACAATGGTGAAGCACTTACAAAGGTGACCAGTTTTTTTACGAGTGAAACACATCTATGGGATGTTGTTGTTAAATCTATGATCGGCGTTTATGATACCACCAAATATGATAGTATTCCATTTACATATGCCGGGTTAATCCCCTTGATTATGGCGATTTACTTTTTTGTTACTAAAAAATGCAACTTGCGGACGAAATTAGCGTTTGGCGCTCTAGTGTTGATTGTCTTTATCAGCTTTAATATTTCGGCTTTGAATTTATTTTGGCAAGGAATGCATTCACCTTACATGTTTTTATTCCGCTATTCATTCTTGTTTTCATTTATCGTCGTGATGTTAGCGGGTTACGGTTTTACTAACTATCAACGGAGTGATAATGGCCGTGTAATTACAATTATTATTAGTTTAGCAGCGCTGTTTTTAGGCGTGAAATACTTACTGCCAGAGTCTCTCTATACGTATTTAGAACAAGATTCGCTCTATTTAACTGTAATCTTTTTAATCATTTATGCGATTGTATTTGCAATTTCCAGTTTGAACCGCACAATTATGAAAAAGTTAGCAGTTATATTGGTGATTGTGATGGTGAGTGAGGCTGTCATCAACATGAAAACAATGCTTAATGGCGTGTTAGAAGATTGGAATTATCCCGCGAGAACTTCGTATCAGCTCCCTTACACAAGTTATCGAGAAGTGATTGAGAAAACAATCACAGCCGATGCAACGACGTTTTATCGCACCGAAACAATGGATCCCGTTTCTGCCAATGATGCGATTAATTATGGCTTTAATGGGCTGAGTCAGTTTTCATCGGTCCGTAATCGTAACACGTTATCCTTTATGAATGACTTAGGATTTAAATCACGAGGTACAAACTTGAATATACGATATGCCAATAATACCTTGTTAATGGATTCGTTGTTTGGCGTGCGCTACAACATCACTAAAATGCCGATTAATAAATTTGGGTTTAGTCAATATTCGAATGATAAAGGCTACTATTTATTTAAAAATGAAAATGCGCTACCGTTAGGTATCTTAACCGATGCGAATATTAACAAATTCAAAGTGAAAAAAAATGATAACTTAGGAACACAAACGCAGCTGTACAGTCAATTAGCGCAATCACACAACACTTATTTTACGAGCGCAATACCAACTGTTATCTCGACCGATAATGTGTCCACGGTTACTGATCCAAACACTGAAAATGTGACGTATACAGCAATTAAAAATGAAGTTGATAAAAAAATCACTTGGAAGGTGCATGTTCCTGCCAATAAACAAGCATACATGAGTATTTGGCCAACAAACTATGGTCAGATTGGTTCATCATCGGTATTACTAACTGTTAATGGTGTTAATAAGGCAACCCAATTATCAATTAACGGACAATACTACGATTTAGGTTATTATCCAATGGCCCGTGATATTGAGTATACAACGAATTTTTATGGGACGGATGCCGTTTCGATTGGCAAGCCAATCGTGATTTTTCTGGATGTGAATCAATATCAAGAGGATGCGGGACGGATTAAACAAAGTGGCGTAGAATTTAAGGTCGACGGTCGGAAAGCGTCAGCGACTGTCAATGTTAAAGCGCGTAAGCAAACGCTCTTTACAACGATTCCAGCCGATAATGGTTGGGAGGTCAAAGTTGATGGTAAGGTAGTTGAAGCTAACACTGTTGACGATGCCTTTCTCTCAATTCCAGTAACAAAAGGGGAACATACAATTGAAATGGTGTTTACCCCCGAAGGATTTATGCCGGGTGTCATATTGTTCTTTGTTAGCATCTTTTTGTTTTATGGTGTGTTTACCATTAATCGACGTATGAATAAATATGAATGATCGTGAATTTAATTAGGAATAAAACCGTTTTTAGTGTAATATATCAGTATATTACTGTATAAAAAGGGGATGCAATCTTATGGCTCAATTCGAAATGGCAGACGTTGTAAAATCGTTGCCGATTAATTACTTCAGTGAGATAGACGATCGAATCAATGCAAAAATAAAGGTTGGTGACGATGTCATTGATTTAGCGAGTGGGAGTCCTGATCTAGCGACTGACCCTGCGATTCAAGCAGCGATGCAAGCGGCAATCATTGATCCGAGCAATCATAGTTATCCACCGTTTATGGGTAAGGATAATGTGAAAGACGCGGTGGCACAATTTTATAAGCGTGTTTACGATGTTGAGATTGATCCTGCTACAGAGGTGATGATTGTGAGTTCATCGGGTGTGAGTGTTGTAGCAGTGCCACAAACCTTACTCAATCCAGGTGATACCATTTTGTTGACGAATCCAGCCTATCCACCTTATTTCGCCGCAGCAAAATTAGCACAGGCAACGATATATGAAATGCCGGTGACTGCTGAAACTGATTTTTTACCTGATTTTGATGCGATTCCGGAGGAGGTTGCTGTAGCGGCAAAGGTGATGATGTTGAACTATCCGAACAATCCAACCGGAGCGGTTGCAACACCAGTCTTTTTTGAAAAGGCGATACGTTTCGCTGCAAAATATCAGATTGCAATTGTGCATGATTTTGCATATGCAGCGATTGGTTATAATGGCGTAACGCCGTTAAGTTTAATGCAAATGAAAGACGGTAAAGCACAAGGTGTTGAGTTATATACAGCTTCAAAAACATTTTCGATGGCTGATTATCGCTTTGGCTTTGTCGTCGGGAACGCCTCGATTATTGCCGCTTTAAAAAATTACCACAGCAATGCTTACACGATGGTGCCTGGCTTTATCCAAGATGGGATGACGCAAGCCTTAACAGGTTCACTTGAGCAGGTTGAAGCGAATCGTCTCGTGTATGAAACACGACTTAATACCTTAGTGAAGGGCTTGCAGGCAATTGGGTGGTCGGTCGAAGCATCGAAAGGTTCTTTATTTGCTTGGTTTAAAGTGCCAGATGGTTTTACAGGCGCTTCCTTTGCGAACTACTTACTTGATGAAGCGCAGATTGCGGTGGCACCCGGAGAAGGTTTTGGTTCGATGGGAGCTAATTATGTGCGAGTCAGTGTGTTGCAACCAACTGAACGTTTAGTAGAAGCGGTAGCTCGCATCGCAGCCTTAGGTTTATTTGGGGAGGCGAGATAATGAGCCAAACAAAACGTCGTGTGGGTGTTCTTGGTATTGGCAATGTCGGTATCGCAGCTGTATCAGCGTTAACGCATCAACAGCTTGTGGATGAAATACTCGTCTATGATTGTGATACAGATAGAGCAGAGGGTGAAGTGCTTGATTTTATGGATGGTATCGAAGTAACACAGACAGCTACTCAGGTTAAACTTGTTTCATTAACCGATTTAGCCAGCTGTGATATGATCCTCGTCGCCTATACTGAACGAGCAACTGCGCTTGAAGAAGACCGCTTGATGCTACTTGAAGGTTCGGCAACAATTGCTCGAAGCGTTATTCCAAAATTGAAGGAAGCGGGCTTTCTTGGCAAGTATGTGATTGCCACCAATCCTTGTGATATTATTACCTATTTAATTTGGCAACTATCAGGTTTGCCGCGAGCCTATGTGATTGGTACAGGTACAGCCTTAGATAGCATGCGTTTACGTCGGCAATTGTCACAACAGTTGGCAGGTGTTAATCCGAGCAGTATTCAAGCATTTATGATTGGTGAACATGGCAATTCGCAATTTGCTTGTTTTTCTCACGTCCGTATCGGCGGGCTAGCGTTAGCGGATTATGAAACATTACTTGGTCAAACAGTCGAACGCTTAGCGCTCGAAAAAAAAGGTTGTTTACTTCGGTTTTGATATTTTTGAACGGAAGGGACATACACAGTTCGGTATCGGTAACGTACTTGCCGCCTTTGTACAGGCCATTTATAATGACGCCAAAATTATTACCGCGGCTGCTGCTGTCTTAGATGGTGAATATGGTGTAACGAAGATGGCGATGGGTGTTCCTGTTCTACTGGGCGCAGGAGGCATCGAGCGGATTATTCCACTAACGTTTGATTCACGTGAAACAATAGCGCTAGATAAGACGGTCGCAGTGATACGGGCAAATATTATGAAGTTAAACTAGAAAAAGAGCGATTATCCCACTAGGGATAATCGCTCCAAACTGAAGATAAACGCTGTTCTAGGTCGTCAATGCCTCGCCTTATCGGAGTCGAGTACCATCTGTACACTCACCTCCAAGGCTCGTGTTTCCTAGAACAAAAGAATTTAAAGCCGTTCTAAACGGCAGTGATTGGAAAAAATAACGTCTCGACTATTTCCCGTCGATGCGTTATTTTTGAAATCACCCAAGTTTAGGATTTAAATACGAGAGGATATAACAACATTTCTATTCAGTCTTATCATCTCGTACACAAAGTCACTGTAATAGCATTACAAAGAAAATGAA
>NZ_AODH01000011.1 GCF_000525915.1 Brochothrix campestris FSL F6-1037 | reverse complement strand
TCGTCCTGAGCCAGGATCAAACTCTCGTTAAAAAGTAACGGTGTTTAAACCGTCAAATGATCCTTAACTAGTTCGCTAGCTAAAAATTTATTACTTGTTGTCGTTACGAAATTAATTGGTTAAACTCCTAAGAGTTTAAGCATATAACATCTTTTTGTTCGTTCAGTTTTCAAAGGTCAATCGTTATCAACTCCCGCTGACAACTTTTTAATTATATCGCATCTTCTAATCAAAGTCAACAACTTTCTAAAACACTTTAGTTTGTTCAGAAAAGTTTTTCTCTAATGCAACTTAATCAGTATAGCATGTTAACCTCATACGTGTCAAGGTGTTTTCAACATTTAGTTGTTACTCTTTTCACATTCGATTGCCTACTTTTCTGTTCGATGCAACTTTTATATAATATAACATTTTAGCTATCAAGTCAATACTTTTCAACTATTTATTAGAAAGATTTCACCTTACTAAAATTTATCGCCTTCATTTATCTTTCACTTTGTTTGCTTCTAACTAATTGATTTCACAAAAAGAGTCTTTAAAGTGAGTGTGCTGATGGCACTCGACTCCGAGAAGGTGAAGCGACAGCGTTTGTGTTCAACCTCACACCATACAGGTGTTTCAACTTACACCGAAGATAGAACACAACACCCTCTCATGCACATACTTAGGCCTTCATTAGTTTAACCCGCATTTGTTGAGGCATTCGCATCATTACGATTACACTGATAACCGCCTTAATCAAATCTCCCGGAATAAAGACTACATTCGATAACAGTGCCGTTTTTAAAGAGAGCCCCGTATGCCAATGCAATCCAATGGAGCCACAGAGATCGATAATAAAAACCCCTCCGAAAAGCGTTAGGAGTAACAAACGTATGAAATTTACTTTGGATGATAATCTATCACGCCCGTAGCCAATCACAGTAACAGCGATAAGGTAGCCAATCACATAACCACCAGTTGGACCATAGAAAACTGCAACTCCACCACTCCCACCACTAAGCACAGGCAACCCTATACTTACCATTATTAATAGAAGCAATACTGTAATCGTTCCTTTTTTTTGCCCTAACAATAATCCAGTTAAAAAAATCCCCATATTTTGCATCACTATCGGAACAGGGATTACTCCAATGGCAATTGGTGGGACATAACCTAAAACAATTAGTACAGCTAACATAATACCTATATATGCTATGGCCTGTGTTTTCATCGCTCACTCTCCTCTTTTACTATCTTCTTAGTTTATCGACCTCACCCAACAATGTCAACTTTTTTTGATAACAGTTAACATAAAAGGTGTTTGCATCACCCTTTTTTATATGTTATATTTTAGGCAACTTATATCCATCCACTAGGGGTGCTATTTTTAGCTGAGATAGACATTCGTCTAATCCCTTTGAACCTGATTTGGTTAATACCAGCGTAGGAAAGTGGAAACGTCGATTATCTCGCTGTGAGTTCATACTCTCACACCTTCGTTTCGCTTACCGCCTTGTATTTGGCTGCTGTAAGCGGGCTTTTTTTGCCTTAATTTAAGAAAAGAGGAGATTAATCGATGAAAACGCAACAACTCACATTAAAAGATATTTTAGTCGCTATCGTTATCGCACTCGTCTTCGGCCTTCTTTATAAAGTTGGTAATGTTCCTTATGATTTATTAAAACCATTTGGCTTACAGCTAGAGCAAGTCATTTACGGTTTTTGGTTCATGGCTGGCCCCTTTGCAATGCTCGTCATCCGTAAACCCGGTGTCGCCTTAATTGCCGAAGCTGCTGCAGCCTTAATCGAAACCTTCTTCGCTGGTGGTTTAGGGATGCAAAGTTTCGTTTACGGTATTGGTCAAGGGATAGCCTGTGAATTAATCTTCATAGCGACTCGTTACAATCGTTTCACAATGGATACCACCATCATTGCGGGCCTACTTGCTTGCTTGGCGTCCTTTTTAATCGATTGGCCCTACGGCTATTTAGCTGTACAACCATGGGCCTTACTCTTAATTTTTATCTTCCGTGTAGTCGGTACTATTCTGATTGCCGGTTGTTTAAGTTTTTACTTAGCCAAAACGATGGAAAAAACCGGGGTCGCTCAGTTAGTACGACCGATTACAAAGGATGATTACGATGCCCTCGACTAATTATGGCGTTAAAAACCTCCGACTGCTCTTTCCTGGCATGTCTCAACCTTTTTTAAAACAACTTGATTTCAGCTATACGTCTGGTGAGAAAATTCTGATTCTTGGACCAAGTGGCGCCGGAAAATCAACCTTACTCGAAGTGTTAGCCGGGGTTATTCCTGATATCATCACCATCCAACAAAATGGGACTGGTCCAACACACCTTCAAATACCGCTTACTTTTTTCAAGACCCTGATTCACAATTCAACATGCCCTACACAGATGAAGAAATTGCCTTTGTGTTAGAAAATCAGCAACGCCCTTCAGCCGAAATGCCAGAACGGATTCGCCACTTTTTAAAGTTAGCCAACGTGACCGCACCGTTTCATACACCAATTAACAACTTATCTGGCGGGATGAAGCAACGTTTACAACTGGCTAGTTTGCTCGCGCTCGAAAGTGACTTTTACTATCTAGACGAACCGACAGCAATGCTTGACCCCGCTGCCACTCGTTATTTTTGGCAACAACTAAAACACGTGACCAGTGAGAAAACGCTGCTAATCGTTGAACATAAGATTACCGAAGTCATTGATTTTGTTTCACGCGTTGTCATTATCGATGCTGATGGTAAAATCGTCGCCGACGGACCAACCGAACACGTATTAACAGCCCATCGGTCTTTTTTAGAAGCTGCCGGTATTTGGCACCCGAACAGTTGGGATCAGGCGCCTGCCTTTAAGAGAATCACACTCACCCAAACGACACCTCTGCTCAACATTAACAACCTAACCGTCAAACGAAAAAAACAAGCAGTTGTCTCACTAGAGCAACTGACAATCAACTCCGGCGACTGGTTATGTGTCACCGGAGAGAATGGTTCTGGTAAATCAACCTTGCTTGAAGGCATCCGTGGTTTGTTAAAAACAAGTGGTCACCTTACTTTTTCAGAAGGTTCGCAAGATGACTGCGGTTTTGTCTTCCAAAATCCGAATTACCAATTTATTTGTGATACAGTTGAGAGTGAGCTAGCCTATGGGCTGCAGTTTACCCAGTTAAGTGCTACAGAGCAAAATGAGCGTTTGGGGCTTTTTTTACAGTCCTTTAACCTCACTACAAAAAAAGATTTGCACCCGTTAGCGTTATCGATGGGGCAAAAACGTCGGTTGAGCGTGGCCTGTAGTCTCATTACACAACCAACACTGTTATTGCTCGATGAACCGACTTTCGGCCAAGATGCCCGTAATACGTTTCGTCTGATTGAACATTTAGAAGAATGGCGCCAGGCTGGGATGGCCATTCTCATGATTACGCATGAACCAGAAATCATTAACCGTTATGCCACTGCTGTGCTCGAAGTAACAGATGGCATCGCGACTTTAAAGGAGGCGACCTCCGATGCTTAAGCCTACGTCCTTTTTCGAACGGGTCAACCCCGCCTTGAAATTTTTAATTTTCTTCACCATTACGATTTCAACACTTTTCATTCATTCACTTACAACACTTGGCGCATTGGTCGGTTGTGCATTGTTACTTTATTTACTCTTTTCACCGATGAAATGGCGTTGGCGCCTTAGCTTACTACTGCCCTTTTTGCTGCTGTCGTTTACAAGTGGTATTACAGTCATGCTCTTCGGACTCGGTGATGATGTCTTATTCCAGTTTTGGTGGTGGCGGATTTCGAGTGAAAGCCTGCTGAACGGGAGTATTATTATGCTTCGGACCTTGTATTTTTCATTGCTCGGTCTATCCTTTGCAACAACGACAAATCCCGTCCTCTTTTTTTATGCCCTGATGCAACAATTTCGCGTACCGACGTTTATTGCTTATAGCTTTCTAACCGTTTTTAGATTACTGCCGATTATGCTGGAAGAGTTTACGATTTTAACAAAAGCAATGCGTGTACGGGGCATGCATAAACAGCATGGCTTAGCCGGACTCGTTGCTAAATTGAAGCGTTACAGCATCACGATGCTCTCACAATCGATTCGACGCGCGTTTAAAATATCAGTCGCGATGTCTGCCAAGAAATTTAAAAAAGGACCACGTTCCTTCTATTACATAACAACTTATTCGCGCAACGATTTTTACTACGTACTCCTTTGGCTTGTTGTTATCGGCAGTTGTCTCTTTTTAACCTAACTAAAAGAACGTCTTCGCTATCGAAAGGTCGATAAGGAAGACGTTCTTTTATTTTAATGCCTTAATTGCTGCACGTGTCTCTTGCAACGCTGCTTGGGTATGTTGGACATCCATTGCCGCATAGACATAAAATAAGGCATCGATAATAAACAATTGGGCCGTTCGCGAACTTGTTGCTGCACTGCGCAAAAAGGCTTCCGGCGCATGCGAGGTTTGCAAAACATAATCGCTCGCACGGTTTAACGTATTGCTGCCAAAGCCCGTTAAAGACACCGTTGTAATACCCTTTTCAATGGCACGATCGCGTAGCTTGATTACCTCTGGTGTTTCACCGCTGTATGAAACGCCTAAAAACAAGGCCGGTGTTTGGGCAGTCGCCATCATCGTCGCCATCAAATGAATGTCTTGGACAGCATGCACATGTTTCCCCATCCGTAACCACTTTTGCATAAAGTCTTCTGCCACAAGCCAAGAAGCACCAATTCCATAGACAAACACTGTTTCGGCTTGCGTCAGTGCTGTCGCAATGGCTTGCAACTGTGCGACATCAATGAGAGCCAATGTATCTTCCACCGTTTGCATCGTATTCGCTTTCAATTTCTCAATCAAAATAGCAGCGGGCTCATCTGCGACAATATCAAAATAACCCGTCATTTTGGCTTGCGCCCCTTCTGCCGATAGCGCCAACTTCAGCTCAGGTACACCTTTCAATCCCATTGATTTACAAAAACGCACGACTGATGCTGGACTCGTCTGCGACTCTTTCGCGATTTCTTGGGTTGATAACTGCATCAATGCACTTCCTTGATCCAAGACAAGTTGCGCGACTTGTTGCTCAACCTTCGATAAATTACTAATGTTCATTGCAATTCGCTGACTGATGATACCTTTCATTCCAATCCCTCCGTTCAACAACTCCTGCGCTTATTTTATCATTTTACAGCGCTAAAAGCGAAAGCGGTACCCGGACGATTAAGAAATCGTAACAATGAGTGCTCCCCTGTAATTACCTGCCCCAATACGTTCACTCGCGAATCTGCTTGCAAATCGGTTAACATAATTTGAACTTCACCTTCATAACGTAAATACGCCGCATTATCAATTGTGATACAGCCACGTAAACGCTCATTTGTCTGTTCGGCCGCAATCGGATGATAGCGTTGCGCTAAACGCACACGACTATCCGCTGCCCGAATCACATCCCGCGCCACATCCCGACGCACATGAAACACATCATCGAGCCATGCAAAGTCGCTTTGATTATCGACATGTAACAACAGGAGCTGATCGGTAAACCATCGTTCAAACTGTGCCATCGTGGCTGACTGCAACGATAAATCACCCACCAATACCGTATCAATACCACAGTCACGTAAATCAAGGTATTGGGCAAGGGGATGAACGTCACGGTGTTCTTCCAACGTCGGTAAACCGGCATATATCGGCCCCCGTTGTTTACCATCACCATGAATAAATGCGCCCGTTTCAATCGCATAACTTTTAATAAAGGCCGTATGTTTTATAAACGCCTCACGTTCCAAGCCGGTTTCTGGACGTGGGTAATAATTGTACCAAGCCGCTAACCGATTCATGTGCGCATGGTTGTTCATCAAGTCATTCATATCCGCCGCAGTTAATGTACTCGCATTTAAAATAATCTGCCATTCTTCGGTCATGGCCGCAATGTCTGCCATTGAAATTCCATCATCAATCCTCAAACCGGTAAAACCAAACGCTTTTAAGCGATTCAAGGTAAACTGTTCAAACGTCATCGGTGAGACATCGGCAATCCATTGCACCTGATGCGCTTTTAAACAGGCGCCAATTTCAAGCAACACCGCTTGGAGGTCCGCTGGTTTTTCTTCAGGCATCTGCAATGAAGTAAACGCATAACGACTCCCCGTTTGTGCCATCCGTTCAATTAATCGCTTGTTTTCGGCTACCGTTTGTTCTGTTAATGAAATTAAAAAACCTAACATCTTTTCTCCTCCTTTAAAAAAACGTAGACCTGTTAAGTCTACGTTTTCATTTATACACTGTTGGACGCTCTAACAAGCCTTACGTCCCGTTTATTCCGTTTCGGCCGCGACTGCTTTCGTCGCTTCTTTTGGTACACCAAAGATGTAGGTTAATATCATCCCGCCAGCATAAGCTGCAAGTAAACCATACACATAGATGAGCCATTTTCCGTCATGAATGAGGGGAATGAGCGCGACACCCGATGGTCCAATGGCAATCGCACCAACATTACCGAAGGCACCAATGACAGCGCCACCAATCCCACCACCTAAACAAGCGGTAATGAACGGACGACCTAATGGTAATGTCACACCATAAATGAGCGGTTCACCAATTCCTAAAATTCCAACTGGCAACGCACCTTTAATGATGTTTGTAAACGGTTTGTTTTTGCGACATTTAACCCATAAAGCAATCGCTGCACCGACTTGGCCAGCACCTGCCATTGCGATAATCGGCAATAACGTTGTCATATGCACTTGATTAATCATTTCAATATGAATTGGGGTTAACACTTGATGTAAGCCAAACATTACCATCGGTAAAAAGAGGACAGCTAGTAAGAAACCAGAAATTGCACCTCCGGTACCGATCACCCAGTTAATCGCTGTTAACATCCCATCTGAGACGTAACCTGCGGCGGGCATAATTAAAAAGATTGTTGCTAAACCCGTAACTAACAGAGCAATCGTTGGTGTCACAATAATATCAATCGCATTCGGCACAAAGGTACGCAAGCCTTTTTCCACGATTGAAAGCAGATAAACCGCAATAATAACGCCGATAATGCCACCTTGATTCGAAAGCAATGCTTCATGCGTGAAAATATTTTGAATCGTTTGGTCGGGTGTCACACCATTAAGTAAGATGACACCACCGATGACACCACCGAGCGGTAAGGTTGCACCAAATTGTTTCGCCGCATTAATACCGACATAGATATTCAAGAAGGCAAACAGCGCGTTTTTAATGACATTCAGCACTAGTACAATTTCAGACCATTGACTACCATCTAACTTACCTGCCACAATCATGTTGGCTATTATCGCACCAACACCCGCAATTAAGCCCGCACCAACAAAGGCCGGAATGAGGGGAATAAAAACACCCGAGATTGTCGCTAAGAAGCGTTTCATCGCTCCGTTGCCACCTTTTTTATACTTCGCTTTATTGGCCGATGCAATCGCTTCGACTTGTTCACGGTTTGAACCACTCACTTTTGTTGCTTGGGCTGTTTTAATTTCAGCACCGAGTTCAACACCAGTCATGTCGGTCATCGCCTTCGCCACCTTGTTAACTGTTCCGGGACCGACGATAATCTGAATCGTGTCTTCTTCAACAACACCCATGACACCTTTAACTTGCTTTAACGCATCCATCTGCACTTGCTCATTATCACGCAATGATAAACGGACACGCGTCATGCAATGGTTCACGATTTTAATATTGTCGAGACCACCAATTTTTTCAACAATCCGTTGTGCCAATTCAACTTCTTTACTCATCTATGCTCCCCCTTACAATTTAGGTAATGTCCGACGGACAAAGCCTTTGCTTTCAACTAAACTCTTTGTTGCTGCGGTGTAATCCATCCCTGTTAATACCATAACAATCGCAGTTTTAACGTGATGATTACTTTCTTCGAAAACACGTTCAGCCGTTGCTTCATCACAACCGGTTGCGTCTTTAATGATATTTTTAGCACGTTGCACTAATTTGATATTGGTTGAACGGACATCAACCATTAAGTTTTTATAAACTTTACCAATGCCAATCATCGCTGTTGTTGAAATCATATTGAGCACTAATTTTTGGGTCGTACCTGCTTTTAAGCGGGTTGATCCCGTTAAAATTTCAGCACCTGGGACAACTTCAATCGCTAATTGTGCATGCGCGCTAATTTCAGCGGGTGCATTACA
The DNA here is from genome assembly GCF_000525915.1 of Brochothrix campestris FSL F6-1037. Taxonomy (GTDB): domain Bacteria; phylum Bacillota; class Bacilli; order Lactobacillales; family Listeriaceae; genus Brochothrix; species Brochothrix campestris. The sequence goes on along the minus strand of NZ_AODH01000011.1, from coordinate 20,596 downwards.
GGCAATGCTTGCCGTCATTGCACCAACTGTTGTCGCATAGTCTAAGCCACCGATGACATAAGGTGTGCGTCCACTTGCAGCAATACCAATGACAATATCTTTTTCATTTAAGTTGACTGCTTGTAAATCGGCCACAGCTAATTCTGTTGAATCCTCTGCCCCTTCAACTGCATCTTTAATCGCTTTAGCTCCACCAGCGATTAAACCTTGTACCATTTCTGCCTCTGTTCCAAACGTTGGTACGCATTCAACCGCATCTAAAATACCTAAACGACCACTTGTTCCGGCACCGATGTAAAATAAACGGCCTCCTTGTTCAAAGACGGTGATAACCGCTTTAACGACAGCTTCAATCTGCGGTAATTGCTCCGCTATCGCTAACGGTACCCGTTTATCTTCTTCATTCATCACTGCTAAAATTTCGTGTACTGACATTTGATCTAAGTTAGCTGTTCTCTCATTGCGTTTTTCTGTGTTTAAATGTTCAATCATTTTTCCCACTCCTCTAATTCGACTGTATCCGTTTACATCTTTATTGTACTTCTTCTGAAATATTATTTCAACTTTTTTATTTTATTAAGTAATTTTATTTCACAATTCATTCAAAAGATTGTCACTTCCCTATACATTTATAAAAATACCGCTTTATTTTAGTTCATGCTATACTTTACTTAACGAACATTGAGGAGGTTTTTTCATGCTAACAATTAAACGTATTATTAACGGTCGTATCGCCGAAAACTGTTACATTATTCACAATGAATCACACTGTTTGATTATCGATCCGGGCGAAGATTTCGAGGCAATTACGGCTGCGATTACTGCCACAGACACAACACCCGCCGCTATTCTTTTAACACATACCCACTACGATCATATTGAGTCACTCGAACAAACACGGGCTCGTTATCACGTTCCGGTCTACGTTAGCCCGATTGAGCAAGCGTGGTTGAGCAATCCTGCGTTTAACTTATCCGCTAATAGTGGTAACGCTTTGGTGGCTGCACCAGCTGAGGAGTTACTTGTGTCTCACACAGACTACACACTCGGGGGCATCACCTTTTATTGTGTCGAAACTCCCGGACATTCACCAGGGAGCGTGAGCTTTGTCTTTGACAATTTTGTCGTGTGTGGTGACGCCCTCTTTAAAGGCAGCATGGGTCGCACTGATTTATACTTAGGCAATCAGCAGCAATTGCTACAATCAATCAGCACACAACTGTTTACCTTACCAGCAACCTTTGCGGCCTATCCAGGCCATGGTGAGGCGACAACGATTGGGACTGAAATTGCCACCAATCCTTACTTTAATTAGAACAAAAAAGGAACTGCTTCGCGCAGTTCCTTTTTTTTAATCATTTGCCATTCACCCAACGTAAATAACGTAACACGGCTTTACGACTAATTTTCCCACCCGTAAAACGTTCCACTTGGCGAAACGGCATGTTCAACACAAAATACATATTATTGGCCCATAACGGTTGTTTCAGTAACTCTAATATTTTTTTCACGAAGATGACCAAACCATAACTGAGTTTACCTAACCAATTTTTATTTTTTGCTTGTGCAATCGTATCATTCATCCCTAAAGCAGCTTCGGGCTTCCATAGGGGTGCCGGTGGTTCATAACCTAACAACTCCCGATATTCAGCATCCGGAATCGCGTGGATGTTGCCTGCTGCATACTGTGGAAAACGACTGAGGGCATACTCCTCTGTTTCATTTTCACCTGAACGCTCAATCGTGCCACTGAGATGAATCGCCTGTATAGAACTCCCGATTTGCAACGTATACGTCCCTTCTTCGACTGCCCATGCCTGCTTCACCACGCTATAATATGCAAAATCACTCTCTTTGAGGGTGATGCTCACTGCTTTTGCTTCTCCTGGCGCCAATGCCACCTTCACAAACCCTTTTAACTCTCGCTTGGCACGAATCATCCGTGACTGCTCTTTTTGGATATAAAGCTGAGCAATTTCTTCCCCCGCAATCGTCCCGGTGTTCGTCACTGTAAAGTATACCGTTAACTCCTCACGTTTAAAGTCGCTGTAACGATAGCTTGTATAGGACAAACCGTGACCAAAAGGGTAACGAACCGGTACATTGAACGTATCAAAATAACGATAGCCGATAAAAAGACCTTCCCGATGCTCAGAGGTGGCTTCTTTACCCGGGTAATAAGGAGCTGAGGGGACATCTTCATAACTAAGCGGATATGTTTCACTCAACTTACCACTCGGATTATAGGCGCCGCTTAACAGTTCTACTAATGCCTGTGCCCCACCTTGGCCCGCCAAATACGTATGGACAATTGCCGCCACTTCATCGGCAAACGGCAGTTCAAGCGCACCACCACCCGCCAGCACGACAATTAGTGGTACCTGTAATGCTGATAACGCCTCGATTACTGCCAATTGATTGTCTGGCAAGCGCAGATTCTCGCGATCAACACCCTCTGCCTCACTGCTTTCATCCAACCCAACAAACAAGAGTACCTTATCGGCCGTCTGTGCTAATGCGATGGCTTCTTTCATTAAACGGTTACTTCGACCACCCATTCGTTTAAACCCTTGGGCATAGCCACAAATCGTCAATTCACTGTCAGCCAATACATCGATTGGACGCGGCACCTTTGTCGGGTTAATTAATGAACTCCCCGCCCCTTGATAGCGTGGTTTATCAGCAAAATCACCAATGACCGCTACTCGTTCAGTTGCCTGTAACGGCAAGCTGTTGTCGGCGTTTTTCAACAAGACCAATGAACGTTTAGCTGCTTCCACCGCTCGTTGGTGATGCTGCTCATGATTGATTGCCACTTGCGATTCTGTCGTCGGCGCCGTACTGAATACGAGTTCTAACAAACGATCGACCGCCTCATCGAGTACGGTTTCTGCTAACGTGTTCGCTTCAATCGCTGCAACAATTTCCAAGTCAGTAATGCCATTAGTCGCAGGCATTTCAAGTTGATTACCCGCACGTAGCCCTGCTACACGGTCGTCATTTCCGCCCCAATCAGTTACCATCACGCCACCAAAATGCCACTCATCATACAAGATGACGTTCATTAACTGCGGGTGTTCGTTGGCATAAATACCATTGACCTTATTGTAGGATGACATAATCATCTGCGGCTGCGCCTCAGTCACTACCCGCTGAAAGCCCTGCAAATACAGCTCACGCAATGAGCGTTCATCAACAACTTCGTCAATCGTCATCCGCAGATGCTCTTGACTGTTAACCGCAAAATGTTTCGGACATGCCGCCACACCCTGTGCCTGAATTCCCTTTACTTGCGCGCTAGCTAGTACTCCCGTTAAGAACGGATCCTCTGAGAAATATTCAAAATTACGGCCACATAAGGGATTTCGTTTAATGTTCAACCCCGGCCCTAATAACGCACTCACCTGTTCAGCGACACATTCCGCCCCTAAGTCTGCTCCGACTTCCTCCAACAATTGTGGATCCCAACTATTAGCGAGCGTCGCCGCTGTTGGATAACAGGTCGCAGGCAGACTAGCATTTAGACCGAGATGATCGGCCTTACCGCCTTGCTTTCGTAATCCATGCGGCCCATCCGTCATCATAATTGACGGAATATTTAAGCGTTCAATCGCCTTCGTTTGCCAAAAATTAGCCCCCGACATTAATGACGCCTTTTCTGCCACTGTCATTTGTTTGATTAGCGCTTCGTGTTTCACTGCTTCCACCTCAATTTCATTCGTTCTGTTATTTAATTAAATACGTTTGTAATAAGGCATACATGATATTGTGTACACTCGTTCGTAACCCAATCGCCGTTCCCGATGGGTCCGCCTCATAGGCTGCCTTAATTCGTTTCACATTTTTAGGCGCACTCATCGTATCGAGCATTAAGTCATTACCTGATACAACGGCATCATCTGCATGCATAAAACCAAAGACGGCATCGCTGGAGACAACCCCTTCAAAGCCCCATTCATCGCGCAACACCTGATTGAGCAGTTCCGCGTTGCCACCGGTCCATTTACCATTGATTAAACTAAAACTCGACATTGTCCCTAATGTTTTACCCTCTTTGACGGCAATTTCAAACGGACGTAAATGCAGTTCGCGGATTGATTGCTCATTGGCCCATACATATAAACCAGAGCGCGCATTCGTTTCTTGGTCATTCATCGCAAAATGTTTCATAAAGACGATAATATCTTGTGCCTGTGCCCCTTTAATGACTGCTGCACCCATCTTGCCGGATAAGACTGGGTCTTCTGAGAAATATTCAAAGTTGCGTCCACCCATTGATGTCCGATGTAAATTGACTGCTGGCGCATACCAACCATGCACACCATAAACCTTCGCTTCTTTCCCAATCGCTGCACCCATAGCGTAGCCTAACTGATCATTCCAAGTCGCTGCCAACACATTTTCAGATGGGAACGAAGCCGCTTTGAATTTTTTAAAGAAGGAATTAAGTCCAGCCGGACCATCGAGTAACATCGCAGACGGTACACCTAAACGGTCAATCGCCTCCGTTTGGTAGGCACCATTAACAACATAATCGATTAATTCTTCTTTAGTAAACTGGTCTAAAAACTGCTCCCACTTCGGATCATCGTAAGCAAGTCCTTTTAAATCAGCTAATTTCAACTGATTGTCTTGTTCAAATTGTGGCATTGGTAACTTCGAATCGGTTGGTTTCTTCGCTAACTCATCAAGCACGAACTGCGGTGCCCGATGATTGTTCGCCTTATCTGACGGGTATGTTCCTTGCCAATCTGCCCGTGAAAGATAAGTTAAATCAGCCTCACTCGCTGCAAATTGATTTTTAATCGTTGTCCCTGTCACAGCATCGGTTTTAATCACCTTCGTTTTCGGCACCTTATACGTAAAGTCGAGTGTCGATTGATGGACGTTTTGCGCTAACTTCAGCTGATAGTCGCCCGCCTCGAGTACGTAAGCTTCTTCTTTGTTCGCATCATATGAGGCCATATCATTCGTACTGTACGATAAGGTAAGTGTTTGTTTTTCTCCAGGTTGGAGCAGTTTCGTCTTACCAAACGCACCTAACACAACGGCAGACTTTTCAAGTCCTCCGTTTGTATACGGCGCAGAATAGTAAAGCTGGACCACATCTTTCCCGGCCCGTTTTCCGGTATTGGTGACTGCGACCTCCACGGTGATTTTATCTGTAGTTAACTGTTTATCAACAATTTCCCAATCGAAATCGGTGTAACTTAAACCATGACCATAAGGGAACTGGACGGCTTTATGATAACCGACCTCATCGTCTTTGTAGTAGGTCTCATAATAACGATAGCCAATATAAATCCCCTCTTGATAGTTAACGTAGGACTGTTTTAAATTATTATATTTATAATCGCCGAAGTTTTCAGTCGCTGGTGCCGACTTAGCATCATAGGCATACGTATCGGTTAATCGTCCTGATGGATTGACTTTTCCAGCTAACACATCACCAAGGGCTGCTGTTCCATATGGCCCTGGCGTTCCAACCCATACAATCGATTTAATTTGTGGAAATTCCTCTAAATAACCTAATTCCAGCGCATTACCTGCATTGACAACCACGGTAACATTGTCAAAATTAGCAGCTACCGTCTGAATCAGTGCACGTTTGTTTTTGGTCAGTTGCAGTTGCTCTTGGCTCATATCACTGCTTTCAACACCTGAACTCGCCAATAATATGACAGCATTATCTGAATAAGCCTGCGCTTGTTTAATGACCTTCTCTTTCAAATAAGCAATTGCCGGCTCATCTTCATCGTTACCTGAAATCATCGATTTAACGACCTGCATCATGCCACTATCGTTTTGCGTCGCCTCGGCTTTTTTTACCTCAGGTAAAGCTTCGTAAAACTGACGCAGTTCTTGATTATAGCTCACATCGGCTTGCTTCAAACCATCAAACAAATTAACCGCTGCTGATGTGTCGATTCCACCTGAACCCCCACCACCATAACGGAAGTTAAAGGCCGCAGTTCCAAACACATTGACACGGGTATCTTTCAACGGTAAGTTATCCGCCTCGTTTTTCATCAAAACAATGCCTTCGGCCGCTATCTCGCGCGACACCTTATTGCCGAGGGCACGCGCTTTTTCGCCCGCGGGTGTCTCTGTATTGATCACCACGTTTTTGCCACTCATAATCGTGTACATATGCGCTGCTGTTGGGCCGATTTTTATCGCGACACCGACGACAACCAAGGCAACGGCTGACCAAATAATGAGCCGTCGTGGTCTGTTTTTTAGTTTACGATAAACCTTGGCCTCTTTTTTACGTTCGTTCCGCTCCGCTTTCGGCAATGCTTTAAGCACACGTTTATCATTCAAGCGTGCTCTTTTTTGGGCCCGTTTATCAGCCACTAACGCTTCCTTTTTCTGCGCCAATGGCAGTTGCTTAATCGCTAATCGTCGCGCTTGTCGTTCAGCTCTATCACGAGTGAGCTGCTCGCTCATTTTAATTTTTCGACTGCGACGTTTCGTTAATTTACCACTCATTTAATCCGCCCCCTTTAGTCTTTACACCTCCATTGTATGACAACGCTTTCATTTGTGTTGTGCTGTTATTGTGCAAAAAAAATAAAATATTGCTGTTTCTTGAGGATTCTCCTCTTTTTAACAGCAATATTTAGCAGTTTAATCCGACAGCTTATTTAATTCGAGGTACACAATCGTTAGTAACCCGAGATCGACCTCGAACGAATAAGCGCCATCGAGGTGCAAGTGTTCACTTTTGTGCGCTGGACGTCGTAACGCATTATAAGAGCAGACATCCTCTGCCGTTAAACTCACGCCAGCAGCTACTTGGAAAAGTTGTTTTTGTCTGTCACTTATTAACGGTGATAAGGTTTCGGTCGTTTGGTGATAGCACCCCTTTATTGCATTGATTGTAAGAGCATAGCTATGATGAAATGCTGCCGACTCCGTTAAGGTCGAGGCCTTTTTAAAGCCGGTGACTTCCCTCATATTGTTAAGGTCAGGATGACAGAACAACATCCGATAATTTTCATTTTTTTTTCGTTACGATACACTGCTGATCTCGATAAACGACTGTCTCAAATAGCTTATTCAATAATGTATAGGTATGAGTATTCAGTTTGAACCGACCATCAGGATAAGCCAATGCCATTTTACGTGATAACTCACGTGGAAAATCTCGATACAACGGTTGACCATCCAATGAAACCGGCAAATAGTAAAGCTCATGTTGTTGCAGGTGATTGAAACAATACCAAATCATGTAGTTAGCCATTGTCAGTTCCGTCAGTTTTGCAAAATATGCATCATTATCGGCCGCTCGCAATTGTTGTAACACAAGCTGTTGGCCATGACTATTGCTCATTTCCGCTATCTTTTCAATAATTGAGCGTGCCGAAATTAACCGCAGCGCCGCCTCATAAGGCAAGTCTCTCACTGCTGAAAAATCATCGATGACTTTGATTGTCTTCTCCTTTGTAGTTTGTGGTTCCTCCTGTCCTGGAAAACGCGGAAAATGAAGCAACACCTCACCAATCGGTTTAAAATAACGAACACTATCGACCAACGCCTGAATTAAAGCGCTACTATCGGCTTGTTCATTGAAACAACGAAACTCAAACACCCATTGCGCTGTCAAAGGATGCACCCGTTGCAAATGATAAGCAAACTGTTCCATCATCGTTGCAAAAGTCAGCTTCACTTTGGCAGATTGATAGCTTTGCCAATCGGACACCTGCCATTGGAAATACGGGATAAAACCAGCCGCACAAAGCTGACGTAAGCGTTGATCGATCCGTTGATAATCAATCGTGATGTCATCGACAAAAATAAAGTTATCCACAATGTTGTCAACAGCCACATACCGGATTCCACTCCGATGTAATTGTGTGACAATTGAGGCATTCAACTCGAGTACATCAAGTTTCACAAAAAAAACGTTGCTTACTCAAAATTTTCTGTTCGTTCGTCACAGTCAGACGTTTCACATGCTTATCCACAGGCAGTTGCTTGACCAAATCACCCTCATTACTTGTTAAATAACCTCTTAACCGTTGTTCTACAAAGCGGGGGATTTCGGCTGCTGATTCTTTGGCTAAGGCTAGCTTTCGATTGCGAAAAGCTAACGGACTAATACCGTTACGCTCTCTGAACAAATCACTGAAGCGCGCGCCGTTGAAAAACCAACCGCTTGAGCAATGCCGTTAATCGACATGGTGGTTGCTTCTAACAACCGAATCCCCTTCAACAGTCTTATTTCTCTAATATAGTTGCCGATTGTAAGACCTCGTTCTGCTTTAAAACGATGGGCCAAATAAAATTTACTCATATAAAACTGATCGGCTAATGACTGCAGACTAATTTTCTCGGTGTAATGACGGTGCAGATAGTCGACGATAGCGTCATTTCGCACCGAATGGCTTGGCGACTGCTGCTCATCTGTTAATTTTGTGCTGTACGGTAAACTTCTCACTAAAACACCAAGTAACAGTCTAATGTAACCTTCTATCACATAACGATACCCTTTCGCGCGCTCTGCTTGTTCCAGATAAAGACGGGCCAGCAGCTTCGTCAGTTGGTGATGCACATCCGGATAATAGCGAGGGGATAACGGCTGTGTCAATTGAAAAAAGCCGCTGAACGGTTCCAACTGAACGGTATCAACTTCAAGTGATAGCACGCTATTGTCTGCACTCGCTTCAACACTCACCATTTCACCGCGATTCACGAGCGCTATTTCACCGGTTTCAACGGCTGTCAGCCGCCCCTGTGTCACCAATTCGAGGCGACCTACCACAACAAACAGCAGTTTTAAGTCATTATTAAGTTGTAAATCAGTCGATGCCAGTGTTTCTAACGACAGACGCGTCGTTGTCACAAGCAATTCTTTATTTAAGTTCACAGGCTATCACCTCCTCAAAAAAACACTCTCCTTTTATTTTATGATAGTTCGAGCTGAAAAGACAGCTTTAGCGCTTGTTTATCCACATGTGGATAACTTGAACTAGGCTGCCTTGTCAACAGATGGGGATAAGGCTGTTAATAACTGCTTACCGAGTTGATTTTTTTATATTATCGATTAGATATGCTATTCTTTTAGTAGACGTATCACATCACTCTCACAGTTAGGATGAATGCCAATGACGAGACATAATGAGACCTTTCTTACAAATGCCGGTTGGGATGAAGCCGCGATATTAGTCTATCGGACAGCGACCGAACAGCAACCAACAGACACAACCCTCGCGGACTCCCTTTTTTTAATCGGTTCGCCCCTTTACGAAAAAATGTTTGATGCCTTGCACCTGTCAGCCACCTCGAAGTTGACGCTTTTAATACATCAATTAGAGGCAACGATTGATCAACACCAGTTTTTGCAGCTGACTGGGCCGTATCGTATTGATCCGGAACTGCCGCCGCATGCGCTTTTTTTTAGTAAATTACGACGCAGTGTGCAACTCGCCTTTCCGACGGCTGAGGGTCTCGGCACAAGTCCGCTCGGTCGTAAGCTCCATTTATTTCGCAGTTATATCGATTTGCATAATATGACCTACATTCGCACACACTATGATGGAAAAACGGATTATGAAAAATTACAACACTATCTCATAGCTTTTAAACTGACTTGTGATTACACAACCGGTGCTAATTTTCATAATCGGGCAGCGACTGGCTTTCGTTTCCCCGCCAACATGAAGCTCCAAATCCCCCAAAAAAACACGGCACCACGGCCGTATAACAATGCCCGGATGGCTGAATTCATCGTTGAGATTGCGACCGGCCGTTTTGTGAGTGAATGGAATTGTTACACGCGCTTGGCGAACGGGCACTATCAATCGGATCCAACTGCATACGAGTTAACCAATTGTCGCGATATCGCCAACACCGCCTCCTTTAATTACGGTGTGTCGCACGGACAAAATCATGACGTTTCAAAAAATGATCAGAGTCACCAATGGCTCGATGTGCAACATCCAGCTGATCCGTTATTACGTAAACAAGCGACACGGCTGTGGAAAAGCGAAGGTGATTTTAATAAAACGGGCAACTATGCGGACTTAGTCAAACGCGGGCCGCGAGATGTGAGCGCTTGGCACACGATTCCAGTCGCACAACAGGACGACATGTACCAGGCCTTCGTTGCCTTTTGCCGCAACAAGCGACGCAACAAAGGCTTCCACCGCTTTTACCGTCAACTGCCACACTCCCAAAAAAGACGCACACTTACTTTGGTGCTATATGTCATCAGTATCTGCTTACTGTTACTAATCCTGTGGTTATTCTCACAGCTCATCAGCCTCTAAAACAACAACCATCTGTCAGCTTCTTCGCGGCAGATGGTTTTTTTGACAAAAAAACACTTCCCAATTGCTTGGAAAGTGTTTGAAACGGCAATATGTAACTATTAACGTTTTGAGAATTCTATACTTAAAAACAAAGGATACTCAGTACCTATGAGCCCTTTTATTCCAATACATAAGAAATATAAAATGGTTTATTAAATGATAGAAATCCATTGTTTTGGATAAAATTAACACCAATTAACACCATAAAATAGACTAGTCATTCTTTAAAATATTACTCTTATGATAATATCGAAATATAAGTATCAAGTCTGTCTTCAATAATTTCAAATTGAGAAGATACTATATCTTCTTTTCGGATTAAATATCTAAAAGGAAACATAGATGCATGATTGTTAATTTGTTCAACAGTTAATGAATCACCCACGTAATTTTGAATAACTACAAGTACCAGGAGATTTAGTTGAAACTCATTACTAATCTCTAATAAGTTCTCCTTAAAAACATAATGATTCTTACTACTTCCTTCTGATAATATCTCCCAACTCTTCAAACCATTTAAAACAGCATTGACTCCCTTATAAACTGACTCTGCACTTCCATAGGAATTTCTCATTTCAGATAAAATAACACTAGATTTAAAAGTATCAGACATTTTTAAGTATTTCCCAATAAATGTTGTCGTTTCACTAAAGAATGGAAATGCTAAAGAAGTCATCAAATATTGATAGATAATCTTATCATTTTTATCTGACGCATTATATTTGGCTAATACTTCTTTTTGAAAAGTGGAAGGTTCCTTTTTACCACCTGACCATACTCTAGTCAAATTATTTATTATCTTTCGGCGACCTTCCTTACCTTTAAACTCTTTGGCTAAAACATCATCTAATATTTCAAATGTATCAGTTATCGAATACTTAACTAAAAGCTTAGCTGTTAAATCTAAGTGGTCAAATCTCAATGGGCGAAATAAACCGACTGTTTTCCTCATTCTATTCATTCCTTACCTTGTTACTTTAACAAATGGTACAAATACTTCTTCAATGCTTGTCCCACCATGCCCAACAATTTTATCATTTTTAGTGATAAATGCATAATTTTCTTTCGCAATTAAAGGATAATAATTCCGCGGTAAAAACTGGCTATCCCAATTCTCGCTTACTTCAAAATAATCTTCTCTAGTTCTATTTCGTATACTTTTATCATCATATACTCTGACTCTTTCTCCCTTTGAATTCGCTAACACACCTTGGTTAATCCTTCCAACACCATGGGATTCTATATTTCCATGATCTGAAGTCATATATACTTCAAAATCATTCTCAATCAAATCTTTTAAAAATGATAGTAAGAAGCCTCTATTCAACCAATAATTTAATTCAGAATGAACGGACCATAAACCTTGTTGAGCAGCATGCATAAATCTGTCTATACTATCTATCACACAACCAACAATTTTTTTATTTCTTAGTAAATGCTGTAAATCCATTTCTAAATAATTATCACTTCCTAGAGCCCTTTGATAAAAAACATCAGACTTGTCAAATCCTTTATCTATCCAAAAACTTTTCCATTGTATTTCTTCATAATTTGTTGTATTAATAGTATCACTAAAATTCAACGGTGGTTTTCCAGAAAAAATAGATTGTCTTGATACTGAAGTTATCGAAGGTACCCATGCTAAAGTTGGAGTAACTTCTGTTTTAAATTGATTATCTGCAAGATAGTCTTTTATTATATTCCACTGAGTAAAACTCATTCCATCCATTACAATTAATGCTTTTTTTTGACTATAATCACTATGATTCATAAAATCGGGAATTTGATGAACCATTTTGGGTTTAGGGTACGATGGTAAGGAGACTGTTTGATCAAAATTTTGAATTAACCACTTCTGAAATTTTGAATTAACATTATTAATACTTGAAATTTGCTTTTCATTTAAGGTATTATCCCCACTTCTCCATTGACCAATAATCATAGCTGCTAATCCAAATGTTTTTATATCATTTGTTACAGGCAACACATACTCTTTCATATCTTCATGTTTGTTTTTTTTAGATAACAATATCTTAGTTTCTTCGTAATTTAAAGTTTTATATTGAAAGGAATCAATGTCAATTAATTCAGGTAGTCCGATTTTACACTCTTTAATTGCTGTGTAATCCAAAAATGCTATTAAATCTTTTAAATTAATTTGTATCTGAAAAGCCTCAGCATAGACATCATAAGGTATATCAGAATAGTTCACAGTCCGAATTATCAAAGTATTAGTTCTTTCATATTTATAGGTAGCCTCATAAGTATGCCGAAAAACAATTGGGTCAAGAAAATCAACATAGTCAATATCATTCCTACTAAACATGTCTATTACACTTGAATCATCTAGGATTCCATCCGAATCCTTTACGAGATAAAAGTCTCCTGTTCTAGGGAACATGTTTTTTATTTTCTCTACCCAATCCATCATACAACCTCCTAAATATCTAATCTCATTAATGCGTGAGTATGGAACATTAACAACTTATCATCTTCTTGAATAATTTTTTCTGGTAAATATTCTGCTACGTCTACAATTTTTTGATAATCTTTTTCGCTCCAAGCTTTTTTAAATCCTGCTCGAATAGCTTCAGAACGGAAGAGTTTTAATTTCTTCTTAGTTCCACTAACTTCTTCTACGTAATGATTAAATTCTCTTAACAAACTCTTTTCTCTTAATTTTTCTAAATCGGCTTGTTTGTTTGGATCAGGAACATACCATCTATTTTTAGCCTTACTCTTCATCTTATCATCTTGATTTTCTAGACCACGCATATCATGATAATTTTTTCGTAAATAAGCAGCAATTTGATCTGGCACAACATCTTCACTATCATATAACAAGAAGTTTTCTGCCAAAAGATTATCTAGTTCAGGGAGCTCCTCATGTTTTGCAATATATTGAATTTCTTTCATAAATTGAGGATGAATATCCTGTCTACTTTGTGGTTTCTTCATCAATTGTTGACGTAACCATTCGATTGCACTACCTTCATCTGAGACGAATAATGACTGTTGCGAAAATTCTTTCGCTAAAATTCTCTTCTTATCATACTCAGCTACTTGAGACTCTAAAAAGACCATTCCATCTCTCATAACATATTTTTGAGCGACTTTCTCCTGAAACTCAGCAGAAGAGATTGGAACTGCCATACCCGATTGAACGTGATATGCAATCATTCTATCAAATAATATTCTAGGCGTTCTCTCCGTAACAATAGTTGCTTCTCCACGTTCCCCATCAAATACAGGTAGCTTTAAAAGATGTTGATCTATAAATAGCCAAGCTGAAGTTTCACTCCCATTAGCTTCTTTAATTTTCGATATGTTTGATTCTAAAGGTTTATATGCTGAGATAACTAAATCTTGTTTAACAGCTGTTGTAGTCGTAACTGCTTTAAAACTCCCCTGTTGCTTATCCAAAGCTGAAACATTAGCTATAATAAATCCTGATTTCTGCATAGCGTCTTGTATTGCATTCCAGACACTTGCTTTAGAATTACTAAATTCGACAGTAATCCATTTATTAGGTTTTAATATTCTATAATACTCTGAAAATGTAGCTGTTAATAATCTTAAATATTCATCCACCGCTTTGTTTTGTTTTTTACTAATTATCGTTTCTTTATCTGTATTAGTTTGTATTTTTAACCATGTTTCCCACATAAAACTAAGTTCTGAATACATTAAATTAGCTCCAAAGGGAGGATCTGTAAAAATATAATCAATACTATTGTCATTTAGATTAATTTTTGTTGAGGACTGTGTTGAAATCATTGTATTTCTATTTTTTATAATAAAAGCTTTTTCAAATTTCTTTAGTTTATTTCTATAAGCATCAATTACATTAGACTCACTTACAAGGGATCCTATGTACATAGTCCCACTCATTGGATTATATGGAAATGATACTCCGGGTCTAAATCTATTCAATTTTGATATATTAATTAATTGGCTAGTAAATAATAATAATAAAAAGTCTTTATTATTGGAATTATTTATCTTTTCTCTAAAATCTGATAGTATGATTTGAGATTTTTTAAAATATAATTGATTCACATTAGTTATTCCTAGCCTCCTAACTCTGGGTATCTCATCTCCATTAGGGATTTCATTTGTAGGCAACCAATTTGTAATTTCTTCTGAATCAATTTTTTTGAATAGTTCAATATCCTTTTTTGTCGCTCTTTCTAGTATTTTTTTTCCATTATAATTTGTATAATTCACCAAGACTATTACCCTTTTAGCTTCATTAACAATTTTATCAATAGTTGGATCATGTTTCTTTTCAAATGCACGATTTAATTTATTCTTGGTTAGTCTTGCTTTACAATTAGGACACGCAAATTCTTTCTGTACTTTCCCATCATCATCACTAGCTGCATCAAAAAATACTATTTCTTCACTACAACTTGAGCATACAAACACATCACTCCATACCCAATAATTTACTTTAAACTCCCTTTCTTCTCTGTGAGTTATAAAGAAATTTTTGTATTTTTCTTCCAAATTATTTAATATAGTATTGGCTTCTTTCAAAAAAGATTCAATATCAATAGGTTTATTCAAACAACTAGAAATAAATGTCGCTTGTGGCGATAAGTCTTGCAATAATACATTTCTTTCGCCCATATTTCCTACCACTACTCCAGAACTATCGACCACTCGCTTATCTTTTAAATCATATCCAAGTTCTCTCACTTTAGATTCTATATTTAAATAACTAGATGCAACACCAGTCATACCCGTCCCAGAAAATCCATCAAATATAAAATCTCCTGGCATAGTATAGTGCAGCAAATATCTCATTATTGCTTTTGGAGGAACTTTTGTATGATACGTATGAACGTTATAAATGGGTTCGTTTTTCCCTTCGCTAACATCTGCAGTATACGGTTTTAACTCGGTATAGGCTTCATCAATTTGTTTATTATTAGAAACAAATTCATTCATCCATGGATTTGGACAAGCTGTATAATACGGTGGATCAGATAACTCAATAATATCTTCATCTTCACCAATAGGAAATCCCTCAATACTTCTTAAGTCTGGTAACTTTTTTCGCAACTCATTTCTGAAATATTCTCTTCTCTCATTATCACTCTCAAATGTCATTCCCAAACATTCGACAGGTCTATTTTCTTCTTCAAACAACGAATCTTGATCCATAAAATCATCATCCTTTATACATTATTCTTACTTTATCTTTATCTTTGCCATCAATAGCCGTCTCTATCAATTCACGAATTCTACCTTCTAATTCATTAACACTCATAGGACTACCATTTCCAAGCATTTTTATAATATCTTCTTGAGATAGCTCTACTTTTTCAAATCCATCAAAAAGGTTTTTTATCATATCTATATATTTCTGATCCAATGGTAATGGAAGTTCTTTGCTAGATATTAACAATTCAACGGATTTTTGCTCATCATTGGATAAAAGAGATAATCCCTCTTGGATAGAATCCTGTTTTAAATTATCTACTAAAATATTTAGCCAGTTATCATAAATATCAGTTAGCTCAGACATTGCATTCTCAACAATATTTCTTGAATCACGTCTATCTGCGCTCAATAAAAAATTACAATGTGGACAAGTCGGACTCGTTTCTAAATCAGTTTTCTTTAATTGATAACATGTTTTTTGTTTTTTTCCAGATTTTCTTGCCAAGTATTTAACTGCTCTCCTGGTAGTAAAGATATACTTGATTGTAGGCGTCGAAGCATATTTAATTGTGGGGAGCGTAATATTTCTTGTTTTTTATTATCTTCAGTCGCTGTTAATCTTGATTGTTCATGAATTATATAGTATTGCGTAATATACTCTTCCTTTAATTGACGTAATTCAGAAAGATTAGACATATATGATTGTCCATCAGAAATATTTGAACGTAGTTTAGATACAGTTTCATCAATAGTTTTAGACCAATCTGAATTTTGTCCATAACTATATTTTGCTTGATCAAGATAATTTACTAACTGACTTACTTCATCTACATTTTTTTTTCAAAATATTTAATGATTCAACAAGTTCTTTATTTTTGTTTTTGCTTTTCTATTTCAGAAATAGATACATTTAAATTTTTCATTTTAGGAATACTATTATAGCGTAGTAGTTGTTCGCAAAATAATTTAAACGACTCTAATTGATCTGCATATTCGCTTCTCGTATTGTTATCTAAAACATCTAAATTACCAACAAGATATCCTATTGATAGGTCACGTTTAACTTTTAACACTTCTTCAATAGAAGTATTAAGCTTAGAATTCATTCTGCGGATTGAACCTTCTAAAACTTCTTCATTATTATTTGGAGCTGATTCTCCAAATAAATGCAAAATTTCATTAATTTCTGTTAAAGGCAATCCTGATGGCTTTTTAATATATGAAAATCTTGTTAACTTATCCATAGATAATACTGCAAATTCTGAAAAATTCATTGCTGTATATGTTGTTCCATCTATATTCACTTCAATTTTCCCTGTACTTAACAAAGCTCCTAGTAAAACAACAACTAATTCAGGTTCCAAATCAAAGGATTTTGATAATCGACGATCTTCAACACCACGAACAGCGTTAATATTAAAAAATTCATCATTGTTTAATACTTTACCATTTCCTTTTATTTCTAATGTTTCAACTATCCAACGTGCATAAGCTGAATTTGTAACAGATTCACTAGTAATTGTCTTTTGATTACTTAGAAGAACTAAGCCTTCTAAAACTGACTCACCTTGAATACTGTTTCTACCATTTATTCTTTGTAATGCGTCAGAAGCAACACCTTTAATATTATTACTAGAAATAAATCCTGGTTTATAATTTCTAAAACTTGGGTATTCTGGATACTTCTCAGAAAAATGTTTTGCAAGAAATTCCTGTGCAGAAAAATTGACTAAAGACTTAACGTTATCCTCTTGAGGTAAGAACATTCCAAAATCATTTAAGTATCCTGTTTTTCCTTTATAAGTTATTTTAAATGCATTCACAAAGTGTTCTGTTAACCATTTATTTAGTTTTTTAAAATAACTATCTATTTTGTCTTTATATAACCTTTTTTGAGCTGAAGTAGTTTCATTATATAACTCGTTAGCTGCAGCATAATTCAATAAATTCATTTTAAAATTTTTATCTTCTAAACTAAGTTCAAAGAATACCTCATCTGATTTCAATTCATCTTTATATTGAACTTTTTCAAACGGTCTCAGCATATAGACATAAAAATCACGTTCTGGTTGAGCTGTAGATCTTTCGTTAGGTGACCCAAAGAAAAGGTATCCTCTTCTCATTACCCTTCTTTGTTCCCAAGGTAACTCATGTTGCCAAATACGATAGCCTGAAACGTAAGTGTTATCATCCAATGCAACAGCATTTTGTAGAATTTTATAATAGTAACTATCTAAAGTAGCATTTTCTATGATTTCTGTTCGCTCGCTAATTAAACTCTCAATATCAATATCTTTCTTTAAATCAAGGTAATATTGTCCATTCTCTTGGTTTACTGAAATATACTGATAGCTTACAGTTTCCATGATCGTTTTTATTGCAACAGACACACTTGTTTCTAAAAATGCTGACGGATCATCGTCCTCCAATAAAAAATCTAATTGTCCTGGAATTACAAGAAATAGATCATCTTTCAACGTTGATGCTGTTAATCCGACAGGACTATATATATCATCCATTGTTAGTCTATTCAACGCCAACCCGTTAATAACTTGAAGCGAAACATCTTTATACATCTGTCCTTTACGATCACTAGGAAATGATGAATTGACTTTATCTTTTAAAATAGCTGTTTTTTCTAAAACTTCTCGAACAGATGGGATAGTTTTATTAGATGGATCCTCTTCAATAAAAGACCAATAATTATCATATGCAACTACTCCTGTACTATCCACTGGTACATCGTGATCAATTATTTTCTGAATTTCCATAGTAATGATTTTTAATGCTACTCGTTTTTCAATATTGTGAACTTTCTCAAAAGCAGTTAAGTAACTTGGATGAATTGGATAAAGATCCACAAACTTATCCATATCTTCAGCTAGTCTACTGTATAATTTAGTGAAACTAGTTAGATGCTCCCTAACAAGAGCTTTTTGCTTCTCATCTTTCTTTAAAAGTCTTTCAGATATGACATATGAAATATCTTCTTTCACAATTCTTACTTGTTCAAAACGCTCTTTTACACGTCTCAAAGAATCCGCTACAAAACTAAATCTTGGGTTATCAAAAAGCATTTCTTGAATACCCGCAATAAATCGAAATCTTGTATTGTGTGCAATTTCGCCAATTTCTCGTAAAAATCCTAAATCTAAAGTTAACTCTTGCTCTTTTCTTCCTCTTAAATAATCTAGTAACTCATCAACTACTAGTAATAAACCTTTGTCAGGATATTTTTCATTAAAAATTGACATCATCTCTAGTAAAGAATTTTTATTACTAACAATTTGATCGGCATTAGGAAATTCGAAAGTAATTCCTAACTCCAATAATCCGAGTTCCAATTGTTGTGTTATTATTTCTCGTAATGACATTTCTGTACTTCCGATTTCAAATCGAATAACTTTAAATTCCCCTTCAATTTCCTGTGCTTTTTCAGCAACAGCTTCATTTTGAAGGCGCTGACTTGAATCACTATACTCAGCAATTGTAGAGATAACACTCATTAGATGAGATTTACCACTTCCGTAATTACCTACAATCATCAATCCTTTATTATCTGTGGGTTTGGAAAATTGCAACTGATTAATGATAGTATTATTAATTGTATCAGCCATTCTATCGGATATAACAAAGGTATCTAATAAGTGAAGAGCTCTATCTTTATTGTTTGCATCTGTTAATTGGATGACTGAATCTATTGGTTCAAAATTAACTAAATCTCTATATTTCATTCTTCATTCTCCTAATTGATAATCATTTCATTTTTATTTATCTGTGCTTCCTGATATTCAATATGTTCTGGGACCGCATAAACTAATCTATTATTTTCATAAGAATAACGCCAAATAACAATAATGGTTTTATAACGACTCAGTTCTCTAAATAATTCTATTGGTTTAACTTTTAATATTGGACTAAATAATATCTCAAAATTATCAATAACAATAACCTTTTGAGGATTATTTCTAATAACTTCAGTGATAATTTGCTGTGTTTTTATAGCTTGTAATTTAGAAGGTATATCTAATAATTGCTCTGATACGATTACATTGATATTAAGTATAGACGAATCTATTTCTTCAAAAAGGTGTTTAATCTCGGTATTATTATTCCATAACAAAACCATGAATCGATTATAATCTAAATTCTTTTCTTCTATTTTTTCTTCAAGCATCTTTACTAACCATTCAATATCTTCCATCCAGCCACCACCTATAAGATTTACTTTTTAAACCACATGTACTTATTATAACATCTATAACGACTAATATAGTTTATTTTTTGAATGTTACCTTCTTAAAGCAATTCAAATTTTTCTGAGTAATAATTTAGATGAAAGCATTCTAATCTATATATCCAGTATAATTTTCATCTAATTCCTATGTTGTCTAATGAGCTTAATAATAATTCATTATCATAATGTAACTTTTCTACTTGCTCTCTAAGTGTAATTCCAAATATATATATCTAAACTGTGCTGCTTCTGAAATGATACTATTATCTTTTGAGATTTCTATTTCAAGTTTTTCTAACTGATACTTCTCATATGAATAAATTGAAGATGAAATACTTTTTATTTTATCCTCTGTAAACGTAAAATCTTTATATTTATCACTCAGTTTTTCTTTTTCTTTCTTAATATCCAAATCAAAAATAAAGGAATTACTTAACTCGGATTTTATCTTGAAGAATTTTTCAAATAATTCCTTTTCCTTTAAACTACTAATAATTCGATCTATTACTTCTGGATAAGTATTTTGCCATTTAATAAAAAAGTGATCAATATTAAAATATCGCTCTATTTCAACATCTTTAGCTTTATTATGTGTAATTACTAAATTTTCTTTTTGTTCATTGAAGTCCTTCAAAAGAATATCTGAATTTTGTAAAATGGATAGGCTACACTAAGTTAGACAGAATAAATGAGGGCTTGTAAACTAAGACTACTAATAAAAAAGGAGTGTGCTACTATGCCACGTCAACGTCGAACATTTACGCCTGAATTTAAACTGCAAATGGTGAAGCTTTATGAAAATGGAAAGTCACGTGCTGATATTGCTCGTGAATATGATTTAACCCCTTCGGGATTAGATAAATGGATTAAAAAT